>CANRLK010000022.1 GCA_947631465.1 uncultured Clostridia bacterium
ACGGCTGCCGCGCTGCCCTGTCCGTCGCCGAAGGAGTGGTAGCGGGTCTTTCCGTTCACGAGGTAGAGAAAGGAAATCAAGGGACGGGACAAGATGAGACGGGCGACCATGTTGGAGATCTCCCCCTCTTCCTGTTGGTCGGAGCGCAAAAATTTGAGCCTTGCGGGCGTGGAGAAAAAGAGATCTTCGACGGTCACGCAAGTGCCGTTTGCGCCTGCCGCGGGCTCGATCTCCCCCAACACCCCACCGATCGAGGAGAGTGAATAGGCGTTGTCCTCTTTCGTCTTTGAGGTGATGTTCATTTTGGAGACGGACGCGATCGAGGCGATCGCTTCCCCGCGGAAGCCGAGCGTCACGATGTGTTCGAGGTCCTCCGCCCGCTGTAATTTGGACGTTGCATGGGGATGAAAGGCGGCCTTCAAATCGTCTTTTGCGATTCCGCAGCCGTTGTCTGTGACGCGGATGAGTTTTTTGCCGCCGCCCTCGATCTCGATCTTGATCTCGCTCGCCTTTGCGTCGATCGCATTTTCGACGAGTTCTTTGACGACCGAATACGGCCGATCGACGACCTCGCCCGCCGCAATGCGGTTAAAGACCTCGGGCGCAAGAATATGGATCAATTTTCTTCCTCCTCCGTCCGCTTTTTCCATTCAAATAAAAGAGACAGCGCCTGCATCGGGGTCAAATGATCGACTTCGAGGCTTTTGAGCTCCCTTATGATCGAAAGATCGCTTTCCTTTTCTTCCGCCGCTTCTTCCTCTTCGTCGGGCAGTTCTTCTTGGCTGCGCTGTGCGAGGTCGTTCTTTTCGAGCCGTTTTAAGATCTTCTTTGCCTTGCCCGTGATCTCTTCGGGCACGCCCGCAAGCGCGGCGACTTCCACGCCGAACGAGCGCGACGCCCCGCCCCGCACGATCTTCCGCAAAAAGACGATCGAGCCGTTCACTTCCCTTACGCCGATCTTATAGTTCTTGATCCCCTCTTTCTTGCCTTCGAGCTCGGTCAGCTCGTGATAATGGGTCGCGAACAACGTCTTTGCGCGGATGTTGTCGTTGAGATATTCAATGACCGCCCAGGCGATCGAGAGCCCGTCGAAGGTGCTCGTGCCCCTGCCCACTTCATCGAGAATGAGCAGGCTCTTTTCCGTCGCGCCGCGAAGAATGCCCGCGACTTCGCTCATTTCCACCATGAACGTGCTTCGGTTCAAGATCAAATTGTCGCTTGCGCCGATGCGCGTGAAAATTCTGTCGCAGAGCGGGATCTTCGCGCGCTTTGCGGGCACGAAACAGCCGATGTGCGCCATCAGGACGATGAGCGCGACCTGTCTTAAATAGGTGCTCTTACCCGCCATATTCGGACCTGTGATGACGAGCGTCCGGTTCTCCCCGCCGTCCAACACGCAGTCGTTGGGCACGAACCGCTCCCGCGAAATGCGCTCGATGACGGGATGCCGCCCCTCTTCGATTTCAAGCGCGCCCTGCTCCAAGATCTCGGGTCGTGCATAGCGGTATTCCTTGGAGACCTCCGCAAACGAGACGAGCACGTCGAGAAGGGCGATCGCCTCGGAGATCGACTGCAAGACGGAGATGTTCTTGGTCAAGATCCCGACGATCTCCTGATACAGCCCCTCTTCAATGCGGCGGGCTTTGTCCTCGCAGCCGACGATCTTCTCTTCGACCTCTTGGAGCTCGTCGATCGTATACCGTTCGGAATTTGCAAGCGTCTGGCGGGGGGTAAAATAGAAAGGCACTTGCGATTTGTTGGATTTGCTCACTTCGAAATAGTAGCCGAACACGCGGTTGTATCCCACTCTGAGGCTTTTGATCCCCGTCTTTTCGCGCAGCATCGCTTCCATGTCTGCGATGGTCCGCTCGCCGTCCGCTTTGGAGCTTCTCAAAAAATCGAGGTCGGAATTATAGCCCTCTTTGATGAAATTTCCGTCGCGGACCAGGGTCGCATCCTCTTTGATCGCCGAATCGAGAAGGGTGCAAAGCTCCTTGGGATCGGCGAGCCCGTCGTTGATCTTCTTCATGAGCGGAGAGGAGAACCCCGACAGACGGAATTTGAGATTGGGCACGGCGGCAAGGGATTTGGAGAGAAGCACGCAGTCCTTGGGCTCTAAATTGCCGTTGGAGATCTTGCCCGCAAGCCGCTCGACGTCGTGCATTTCCGAGAGCATCTCCCCTACGCCCATGCGCACGAGGGTCGCTTGGAAGAGCTCATCCACCGCGTCCAGCCGCTCTTCGATCTCCCGTTTGTCGAGCGGAGGAGATAGGAGCATCGAGGAGAGCTTCCGCGCGCCCATGCCCGTCTTGGTCTTGTCGAGCAGCCATAAAAGCGAGCCGTAGCGCTTGCCCTCTGCCGTGTTTTTCAGGATTTCGAGGTTGCGCACGGCGACGGGGTCGAGCCGCAAATGCTTGCTCTCCTCGTTGATGTGAAGTTTTGAAATATTTGTGAGCGCGCGCTTTTGGGTCTCGCTGAGATATTGCAGGAGCGCGCCCGCGGCGCACTCGCAAAGTCCGTGTCCCGCAAGCCCCAAAATGTCCGTCGAAGGAACGGAAAACTGCGACTTGACCGCCTTTTGCGCCGCTTCCTTGGTAAACGCAGACGAGAGATAGCACGAAAACGGCGGCAACACCCCCCGTTCGATCTCGGGCGCGTCCTTGACCGCAAAGAGCAGTTCGTCGTTGCAAATGACCTCGGAAACGGACAGATTGACGAGCGCGGAGAGCAATTTTTCCGCATTCTCCATCTCCGAGACGTTAAATTCCCCCGTCGTGATGTCCGCCCAGGCGCAGGCGAAGAAGTCCTCTTGCTTGACCGCGCAAGCGATGAAGTTGTTCTTCTTCTCGTCCAAGAGCTCGCTCTCGATCCTCGTGCCTGCGCTGACCACCCGCACGACGTCGCGGTCCACCATCCCCTTTTTCTCCTTGGGGTCGGACAGCTGTTCGCAGATCGCGACGCGCTTGCCGCTCTCGACGAGCTTTGCGATGTAGCCGTCCGCCGCATGATAGGGCACGCCGCACATGGGCGCGCGCTCTTCCCGCCCGCAATCCCGCCCCGTGAGGGTGAGATCGAGGATCTTCGACGCGACGATCGCATCCTCGAAGAACATCTCGTAAAAATCCCCGAGCCTGAAAAAGATCAGACAGTCGGGATACTTCGCCTTGACCTTCTTCCAAAACTCCATCATCGGTGACATGAGCTCCTCTTCTTGCTCTTTCTTTTTCACGCTCTTTCTCTCCTTTGTATGTCAATGCTCTTCAAGTCAAAGCTCTTCGACCGTCCCGAAGAGCGAAACGCCGTTTGCGCGCGTCACATGCAGGGGCACGAACTCCCCGATCGGATTTTTCGCGCTCTCGAAATACCCCATGCGTCCCGCCTCGTTGCGCCCTAAATAGCACTTCTTCTTTTCGTCAAAGTCCTCGCACAAGATCTCCGTCGTCTTGCCGACGAAACTCTCCGAGCATTTGCGCGTGTTCTCGTTCACCTGCTCGATGAGCCGCATGATTCGATCCTTCGCCGTCGCCTCGTCCACTCTTCCCGCCATTTTCTCCGCCTTCGTGCCTTGGCGCGGGGAATAGATAAAGGTAAACGCCGACGCAAACTCCGCCTCTTTGACGAGCGAGAGCGTCTCTTCGAAATCTGCCTCGGTCTCCGTCGGAAAACCGACGATGAGGTCGGTCGTCAAGGCGCAATTCGGAATCTCCTCCCGCAGCATGCGCACCCGATCGAGATAGGTCTCCCGCGTGTACTTCCGATTCATGAGTGCAAGAATGCGGTCGCTCCCCGATTGGGCGGGAAGATGGATGGCATTGCAGATTTTATCCCGCTTTTTGACGACGCGGACGAGTTCCTTTGAAAAATCCTTGGGATGAGACGTCATGAACCGAAGGCGGAACTTTCCTTCGATCTCCGCGCAGGCGTCGAGAAGTTCAGGAAAGCTCATGCCGCCCTGCCCGTCGCTGTTGTACGAGTTGACGTTCTGCCCCAAAAGGGTGATCTCCTTGAATCCCTCCTGAACGAGTGAGGAAACTTCCTTGATGATCGTGTCGGCGCGCCTTGAAACCTCTCTTCCGCGCACATAGGGCACAATGCAATAGGAACAGAAATTGTTGCAGCCGTAGGTGATGTTGACCCAAGCCCCGGGATAGCCCGTTCGGAAGGGCTTGATGTCGTCCTCGACCGCCTCGCGCGCCTCTTTCAAAGAGATGACCGCCTTTTTCTGCGCCCGTTTTTTGTCGATGAGCGCGGAGAGCTCGCTTAAATTATGCGTCCCGAACAGGATGTCGATGAAGGGAAACTTCTCCTTCAAGAGCTGCGCCTTGCCCGCCTCTTGGACCATGCAGCCGCCGACCGCAATGAGCAGTCCCTTCTTCTCCCGCTTTAACTTTTTGAGCGCGCCGAGGTTGCCGAACGCATGGTTCTCGGCATTTTCGCGGATACAGCAGGTGTTGAATACGATGATGTCCGCCTCTTCCAAGGGACTTTGGGTATCGTATCCCTTCTCCCGCAAAACGCCAGCGATCTTCTCCGATTCATGGACGTTCATTTGACAGCCGTATGTGACGATGTGATAATTCATCCCAAGATCCTTCCCTTAAAACATGAGCCCTTCAAACACTTCGCCGACCTTTTCGTGCAGGCAGAGATCGCAACTTTCATCGAGCGGGGTCTCGTCGCGGTTGATGAGGACGGTGTAGTTCCCGCGGAAGTAATTGATAAAGCCCGCCGCGGGATAGACGGAGAGCGACGTCCCCGCAATGATGAGCATGTCCGCTCTTTTGATCTCGTCGATCGCGCCGCGGACAACGGAATCGTTCAAAGGCTCGCCGTACAAGACGACGTCGGGCTTGATCGTCCCGCCGCATTCGCATTTCGGGACGCCCTTGCTTTCCGCGATATATTTTGCGGGATAGAACTTCCCGCACTTCATGCAATAGTTCCGATGGATGCTGCCATGCAGCTCGAATACCTTTTTCGAGCCCGCGGCTTGGTGCAGTCCGTCGATGTTTTGCGTCACGACGGAAGAGAGAATGCCCTTCTCTTCCATCTCGGCAAGTTTTCTGTGCGCCGCGTTGGGCTTTGCGGACAGAGGAAGCATTTTATCGCGGTAAAAGCGGAAGAACTCCTCTTGGTTGGAACGGAAGAAGTCCGCGCTCAAAATGACCTCGGGGTCGTAGGCGTAGTGTTGACGGTACAGCCCGTCTTTGGAGCGAAAATCGGGAATGCCGCTCTCGGTGGAGACCCCCGCCCCGCCGAAAAAGACGATCCGCTTGCTGTTTTGTATCATTTCCCGTAAGGTCATCTCATTTGCCCCCTTATTTTTTCCTATCCGATTGATTATACCATAAAATAAGGAAAATTTCAACAAATGCGTGCGGCTTTGCAAAATTTTTTCGGCTTAACGGATACTATAACCGATGAAAACCACGCTGAAAGTCCTGTTGATCGTCCTATTTGCCCTGCTGCTGCTCTTTTTCGCGCTCTTTCTGACCTTTTTTCTCGTCACGAAGGACGCGGCGCTCGACGAGGGAAAGCTCGCCCTCAAAGACGGCGCAGTAAGCGTCTTTGCCGCGGACGGCAGCCTTCTCAATACGAGCGAAGAGACGGCAAAACTCTCCGAGCTCCCGCGCTATGTCGGGGGCGCGTTCGTCGCCGTCGAGGACAAACGCTTCTATTCCCACGGCGGCGTGGACTATAAGCGCATGATCAAAGCCGCGGGGAAAAATCTCGTCTCCCTCTCTTTCAAGGAAGGCGCTTCGACCATCTCCCAACAGCTCATCAAAAACACCCATCTCTCGGGCGAAAAGACCATCAAGCGCAAACTCAATGAGATCAAACTCGCAAAACTGCTCGAAAAACGGTATTCCAAGGACGAGATCTTGGAGATGTACTTAAACTCCATCTACTTCGGGCACAGCGCGTTCGGGATCGGCGGCGCGTCGCGCTTTTATTTCGGAAAATCGCCGAAGGAGCTCTCCGTTTCGGACTGCGCCATGCTCGCCGCGCTCGTCAAGTCCCCCAACCGCTACTCCCCCTTCCGCGCGCCCGAAAAATGCCTCTCCCGCCGAAATTTCGTCCTCTCGCTCATGAAGGCGCAAGACGTCATCACGCCCGAGGAATACGAAACGGCAAAGAATGAGCCCTTGCCGAGCGCGCCGCAGGAAGAGCCCAAGCACAACAGCTATCTTGCCCTCGTCTTTGACGAGTTTGCCCGCCTCTTTCCCGACTTTCGGGGAGAAGAACGGCTCAAAATCTACACGTCCTTCGACCAAACGCTGCAAGCCCGTCTCGAATCGCTCAAAACGGACAGCGACTGCTGCTTTCTCGTCCGTTCGAACGAGGGCGAATTGAAGGCGTTTTTCTCGACGGTCGGAAACGTCAAACGGCTGCCCGCTTCGCTCATCAAGCCCCTTCTCGTCTACGGACCTGCGATCGAGGAGGACCTCGTCTCCCCCGCAACGCCCGTTCTCGACGAAAGAGAGGATTTCGGCGGATACAGTCCCGAAAATTTCGGCGGCACTTACGAGGGCTACATGAGCGTCCGCCATGCGCTCTCGCACAGCGTCAACGTGCCCGCCGTCAAGATCTTGAACACCCTCGGCGTGGACAGAGCCTCATCGTATCTTGAAAAGCTCGACCTGCCCGTCGCAAAAGAGGACCGCACGCTCGCGCTCGCCCTCGGCGGCATGAAAGAGGGCTATCCGCTCTTGTCCCTTGCGGACGGCTATTCCGTCTTTGCGCGGGGCGGGAACTTTCTCCCCTCCGCCTGCATCCGCCTCATCGAGACCGAAAACGGCGAGCGCTTATACGAACGCCAAGCGCAGGAGAAAAAGGTCTTTTCGGAAGATACCTGCGCGCTCGTGAACAGCATGCTTATGACCGCCGCCAAAGAGGGCACGGCGAAGAAGCTCAAATCTCTCCCCTTCGAAGTGTGCGCCAAGACGGGCACGGGCGGCACGGAAAAGGGCAACACCGACGCCTATACGATCGCCTATACTTCCCGCGATACCGTCGCCGTATGGCTCGGCAATCGGGACAATTCCCCGATCGACGCCGTGGGCGGCGGACTGCCCGCCAACATCGCGCTCTCCGTTTTAGAGTCGCTCTACCCCGCTCCCCCGCCGCCGTTTTCCGCATGCGACAAGATCGTCGAAGCCGCGCTCGACAAGGAAGAGTACGAAAAAAATCACCGTCTGCTCCTTGCCGACCCCGCCGCGCCGAGCTATCTCTCCCTGCATGAGCTCTTCAAAAAGAGCGCGCTCCCCAAAGGCACGAGCTCGACCTTCTCCACGCCGAAAATCAAAGAACCGCTCATTAAAGTGAAAAATGGCGCGGTGACCCTAATACTATGTCAGACATATTACTATGATTACGAGGTAAAAAGAGAAAGTGACGGTAAAATTTGCGTCATTTACAGCGGAAAATACCGCGAAGAGATCGTAGACAACTCGGTCGAGGGGGGAAAGAGCTATACCTATCTCGTCACGCCGTTTTATCAAGGGGTCGCGGGCGAGACGGTAAAACTCCCCTCGGTGTATATAGAAAAATCGTCGGAAGTTCCCGACGATTGGTGGACGGATGAATGAGAGAAACACTCAGATGAGGAACTCTTCCTTGGTTTGAAGGGCTTCCATGATAAGTGAAGGAACATCGAGTTTTTGTTCCTCTTCTTCGATGAAAGCAAGCTTCGGGCGGGTCGCGGGAAACTCGGGCAAAAAGACGGTGCAGCAGTCCTCGAAGGGCAGAACGGACGTTTCGAACGTGCCGATCTTCTTGGCAATCGAGATGATCTCATCCTTGTCGAACCCGACGAGCGGGCGCAGGACGGGCAGGGACACGACGGCGTTCGACGACGTCATTCCCTCGATCGTCTGGCTTGCGACCTGTCCGAGGCTTTCCCCCGTGATGAGGCATTGCAGCCCGTTTTCTTCGGCGATCGTCTGCGCCAGGCGGAACATGAAGCGTCGAAGCAGGGTGACGTTGAGTTCCCCCGCGCATTTTTTATGGATCTCCTCTTGAATGTGCGCGACGTTGATCGTTAAAAGTTTCCCCGTGAGCGTGTATTTTGAAAGCAGCTTTGCAAGCTCTTTGACCTTCTCCTTCGCGCTGTCGTTGGTATAGGGGTAGCTGTGGAAGTGCAAGAACTCGACGGACATGCCGCGTTTTGCCATCATGTAGCCCGCGACGGGCGAGTCGATCCCGCCCGAAATGAGCAAAAGCCCCTTCCCCGAGCTTCCGACGGGGATCCCCCCCGCGCCTTTTTCAAACGTTCCGAAGGCGAGCGCCGTCCCGTTTTCGCGCACGTCGAGGTGCACGGTATGCTCGGGCGTATGCACGTCCACTTTCAAGTTCGGACGCTTGGAAAGCAGCCTTCCGCCGATCTCCGCGCTGATCTGCATGCTCGTGAGCGGGTATCGCTTGTCCGCGCGATGGGTGTCGATCTTGAACGTCCCCGAACTCGGCGACACTTCCTGCGCCGCCGCGAACATCTCGTCAAGGCTGTTGCCCGTGATAAGTCCCACCGAATACGAGTGCACGCCGAACACCCTTTGAAGCCGCAGACAGATCTCTTCGATCTTTTCTTCCTCGAAATTGACGAGCAAATACCTTCCGCTCGTACGGTGCAGTTCATGGCGGATACCGCGCATCGCGCGTTCGAGATTGACCGAGAACACATGCTCGAAAAATCCGCGGTTCTTTCCCTTCAAATGTATTTCCGCATAGCGGATGATGATAACTTTTTTCATTTTGATTCCCCGATCAACCCCTGCTTATCCGTTCATGCAGCGCGCCCGCGCACTCATTCATGGCGTTTGCCGCCGTCAATGCCTCGTCTTTTGTCGTCTCAAAGGAGAAACTCACCCTTAAAACGCCGTCCAGCACCTCATTTTGATAGCCGCATGCCTCGATGACCCTGCTGTGCGGCTTTTTGGACGAACAAGCACTGCCCGTGCCGACGAGAATCCCCTTTTCTTCGAGCAGCCGCTGCATGATCTCGCCTTTGAGCCCCCTTGCCGAGACCGAAAGAAGATACGGCGAGCCGTCCATCGTCGAAATCAAGGCAAAATACCTCGGGTCGAGCGCATCCGCAAACGCCTTTTTGATCTCCTTCACCCGCTCAAAATTTGCGGGAAGCTCCTTGAACACGATTTCCGCGGCATAGGCAAAGCACAAAATGCCGAGCACGTTTTCCGTGCCGCTCCGCTTGTCCCCTTCCTGTCCGCCGCCGAAGATGAGCGGGGGCAGGTTGACGTCCTTCTTCTTGATGAGCGCGCCCGTGCCCTTGATCCCGCCGATCTTATGCGCGCTCACGGAATAGAGATCGACGCATGTCCCAAGTCTTTCGTTCAGTTTTCCGAACGCCTGCACGCCGTCGCTGTGGAACAGGCAGCGCGGATTTTTTTCTTTGACCTTTTTTGAGATCGTCTGAATGTCGTTGACCGCGCCCGTCTCGTTGTTGACGTGCATGACCGAGACAAGGCTGGTCTTTTCGTCCACCAAATTTAAGAGCGCATCTTCGTCCACGCTTCCGTCGCGGTTTAACGGCGCAAAGCGGGTCTCGACGCCCCTGTTTTTGAGCTCTTGGAAAGAGCGGAACACGGCGGCATGTTCGCCGAGGGTCGTGACGGCGTTCCCGCGGCGCGCGCCGCCAAAGATCGCCTGATCGTCCGCTTCCGTCCCGCCCGAAGTGAAGATGAGCTCGTATTTCTCGCCCGCAATTCGGCTTAAAATGGAAGCTCTTGCGCGTTCGAGCTCTCCGCGCATGGAAATTCCTCCGCGGTAGAGGGCGGAGGGATTGAAAAAGTTATGGCAGGCGAGCTCGGCGGCTTTTGAGAACGCCTCTTGTAAGGGGCGGGTCGTCGCCGCATTGTCGAGATAGATCATGGATACTTAAAATTCCACCCGTCCCTCGTAGACTTTTTGGACGCTGCCCGAGAGCGTGACCCTGCCGTCCGAGCCGTACAGGACGTTGAGGTCTCCCCCCTTGACTTTGACGGTGATCATGAGATCGCGCTTGCAGTAGCCCTTCATGACGCAGGCGACCGCAGCCGCCGCCGCGCCCGTGCCGCAGGCGTAAGTCTCGCCGTTCCCGCGCTCCCAGACGCGCATCTTGATCGTCGATTCGTTGACGACGCGCACAAATTCCACGTTGGTCTTATGCGGGAAATACTTGCTGTTTTCGATCTTCGGTCCAAGCTCCGAAACGGGCACTGCCTCGACCTTATCGCAGAAGATGACGCAGTGGCAAGCCCCGAGCGAGAGCGCAGTCGCGCTCAAAACCGTGCCGTCGATCTCCATCGGCTGGTCCACAATGCTCTTTCCGCGGAACACGGAAGGGATCTTGTCCCCTTCAAAGACGGGCGTGCCCAAATCGACGCTTGCGGAGGTGACGATCCCGCCGAAGCAGTACACTCTCACGTCCACGACGCCGCCGCTCGTTTCGATCTTCATCTCTTCCTTATGCACCGCGCCCGATTCATAGAGATATTTCGCGACGCAGCGCACGGCGTTGCCCGTCATGCCCCCTTCCATGCCGTCCTGGTCAAAGACGCGCATTTTCGCGTCCGCCCGCTCCGACTTCTCGATGAGCACGATCCCGTCCCCGCCGATCCCGTAATGGCGGTTGACGAAGTTGATCGCAAGCGATTCGGGGCAGGTGATCTCCCCGCTCAAATTCTTGAAGAAGATATAATCGTTCCCGCAGGACTGCATTTTGACGAAGTCGAGCTGTAACTTGTGCTTTCTCAATGCGTTGATGTCCACGAGCTCGGTGTTGTCCTCGGTGAATTTGCTCGCGATGATGTCGCAGAGCGCGTTCGCCGTGTCGAGCGACGTCAAGACGGTAATCCCGAGCAAGATCGCATGGTGATGAAGCTCGATATAGTCGTTGATGGAGTCCACGTCCGTCTTGCCCGTGTAGATGATGTAGTCGATCTTGCCCTCGTCCATGAGCTTGGAGACCTGTTTGGTCGCTTTGAGCCGTTCGACGATCCTCACTTCCACCCCAAGGTCGGAGATGACCTTCGCCGTGCCCGCCGTCGCATACAGATTACAGCCGAGGTCCGCAAATTTCTTCGCGATCGAGACGATCTCGGACTTGTCCTGATCGTTGACGGTAAAATACACGCCGACGGGCTTTTCCTTGGTCGGATGGCACATTTTGAATCCCGCCGAAACGAGCCCCTTAAAGAGCGCTTCTTCGATGGTCTTGCCGATGCCGAGCACTTCGCCCGTCGATTTCATCTCGGGACCGAGCTGGGAATTGACGTCGTTGAGTTTTTCGAAACTGAACACGGGCACTTTGACCGCGACATAGGGAGAATCGGGATATAGTCCCGTGCCGAAGCCCAACCGTTTGAGCTTCGCCCCGCCCATGATCTTGGTCGCAAGCTCGACCATGGGCACGCCCGTCACCTTGGAGATATAGGGAATGGTGCGCGAGGCGCGCGGATTGACTTCGATGACATACAGACGGTTTTGATAGATGAGATATTGGATGTTGATGAGTCCCTTGGTTTTGAGTTCCAAGGCGAGCTTGGTCGAGACCTCGACAATGCGCTCCTTCATCGCGTCCGACAAATGATAGGGCGGGTACACCGCGATCGAGTCGCCCGAATGCACGCCCGCGCGCTCGACGTGCTGCATGATCCCGGGGATAAGCACGTCCACGCCGTCCGAGATCGCGTCCACTTCGAGCTCCGAACCCATGAGGTATTTATCGCAGAGCACGGGGTTTTCGATCTTCTGCGCCAAGATGACGTCCATATAGCGCGAGATGTCGTTTTCGGTGAAAGCGATCGTCATGTTCTGCCCGCCGATGACATAGGACGGACGCAGCAGCACGGGATAGCCGAGGGTCTCGGCGGCGCGGATGGCTTCGGGCTTGGTCATGACCGTCAGCCCCTTCGGACGGGCGATGTCGAAATGTTCCAAGAGCTCGTCGAAGCGTTCGCGGTCCTCCGCCATGTCCACACTGTCCGCACTCGTGCCGAGGATGCGCACCCCCTTCTTCGCGAGATACCCGCACAGCTTGATCGCCGTCTGCCCGCCGAACGTGACGACGACGCCGTAAGGTTTTTCGACGTCGATGACGTTCTGCACGTCCTCGGGCGTAAGCGATTCGAAATACAGCCTGTCCGCCGTATCGAAGTCGGTCGAGACGGTCTCGGGATTGTTGTTGATGATGATGACCTCGTATCCGAGCTCTTTGAGCGTCCAGACGCAGTGGACGGAGGAATAGTCGAACTCGATGCCCTGCCCGATTCGGATCGGGCCAGAGCCGATGACGATGACGCGCCGCTTCTTCGACCGTTCGACGAACGGCTTCGCCTCGTCGTTTTCGGGCTCGTCATAGGTCGAATAGAAATAGGGCGTCTGCGCGGAAAACTCCGCCGCGCAGGTATCGACCATCTTAAAGACCGCCCTTCTGTGCTTGGGAAGGGGCTGTCCGCTCAAATTCTTCAACGCATAATCGGTATAGCCGAGTTTTTTCGCCGTCAGATATTCCTCGCGCGAGAGCTTCCTGCCGCGGATGTTCTCTTCGAAGCGCACGAGGTGTAATAGTTTATTTAAGAACCAACGGTCGATCTTGGTGACTTCGAAGATCTCGTCGGGGGTGATGCCCGCATGGAGCGCGGCAAAGACGGCAAAGAGCCGTTCGTCGGTCGTCTTTTCGAGTTCCTGGTAGAGTTCCTTTTTGGAGAGCGAGGCGAACTTGGGGGCGTTGAGGGTGGAGAGCGAGATCTCCGCGCCGCGGACCGCCTTCATGATCGCCTGCTCGAAGGTCGAGCCGATCGCCATGACTTCGCCCGTCGCCTTCATGCGCGAGCCGAGTTCCCGCTTCGCGTACAGGAATTTATCGAAGGGCCACTTGGGGAGTTTGACGACCACATAGTCGAGCGCGGGCTCGAAGCAGGCATAGGTCTTGCCCGTGACGTCGTTTTTGATCTCGTCCAAGGTATAGCCGAGGGCGATCTTCGTCGCGACTTTTGCGATGGGATAGCCCGTCGCCTTGCTTGCGAGCGCCGAAGAGCGCGAGACGCGGGGGTTGACCTCGATGACCGCGTACTCGAAGCTGTCGGGCGAGAGCGCGAACTGGCAGTTGCAGCCCCCCTCGATCCCGAGCTCGCCGATGATGTCGAGCGAAGCCGTGCGCAGCATTTGGTATTCCTTGTCCGAGAGGGTGACGGCAGGCGCGATGACGATGCTGTCCCCCGTATGGATGCCGACGGGGTCGAAGTTCTCCATGGAGCAGACGGTGAGGACGTTTCCCGCGCTGTCGCGCAGCACCTCAAATTCGATCTCCTTCCACCCGCCGATGTATTTTTCGATGAGCACTTGGGTGATGGGCGAGAGCATGAGCCCGTTATGTGCGATGAGGCGCAGGGCTTCCTCGTCCCGCGCAACGCCGCCCCCCGCGCCGCCGAGCGTGAACGCGGGACGGACAATGACGGGATAGCCGAGCTTTTCGGCGATCTCCACGCATTCCTCGACCGTATAGGCGATGTCGGACGGAACGACGGGTTGATGAATTTTCTGCATCGTCTCCTTGAAGAGTTCCCGATCTTCCGCACGGTCGATCGCGTCGAGCTTCGTGCCGATGAGCTTGACCCCCCACTCGTCCAAGAATCCGCTCTTTGCGAGCTTGCAGCCCATCGTGAGCCCCGTCTGCCCGCCGAGCGAGGCAAGCAGCGAGTCGGGGCGCTCCTTGATGATGATCCGCTTCAAGCTCTCTTCGGTGAGCGGTTCGAGATAGATCTCATCGGCGAGCATTTTATCGGTCATGATCGTCGCGGGGTTGGAATTGCAGAGCACGACGTTGACTCCCGCGTCTTTGAGCACGCGGCAAGCCTGCGCCCCCGCATAGTCGAACTCCGCCGCCTGCCCGATGACGATCGGTCCCGAGCCGATGACGAGCACTTTCTTGATGTCGCTTCTCTTAGGCATCTTCTCTCTCCTTTTTCATGCGTGCAAGAAATTCGTCGAACAAAAAGTTTGCGTCGTGCGGTCCCGAGCAAGCCTCGGGATGGAACTGCACGGTGAAGGCATTCAATTCGGGATAATCCACGCCCTCGCAAGTGCCGTCGTTGGCGTTGACATGGGAGAGCGTGCCGCACTTCAAGCTCTGCAACACGACCTCGTACCCGTGGTTTTGCGAGGTGATGTACACCCGCCCCGTCTTTAATTCCTTGACGGGCTGGTTGCCCCCGCGATGTCCGTATTTCATCTTCCGCGTCTCGCCGCCCATTGCAAGCGCGAAGAGCTGGTGTCCGAGGCAGATCCCGAAGATCGGCTTCTTGCCCGCAAGCGCCTTGATGTTTTCGATGACCTCTTTATAATCGGACGGATCTCCAGGCCCGTTTGCAAGCATGATGCCGTCGGGCGAGAGCGCGAGCGCGTCTTTCGCCGAAGTATAGGCGGGAACGACAAACACCCTGCACCCGCGCTTGACAAGTTCCCGCGCGATGTTCCGCTTTGCGCCGAAGTCGAACAGGACGACTTTCGGACCTTCGTTGCCTTCGCCGAGTGGAAGGATCTCGCTGCACGAGACCGCATGGAGCGCGTCGGTCACGCGGTATTTTTTGAGCCGCTCGAAGTCGGTGAACGGCTTGAACGAGATCGCCGCATTCATCACGCCCGCCTCGCGCACGGTCTTTGTGAGCTCGCGCGTATCCACGCCGTACGCCGCGGGAATGTTCTGACGTTTGAGGTACTCCTCGATCTTCCCCTCGCTTCGGAAGTTGGACGGCTCTTCGCACCGTTCGCGCACGATGTAGCCGAACACATAGCTCTTTTCACTCTCGAAATCGGGCGGGATCACGCCGTAATTTCCGATGAGCGGAAAGGTCTGCGTGACGATCTGCCCGAAATAACTCGGGTCGGTCAGCGTCTCCAAATACCCCGTCATGTTCGTGGTAAAGACGAGCTCGCCCACCGTTTCCCGCTCTGCGCCGAAGGAAACCCCTTCGAACACTCTCCCGTTTTCCAGCGTGATGAATGCTTTCTTTTTCATTTTTTATCCTTAAAATCGTTAGATTTTGCAATACTATGTCAGACATAATACTATGCAAACGGTCGATTTTCGCGATTTGCTCTTCATTTTTTGCGAAAATTTCGCCGCTACGCCCCAAATTCCACGCGAAACTGCGCGATGAGCTCCCCTTCCGAGTGCGCTTCCAAAAAGGAGCTGTTCCCCTCGTCTTTCCGCAAAAAGACGAGCTCCTTGCCCGCCTTGGCTTGCTTAACATATGCGATCTGAAAGTTCTTGACGGGACGCGCAAGCTCTTCGAAGGAGAAACAGTCGAAGAAAAAATCGAGGTAGTAGGTATTGTTTGCATGAAAATAATGATCGCAGCGGGACGCCCCGACGATCATGCGGAAAACTTCCCTCGCCCCGTCGGAGAGCTTGTTGAGTTTCCACGAGGGAACTTGTAGGCTCTTTTCGGGATTGTAGGGACACTTCTCATGCGCCTTGGAAAGCGCTTCGGGCGTCAGGAGCGAGAAGTCTTTGAGATCTACGAGACACCAGCGAGAGGCGAGGTTGGCGACGCGCTCGCCGTTTTGGTTTGAGACGCGGTAGTCACGCTCGAAGATGACATGGCGGGGCGGCAGCGGCCAAGTTTCGACCGTGAGCCTGTCCCCGATCTTGACGGGCGCAAGCAGTTCGCAGTAGGTGTGAACGGTGATGAATCCAAAATTCAGGGGTTTTAAGTCCTCATAGCCGAAGCCGAGCTCGTCCGCACTCGAACAAGCCGCCTCTTGCACGAGCCCCAAAAGCGAAGAGGGTTTGAATACATCTTGAAAATCAAAATCCGTATAGCGAAGTGGAAATTCCCTTCGATGCACATAGCCGTTCATATCCTTGATATTATACCACGGCAAAGAAGAGATGTCAACAAAATTATGAATTTCAATTTGCGTTTCTTGCAAATTGAGCGGCTTTGCACTTTTAATGCGCCGACTTTTGCGCCTATTCGTTGGAAATGGCGGCGGCGGGCGAAGAGAGATAGGAGAGCGCGCCTTTCAGGATCGCATTCGAGAGCTTTTTGCGGTAATCTTGGGTCAAAAGCAGGCGTTCGTCGTCGGCGTTGGACAAAAACCCGCACTCGACGATGACGGCGGGATAGGAATTGCAATTGAGGATGAAATAGTCGCCCGCGAGGGCTTGGGACTGTTTGACGCACTCGGGCATATCGTTGAGGGAGGCTTGGATCTTGTTTGCGAGAGCGATGGACTGCGCCGAGCCGATACGGAAGAACACCTGCGCTCCGCGGCGGGAGGGCATGGAGAAAAAGTTCTGATGCACGGAGATGACGAGCGCGGGAAAATTGGCGTTGATGATCTCGGCGCGCTTGTTCATATCGCGCTTTTTGTAGCCCGTCGTCGCCGCGCCGTAGAGCCCTGCCTCGGTCTTTCGCGTGAGCACGACGTTGAACCCCGCCTCTTCGAACTCCTTTTGGAGCAGAAAGACGATTTCGAGGTTGATCTCGCTCTCTTTTTTCTTGGACGTGACCCCGACGACCCCGCCGTCCACGCCGCCGTGTCCCGCGTCGAGCACGATCGTGAGCCGCCGCGCGCTTGCCGCCGTCTTGGAGAGCGCAAAAAAGCATAAAATCGTCGTGAACACGACCGCAAGCACGAGCGAGAGCGTTCCGAAAAGCACCTTATGCGATGAGAAAAACTTCATGCGCTATTTATATGCTTATCCCGCATAAAAAAATCATAAAATTTCTTTCGAACGCTTGACATTCTCATACTTCTTTACTATAATAAAGAAAACTTCGTAGATGAAGTGAACAAATTATTTATTCGGAGAGGAAGATGACGAAGGTCAAGATCGTCACCGATTCGAACAGCGGTATCACGCAAGCGGAAGCGGAAAAACTGGGAATTTCCGTGATCCCGATGCCCTTTTTGATCGGTGGGGAGCAATTTTTCGAGGATCTCACCCTCACGCAGGCGGAATTTTACAAGCGTCTCAAAAGCGGCGCGGACGTTTCGACGTCGCAGCCGTCGGTCAGTTCGGTGACCGAACTTTGGGACAGCCTGCTTTCGAGGGAAAATGCCGAGATCGTGCATATTCCCATGTCGAGCGGGCTTTCGCAGTCCTGCCAAACGGCGATCGGGCTTGCGAAAGAGTACGGAAGAAGAGTAGAAGTCGTGGACAACCAGCGCATTTCCATTTCTCAAAAACAGAGCGTGTACGATGCGATCGCGCTTCGGGATCGCGGCTTTTCCGCCGCCGAGATCAAGGACGTCTTGATCAAGACCAAGTTCGACAGCTCCATCTATATTTCGCTCGATACGCTCAAATACTTGAAAAAGGGCGGCAGACTCACTCCTGCGGCAGCGCTCATCGGGTCGATCCTCAAAATCAAGCCCGTGTTGCAGATCCAGGGCGAGAAGCTCGACGCGTACAAGAAGGTGAACACCCTTCGGAAGGCGAAGGAAGTCATCATCGGGGCGATCCGCTATGACCTTGAAACCCGCTTTGCGGACCTTTGCAAGAACGGCGAGATGTCCATCGGCGTGGCGCATACGGACAACGAGGAAGAGGCGCTGCGCTTCCATAAGGAGCTATCGGAGATCTTTCCAGGCATTCCCGTCACGTTCTGCGACCCGCTGTCTTTGAGCGTCTCGTGTCACATCGGACCTGGCGCGCTCGCCGCGGCTTGCATGCGCGTCATAAAGAACGGTCCTTTCATGGAACGAGAAGAAGAATAGCTCGGGGATATTTTACGCTTTTCTTATCTGCGTAGAAACACGGCGTAGCGTTGCGGGATTCCGTCATTTACGATCTCAGGAAACTCCCTCAGTTTTCCCCGCGCCTCCTACCTTGGCTCCCCCTCTCAGGGGGAGCTGGCGAGCGAAGCGAGACTGAGGGGGTGTTTCCTTATTTGGCGCGCGATCGTTGCACACCCCTTTCGGCGCACATTCGCGCGCCACGGTCTCACACGGGTAGAACCCTGTGTTCGGTCACCGTTCGCGCCTGTGATGCGCTCACTCCTGTCGCATTACGCCACCCCTCGAAGGGGACAGCGAGGGAAGCGACGCGAACGCACCCTAACCTTGGCTCCCCCTCTCAGGGGGAGCTGGCGAGCGAAGCGAGACTGAGGGGGTGTTGCATTGATAACGGCTTGCACGTTGCACCCCTCTTCCGTCTCGCCGCATGGCAACAAGACACCCACCCCTCAATGGGTGGGCAAGGGAAAAAGTTGAATCGTGAGTAAAGTTAAGCCGCCGCGCGTTGTAAACGCGCGGCGGCTTGGCGTGGAAGGCGGGATTCGAACCCGCGCAGCAGAATATCCACTCTAATGCCTTAGCAGGGCATCCCCTTGAGCCTCTTGGGTACTTCCACTTGACAAAGCTGTTATCACTATACCATAAATTTTGCGAATTGTCAAAGTATATTTCGCTCCTTTCCCGAAAATTTTTCCCGATTTTTTCGCGAAATCTCCCCTTTCGTCAATTTCGAAAAAACTTTTGTGAATTTTTTGCGTTATTTCCAAATTTTTTTCGGAAGCCCTTGACATTCTCCGAAAATTTTTCTATAATAAAGGAAACAAAGTCTTTCATGCGCTCCCCTTTCGGGCGACCGCGTTTGAAAGAAAAATAAAGGAGGAAAACCATGAAACTTAAAACCCCCATCGTGCTCGGGCTCTCCCTTTGCATGCTGACGGGCATCGCCTTCTCCGCCGCCGCTTGCGGTGAAAACGAGGAAAAGAAAAACCCGTCCGCTCATACCGAGCATGTCGATAACAACAACGACGGCAAATGCGACGAATGCGGCACGGAAATGCCCAAGAAGGACAATCCAGGCGACAACCAAGGCAATCAAGACGAAAAGACAAAGACCTACTCAGTCACGATCGAAGGCGCGAATGCGTCCATTCTCGCCGACATGAGCGTCCTTTTCTTCTCAAAGGAAGGAACGTCCGAACTCAAAGAGCTTCGCGGCACGACCTCTGCGTCCGCCGATCTCGACAAGGGCGACTATATGGTCTATCTCGTCGGCGATATGCCGGGCTATGTTCAAACGCCTGTAAAGCTCAGTTCTTCCACGACCTCGGGCAAGATCAAGGTCGACCCCGTCGAACCCATTACCGCACCTGATTACGATCAATTCGGCAATTCCACGACAACGACGCGCATCTATTATCAATTGCTTGTCCTGCTCCCCGACGGAAAGACCGTCTATTTCGGAGCGCATCCCGAAGAGCCCTTAGCCAACAACGTTCAGATCTGCACTTACAGCGAGGACGGAGTTTCAGGGTCATGTTACAGCGCGTTCATCGATGCCGAAACGGGGCTCGCATGGCACAACGGCTTTGACGACGACGAAAGGGATTGGGCGATGTTCCCTGAAAGCAAGCATCAAGTGCACTTCTCGCTTCCCGAGGAATGGCCCGAGGGCTGCAAGTTTGACGACGAAAAGTACATTTTGTCTGAAAAAGGCGGCTTCTACACGGTCATGTTTGACAAAGCATAAAACTCTCCTTACAGAACTGCGGCGCGGTCGGAAACGGCTACGCCGCAATTTTTTTATTGTTCAAGGGTCTATGTAATCAAAATCTTTGCGACCCTCTACCTTAGCTCCTTTGAGAACAGCAAGATGGCGACGCACTACCTATCCCCCCATCTTGGCTTCCCCTTCAAGGGCGGAGCATCATACTCCCCTTGGCTCCCCCTTTGGGTGGAGCGGCGCAACTTCTGAGCCATTATCTGCTGTCCCCTTGGGTGGAGTAGTGCGATGCGCCCACAGTATGCTTGCTGTCCCCTTTGAGGGATGTAGCATTGCACTCCGTCAATGGTTAATAACCATTGGCGCAATGCGACAGGAGTGAGCGCATCAGAGGCGCGAACGGTGACCGAACACGGGGTTCTACCCGTGTGAGACAGTCCCCGAGCACAGTGAGGGGCAAAGGGGTGTAAAATCGTTTTTTCTTGATGATTTTGATGATAGATGTGCTATGAGCCTCAATTTGCCGCTTGCGGCTTATTGCAAGAAAGGATTCCCCTTTTATTTGCATGAAAAAATATGCAAGCTCTTTTGTTTTCTTTACTCTTCTTTTTTCAATGCTGAAAAATCGAAAGCCCGCGTATTATCGACCCGTCGTTTCTTGCAAACAAGCCTGCTGCGGCGCAAGGAGAACGCCGCAGCCCCTCGCACAGCCAGTGCTCATGTCGCGGCGCAGTTCGCAGCCCACTGGGCTGTCGAACAGAAGTTGCGCCGCTCCACCTGCGATGTGTCCCGAACCCCGCAACGCATTTTTTCAAGCTCTTGTGCCTTCAATTCCTGCGCCGCCGCAAAACGACGCTTTATCGCAATCCAACGAGGGCGGCGCATCGCTTATCCGCGCTCACTGCCTTGCTTAGGTGAACATCGCTCGCCCCTTCTTGGCTCCCCCTTTTGAGGGGGAGCTGGCGCGACGCAACGCGGCGCGGCTGAGGGGGTGTTACCTTATTTTGCGCCGATTGCAGCCTAATGCAAGAAGGACTTATCTTTGAATATACATAAAAATTTCAAACAAGCTCTTTTGTTTTCTTTACTCTTCTTTTTTCAATGCTGAAAAAAGAAGCAAAAAAGCTCGGGACACTTGCGATTGTGTCCCGAACCCCGCAACGCATTTTTGCGAACTCTCGCGCCTTCACTTTCTGCGCCGCCACAAAG
This sequence comes from uncultured Clostridia bacterium, assembly GCA_947631465.1. Classification (GTDB taxonomy): domain Bacteria; phylum Bacillota; class Clostridia; order Christensenellales; family Borkfalkiaceae; genus Gallimonas. Next base: position 20,675 of record CANRLK010000022.1, read on the forward strand.
CGACGCTTTATCGCAATCCAACGAGGGCGGCGCATCGCTTATCCGCGCTCTACTGCCTTGCTTAGGTGAGCATCGTTGCCCCACCTTAGCTACCCCCCTTCAAGAACAGCAAGGGAAAGGACAAGACGTCCCGCGTCTCTTATCTTGGCTCCCCCTCTGGAAAAGGGGTGGAGCGGCGCAAATTCTGTTCGACAGCCCAGTGGGCTGCGAACTGCGCCGTAGAAGACGCGCCATTCTATTGTTTTTCTATGCGCGGCGCACGAGCCTAAGGCGAGTACAGCCGAGCTGGTGGCGAGGCGGACTTGCGGCGGGGGCAACCGCCGCAAGGCAACACGAACCCGCGCTCCCCCCTTGGCTCCCCCTTCGAGGGGGAGCTGTCACGAAGTGACTGAGGGGGTGTTCCAATACGACAAAAGCTCCCCGCAACCTTTGCGGGGAGCTTCTTTTACTCATTGAACTTTTTAACCGTTTTGACGGGAAGCGAGGATCTCGTCGATCGTGGTTTCGAGGGTGGATTGCTCCATGGACGCCTGACGCCAGAGTCTGACAAAGCCGTTCTCGTCGATGATGAGGGTCATGGGATACGAATTGCTTCTGCCGCCGAGGAGCGTATAGATCTCGCTGACGCTCTTCGTGCCGCGGTCCATGAGGAAGGTCACATCCCAGCTCGCCCAGGTGCGCGACGTATCCAAGACGTCCTCTTTCTTGTCGATCCAATCGACGACTTCCTGTTCCTCCCAGCCCGCTTGATGAATTGCGATGACTTCCACTTCGTCGCCGTACTTCTGCTTGACTTGTTGGAAGGAAGGAAGCTCGTTGACGCACGGTCCGCAGGTCGTGTACCAGAAGTTGATGACGATGATCTTCCCGCGGTGTGCGGAGAGGGTATACGTCTCGTCGTTTCCGATCACATCGAGGGTGAAATCGTAGAGCAGCGAACCCTGTTGATAACCGCGCACAACGCCCGCTTCCATCTCGAACGTCTCGCTCGACACCATGTCAACACTTCTCGAAAGCGTGAGCTCGCCGCTCGGACCGTATCCGTAGATCGCAAGTCCGAAGCGCACCGTCGATTCCTCTTCCCATTTTCCGACCCTTTTCAAAGTCACTTCGACCGTATCTTCGCTCGAATAGGAATACCAAACGGTCTGATTCGCCGCAAGGTCCGTAAGAACGTAATTCCCGTAGAGCTCGCGAAGGATGTACGGCGAACTCTCCGTGCCGTCGCCCGAATAGGGCTCGACCACGCCGTCCTCTTCATGTCCTTCGCCCGTGATCTTGAATACAAGCGTGCCTTCGGTATATGCCGTGACCGCAAAACGGTGCTCCGTTCCCGCGGGCACATACCCGACTTCGCTGCTCTTGTCGAGGAAGTTGTAATACACGAACGCCCCCGCAAATACGACGAGCGCAAGCGTCCAAGCCGCGACTTTGAGCCAAAAGATCTTGTCGTGCTTCTTGGGACGCTTTTCCTTCGCCGTTGCTCCAACGTTCTCCCCTTGCGCGCCTGCGGGCGTTTCCGCATAGGAGACGGAGACTGCGATCTCCTCGCGCACGACGCTTTCGCCCTGTGCCGTCTCGCCGACCGCGACCGCCGCCGCGCTCTTTTCTTTGAGCATACCCGAGAGCGGCTTCTCCGCAACGGGGACGGGCTCGACCGCGTTTTGATGCAGGAAGAGTTTCGACCCCTTCCAGGAGATCGCATGCGCGGGGCAAATGCGGATACATTCGCCGCAGTTGATACATTCATGATCGCCGACGTGCTTGACGTCCATCTTGCAGTGCGCGATGCAGAGCCCGCAGTCCGTGCACTTGTTCTGGTCGAGCCGAACGCCGAGCAGAGAGATCTTATTGAAGAAGCCGTAGATCGCGCCGAGCGGGCAGAAGAAACGGCAGAAGAAACGGAAGATGAACACGCAGGCGACCATCATGATGACCATGAGGATGAACTTCCAGGTGAACAGTATCCCGAGCCCTTCGAAAAGTCCCGCGTTGCTCGGATGGAGCAGCAGCCCGATGCCGCCGCCGAACGTGCCCGCGGGGCAGATGTATTTGCAGAATCCGGGAATGACCGTATCCGAGAAGGAGAACAGCAGCGGCACGGCAATGACGAGCACCGCAAGCAGCACATACTTGAAATAGGACAGAATGCGCGTGACTCTCCCCTTCTTCATCTTCGGGGTCTTGACCTTATAGAGAAGCTCTTGCCCGAGCCCGACGGGGCATAAGAATCCGCAGATCGTTCTGCCGAGCAAGACCGCATACAATAATATAATGCCGATGACATAGAAGAACGCGCTTCTGTGCTCCGCGCTTCTGTGCGCGAGCGCGTTTTGAAGAGACCCGAGCGGGCACGCTCCCGAAGCGCCAGGGCAGGAATAGCAGTTCATGCCAGGCACGCAGACGCTCTTGACCGCACCGCGGTACATTTCGCCCGTGAAAAATCCCTTGAAATTGATATTGAAAAGGAGCGCCGCATACACTTGGATCAAGCGCCGCTGCGTCGGCTTATGGTTTTGCCACCAAACCTTGAACCCCTTCTTTTTTTTCTTCCCTTCGGGCTGTTCGGGAGACCCTTCGCTCACTTGTTCCGCGCCGCCGTTTTCGGGAGCGGCTTCTTGGAATTTTTTCTCGTTTTCGTCCATAACTCCTCCTTACCCGATCCCGACGCATTCGCGGCAGAGCGCGATCGCCTTTGCCATCGTATCCGCGATCCCGCCGTCGAGCGCACCGACCACGATAAATACGATCGCAAGCACGAAGAGGGCTGCAAAGATCCCGAGTTTCACCCAACGGTTGTCCATCGCCTTGACGGCGGCATTGCCCTTCTGCGAAAGCGCGGAAGGTTCTCTTACGGGCGTGCCCTTCCCCAAGACGAGCAGTTGTTTGACGCAGCCAAGCTCCTTCTTTGCGGAGAAATATTCATAGAGCGACGCGCCGATGAAGAGCAGCATCGAAGCTCCCACCCACGGCAGCAGATGTTGCACCATGCGGATGATGATATGGTTGGGACGAAGCGCCGTGTCCACCGAAGCAAGGTATTCCGCCGTGGGGTCGAAGTTGACGGGCGTTGCCAGATAGACGATCATGATGATCGCGGTCGCAAGCGCAAAGCAGGCGGCGACCGACCACAAGACGAGCTTTATGAGCTCTTGCTTGCGATACGCCCGATACTGCGCGTTAAATTCCTCGCTCCCCCCTTGCGGGATCTTCTTTTTCATCCGTCTGAGCGAAGTAAACGCCGACTGCGCGGGCTTGCACTTTTCGCTGAGCGGAAAGATCACCGATAAAACGTACCCCGCAACGATCCCCAAGATCCAGAGCCCCAGGGGATAGATGAGCCATTTGAGATAGCCGCCGACGATGTCGCGGGAATACGGGGGCACGCCCTCCTCTCTCCCGCCGTAGATGCTCGCAGCGGCGAAAATAAACAGGATGCCGACGATCACCGTCAAGACCGCAAGGGCAACGCCGTACCAAAAACGGATCTTCCTTGCGCGCGTTTCGTCCATATTTCGCCTCCTTACCCTTAGAATACTATCATTATAATATAAGAGCGCCGCTTTGTCAATCGTTTCGGCTTGAAAGCGACGTTTTGAAGCAGAATTTTCACCTGTAAATTTTTCCAATAATTTCCAAAAGTTTATTCATAATTATGTGAATATTATGCGATTAGAAAGATCGAATCCGCCTCCACAGTGACCCCTTCGGCCTGCCCCGTAACGACCATGCGGTACGTTCCGGGTGCGGAGATGACGACGTATCCGAAGAAATCGGCATGATCAGTCCTACGCTCGAATTGATACTCGTACGCTGCGACATAGGGACAGCTTTCGATGGAACTGCGCACGCCGTCCTTTTCGAGAAAGAACTCGATCTCCGCGTTAGACGGACCTTCGAAACTGCCGTAGATGGGAATTTGCTCCCCCACCGCATGATCGCCGCAAGGTCTCAAAGCGAGGGTGTAGTTTTTGCGCCAATGGGCGGTGAGGACCGTGTCGCGGGAAAAGACGGTGAGCGCATTTGCCTGCGCCGCATTCACGCCCTCTCCGCAAAACCAGCCGAGGAAGGTATAACCCTCTTTGACGGGCACGGGAAGGTCGCAGACCCGACCTTTGACGATGCTGACTTCCCGCTTGAAGCCGTCGGGAAGGCTTCCGCCCGTTGGATCGAAGGTGATGGTGATGTATTCGAGAAAGCCCTCATAGCGGATATCGCCGCGTTTTTGCCAACCAGACTGAGTTTTTTCATAGACGCCGCCGTCGACATAATCGAGATAATAATCGCCGACCTTGCCGAGATCGAAAGACGGCGCACCCTCGCCCGAATGCCAGAGTGCGCCGTTTAAACCGTCATTGCCTTGCTCGCCCTTATCGCCGTCTGCCCCGCGGAGGCTTTCGAGCCATTCCGCCTCGCTGCCGACAAACCCGTGCTTGACCGCGAGATCGTATGCGGATTCAGGGGTCATGCTCTTGCAGGCGCAGATCGGCGCAATGAGAAGAATGGCGACCAAAGCAGAGAGCAGGAATTTTTTCATGAGATCCTCCCGAGGAGAAACGACGATTAGCGTGGAATGCTTTGATTATAGCATTTATACAGGAAAAGGACAAGCGTCTGAGGGCAAAAACTTACAAATTTCTACAAAATTCTCCAAGAAATCCCAAAATTCCCCTTTTGGAATGAGGGATGAAGGCGGCATGGGCGAGAGCGCGGGGCGCGGGACAAGGGATGCGGGACGGAAAAATCTCGAAAATTTTGCGAAAAGGCATGAAAAACACTTGATTAAAAGCGCGAAATTTGGTAAACTATATGACTGAGAAGCGGTTGAGACGGTGCGGCGGGATCGTCGCGGGTTTCATGATTGAAACGGCGTGGAAAAACGGCGCAGTAGGTTTCAACAATGCTTAAAAATAAAGATTGGGGTGTCGCCAAGCGGTAAGGCAACGGACTCTGACTCCGTCATTCGTTGGTTCGAATCCAGCTACCCCAGC
>CANRLK010000023.1 GCA_947631465.1 uncultured Clostridia bacterium
ACCCGTGCCCCAATATTGCAATTTCTTTTTCAAATTTGCTTTCGCCATTTCATTACCTCACATCAAAACAATTTTAATACTTCGGGCTTCTGCGCCTCGTGGTTGTGCTCGCCGCCCTTGTAGACGCGCAGCTTTTTGATCATCTGTCTGCCGAGAGAATTTTTGGGAAGCATGCCCTTGACCGCTTCGTATACGGCGAGATCGCTGCGCTCCGCCATAAGCTTGCCATAGGCGATCTCTTTGAGCCCGCCGATGTATCCCGTATGATAGCGGTAATACTTATCTTCGAGCTTTTTGCCCGTCAAAACGATCTTGTCACTGTTGAGAATGATGACGAAGTCGCCCGTATCGACATTGGGCGTAAAGGTCGGCTTATTCTTTCCGCGCAAGATCGCCGCGACTTTGGACGCCACTCTTCCGAGCGGAAGTCCCGTCGCGTCAACGACATACCACTTTCTCTCAACCGTCTGCGCTTTTGCCATATAGGTTTTCATATTCGTACTCCTTGAATGGGGGTGTTGCCCGATCAATGTGCTTATTCTTTTTCGGCAGAAACGGGGCTTTTTGCCGATTTCCCCTTCATTATAGGCTATCGCAAAATTTCCGTCAAGCTGTTTTGAGTTGCAAAATCAAGATTTTTTCGGAAAAAACAAAAATTTTACCACCTACACACCCGCTTGCTTCCCGATTTTCACCGAAGATCGCCCTTTTCTTGTATGATTTTGCACCGCAAAGCCCTCGAAACGCCATATGCCGCACTTGCAGCGCATAAAAATTCTACCTTATTTCACTTGGTAACCGTTACTCTTTGCGCCGCTTATGGAAAAAGCAAAATTGCTTTAATCCTCCTAACCCCAGCTGAAGAGCTTTGTTCTTTGACGATTTTGAACTGTCCTAACTCGCCCGTGCGCGCAACATGCGGTCCGCCGCACATTTCTCGGGAAAAATCGCCGATCGAGTAGGTCTTGACGGTCTCGCCGTACTTGGAATCGAACACGCCGACAAAGCCCTCTTTGCGCGCCTCTTCGAGGCTCATCTCGCAAAAGACGACGGGAATGTCCTCTTTGATTTTTTCATTGACGAGATCTTCGACCGCCTTGATCTCTTCTTCCGTCATGGGGCGGGGGAAGTTGAAGTCGAAGCGAAGGCGTTCGTCGTTGATGTTGCTGCCCTTTTGGTTGCAGTCGGGGGAGAGCACCCGTTTGAGCGCGGCATTGAGAAGGTGGGTCGCCGTATGATATTTAACGGCGATGTCGCTGTGGCTTTCGAGCCCGCCCTTCGCCTCGCCCTTTTCGATGACGCGGCTCTTTTGCTGGTGTTCCTTGAACGCCTCGTCAAAGCCCGCCTTGTCCACGGTGAGCCCGCGCTCCCTTGCAAGCTCCTCGGTGAGCTCGGGCGGAAACCCATAGGTATCGTAAAGACGGAACGCCGCCTTGCCGCCGATCGTCTTATCGGGAACATACGCGGGGTCGCTCTTTTTCATGAACTCGTTCTTGCGTTCGAGCCCGCTCACGCACTTTTCAAACTCCTTGATTCCCTGCGCCAAAGTCGCTTCGAAGCGGACGATCTCCTTTTGAAGCTCATCCAAGATAAATTCCTCGCGTTCGAGGAGCAGGGGATACGCCTTTCCGTACACTTTTTCGATGAACACCTTCGCAAGCGGGAGCATGGTCTCGCTCGGGACGGAGAGCGCTCTGCAATAGCGGATGGCGCGGCGCAGCAGCCGTCTTAAAATATATCCCGCGCCCGTGTTGGACGGGAGCACGCTCTGGCGGTCGCCGATGAGCATGACCGCCGTCCGCGTATGGTCGGCAATGATGCGCATGGCGCGGCGGTCCTCCCCGCCGTCCGCATACCGCTTGCCCGAAGCCTCTTCCAAGAGCTTCAACGCGTCCGCAAAGAGGTCGGTAAGATACGCGTCTCCCGTTCCGTTCAAAAACGAGAGCATCCGATCAAACCCGAAGCCCGTATCGACGTTCTTATTCTCCAACGGCTCGTAGCCGTCCTTGGTCTTGCGGTACTGCATATACACGTCGTTCCCGATCTCGACGTAATCGTCGGGGAACACGGGGTCTTTCTTTTCGGGATCGATGGGATAGAACCACTCGTTGTCGGGACCGCAGGGCGTGCCGACCGTGCCTTCGAGCTCCCACCAATTGTCCTTTTTGGGAAGATAGAAGATATGCCCTTTCTTAATTCCAAGCCCAAGCAAAAAGCCCGCCGTCTCCTCGTCGCGCGGCGCGGACTCGTTCCCTTCGAACACGGTCGCGCAGAGCTTGTCCTTGTCGAGCCCCAAGACGCGGGTCAAAAGTTCGACCGTGTACGCCGTCTTTTCCTTTTTGAAATAATCCCCGAGCGACCAATTGCCCATCATCTCGAAGAAGGTGAAGTGGGACGCGTCGCCGACCGAATCGATGTCGACCGTCCTCAGACAGCCCTGGATATTGCAAAGCCGCTTGCCCGCAGGGTGCTTTGCGCCCAAAAGATAGGGCATGAGCGACTGCATTCCCGCGACGTTGAACAAAACGCCCGTCGTCCCGTCGCCGAGAAGGCTCACCGCCCCGATGTCCGTATGTCCCTTGCTTTGATAAAATTCAAGCCATGCCTTTCTAAGCTCTTGCGCTGAAATTTTCATCTCGTTCCTCCGAATCAAATCTTTGTGAGGGTATAGCCGTCCTTCGCGTCCTTGACGGCATAGCCCATGCCTTTGAGCGTCTCTCTCAGCTCGTCCGACTTCTTCCAATCCTTTTCGAGCCGCGCGCGGAAACGTTCCTCGGCGACCTTCTTCACGTCCTCGGGGATGTCCTCTTTGGGAGAATAGGTTTTCAGATACTCCGCGGCGTCCATCTTAAAGAGCCCCAAGAGCGAATATGTCCTTTTGATCTGGTTGGTCATTCTGCGCGCGGCGGGGTCATTTGCCGCCAAAAGACGGGAGACCTCTTTGAAATCGCCGAAGAGGTCGGAAAGGGCAAGGGCGGTGTTGAAGTCGTCGCTCATGGCCTCGTCGAACGCCTTGTCGATGGGTTCATACCCCCCTTCTTCCTTCGGAAACGCCTGCTCGGCGGCAAGGATGAGCCCGTAAAAACGGGTGAGCGTCTTTTCCGCGTCGGGGAAGAGCTCGTCCGTGATGTTCACGTCTCCCCGATAGCCCTTGGAAAGCAGGGCGAACTTGATCGCCTCGCAGGAATAACTTTTCAAAAGATCTTCGAGCAGCAGGCTGTTGCCGAGCGATTTGCTCATCTTCTGCCCGTTGACTTTGATGAGCCCGTTGTGCAGCCAATAATTGGCAAAACGCTTGCCCGTGAGCGCTTCGGTCTGCGCGATCTCGTTTTCATGGTGGGGGAAGATGAGGTCGCGCCCGCCGCCGTGGATGTCGATCCGATCGCCGAACGCCGCGCGGTTCATCGCCGAGCATTCGATGTGCCAGCCGGGGCGGCCCTTGCCCCAAGGGGAATCCCAGGAGATCTCCCCGGGCTTTGCCGCCTTCCAGAGCGCGAAGTCGTAGGGGTGCTTCTTGCAGTCGTCGTTTTCGACGCGCACGCCGTCGAGCATATCCTCTTTGTCCCGTCCCGAGAGCTGCCCGTAGGCGGGAAAGGCGTCGACGTCGAAATACACGTCGCCGTTCTCCGCGGGATACGCATGCCCCTTTTCGATGAGCTCTTGGATGAAGGAGATGATGTTGCCGATGTTTTCGGTCGCTTTGAGCCACAAGGTGGGCTCGCCGACGTCGAGCTTTTGCATGACGGCGTCGATCTTTTGGATCATCATCTTGGCATATTCGTCGGCGGGAATGCCCGTTTCGAGCGATCTTGCGATGATCTTGTCGTCGACGTCGGTATAGTTCCGCGCATAAGTGACTTGATAGCCCTGTTTTTCGAGGAACTTGCGGAAGATGTCGTATAGGATCGCCTGAAACCCGTGCCCGACGTGCGCCTCGCCCGAGACGGTGATCCCGCAGGCGTACATTTTGACTTTGCCCTGCTCTAAGGGGACAAATTCTTCTTTTCTTCTTGTGAGGGAATTATAAATTTTCATGGATACACCTATGCCGATATTTTAGCATTTTGCGCGCAAAATTGCAAAGTATTTTGCCCCCGCGCCGCGATTTTTTCCCAAGGAAATCCAAATTTGCCCGAAATTCACAGACTGAGCGATTTTCTCAAAAAAAATTTTGGTTTTTTTGCCCAAAGACTTGATTTTCTGTGAACTTTGTGTTATAATTTTACATGAAATTTTTGCAAGAGAGGAAAATTATGAAAAAAGACAGAATCGAAGCGATCGCGGAACTGCTCGACAAACGCGGCAAACTCACTTTAACCCAACTCGACGACTTCTTCCCCGATGTCTCCCAAATGACCCTTCGGCGCGATCTGTTACAGCTCGAACAGGCGGGACGCATCATCCGCGTCCGCGGCGGCGCGATGTCCGTCAAAGAAGTGCAAAAGGTTTCCAGCGAACCCTACGCCAAAAAGACCGCCATGCACACCGACGCCAAGATCAAGATCGCGCAAAAAGCCGCGGGACTCATCGAGGAGAACTGCTCCCTCTTCATCGACGGCGGCACGACCGCCATGTACCTCGCAAAAGAGATGCGCGACATCGACATCCACGTCTTTACCAACGGGCTCGCCGTCGCCATCGAACTCGCCCAAAAGAAGAACCTCGACGTCACCATGCTCGGCGGTCAGGTCATGAAGGACAACCTCTCCACTGCCTCGCCCGTCGCACGCTCCTATTTCGAAAACACCAACTTCGAACTCGCGATCATCTCCGCCTCCGCTTTCACCCCCGAAAACGGCTTTTCCTGCGGCTCTATGATCGAAGCGGACCTTCTCAAAATGGCGCGCAAAAAGAGCAAGTCCATGTATATGATGCTCGACAGCTCCAAGATCGGCAAGATCATGCCCCATACCTTCGCCCGTCTCGACGACATCGACGTGCTCATCACCGACGACGATTTCCCCGCCGACCTCAAAGAATCCTTCGCAAAGCGGAATATCATCGTCATGTAAATTTTTTTCGGTCTTACAAACCCGCCGCTCCGACTTTCGGAGCGGCGGGTTTCTTTGCTTGCTCATTTCTTGCTGTCCCCTATGAGGGGAAAGTGGCGCGCGAATGAGCGCGCCGAAAGGGGTGTCCCGCACACCGATCCTATCAATAAGGCACACCCCCTCAGGCGCTACACGCCAGCTCCCCCTCAGAGGGGGAGCCAAGTTAAGAGGACAGCAAGGTTGGGGGGCGACGATGCTCCACCCCTCTTAGGGGGAGCCAAGTTTAGAGGACAGCAAGGTTGGGGGCGACGATGCTCCACCCCACCAAAGGGGGAGCCAAGTTAGGAGGACAGCAAGATTGGGGGCGACGATGCTCCACCCCACCAAAGGGGGAGCCAAGTTAGGAGGACAGCAAGATTGGGCGGGCGGCAATGCTCCACCCCTCCAAGGGGACAGCAAGGGTTGAGGGGGGATTCTTTGCCTTTGCGCGGCAAATTTTTCTCTAATTTTTTGCGACATAGCAGACGCCTGCGGCATTCGGTCCGATGTGCGAGCCGACGGCGCAGCAAATGGACATCAGCTCGCCCTCTCTCCCAAGCGCCTGCATGAGCTTTTTCGCGGGCTCGTCGCTGTCCGTTTGAAGAAAATATACGGGATAGTTCTCGTCGGGCTCGTCCTTGCGAAAGCGTTCCCCGATCTCTTCGAGGGCGCGAAGCCGTCCGCGCGCCTTGCCCACCGCTTTGACCTGCCCGTCCATGCCGATCGCGATGATGGGCTTGATCTTCAAAAACTCCCCGAAAAACGCCGTGCCGCGTTTGATCCTGCCGCCCCGACGCAAATATTCAAGAGTATCCAAACAAGCGAAGAGCCGAAGCCTTGGACGAAGTTCATCCAGCGCCTTTACCACTTGTTCTGCTCCTTGCTCCCGCCGCTTCACGGCTTCCAAAACGAGAAATCTCAGCATCGCCGTGACGCAGAGTGAATCGTACACCGTGACATTGGTAAAATTCCCGTCCCGCTTCGCAAGCTCGGCGGCATTCACCGTGCCCGAGAGCGCGGACGAAAGCAATATGCAAAGCGTCTCCTGTCCTTCCGTGCGCAAAAACGCGTCGAAAAACTGCGCCGCGGACGGCTGGCTCGTCTTGGGAAATTCCCCGCCCTTCATCCGCTCGTAAAACTCTTTCTTTTGAATTTGCCTGCCTTCGAGCCGCGCACCTTCTTTCAGCGTCACCGTCAAGGGCACGATCTCCACCCCAAGCCGCTTCGCCTCTTCCTCCGAAATCTCCGACGACGAATCCGTCACGATCTTCATCATCCCGCTTCCCTCCTTTCTCCCCCCTTATCATAGCGCATATTGTTCACTTTGTCAACTGTTTTTTCCAAAGAAAAATGCCGTCCCAAAGGTGGGGCGGCAAATTTCAACAAATTTTAACGCAAAAATTATTCTGCGCAGTTCTTTTTCAAGGTTTGAAGGCTTTCACGGAGTTCCTTCGGAAGGCGGTCGCCGAACTGTTGATAATATGTCTCGATCTCTTCGGCTTCCTTGCCCCAGCGGGCTTTGTCGACGTAGAGGATGCTTTCGAGGGTCTCTTCGTCAAGGTCGAGCCCTTCGAGGTCGATATCCTTGGCATAAGGGACGTAGCCGATCGCCGTCTCTCTTGCGTCCGCTTCGCCGCTGCAACGCTTCAAGATCCAATCGAGAACGCGCAGGTTGTCGCCGAACCCGGGCCAAATGAAGTTGCCGTCCTGATCCTGGCGGAACCAATTGACGTTGAAGATCTTGGGCGGATTTTTGATCTTCTTGCCCATTTCGATCCAATGCCCGAAGTAGTCCGCCATGTGATAGCCCGCAAAGGGCTTCATCGCCATGGGGTCGTGACGGAGAACGCCGACCGCACCCGTCGCCGCTGCCGTCGTCTCGGAGCTCATGATCGAGCCGACGAACACGCCGTGATCCCAATCGCGCGATTGATAGACGAGCGGGGTGGTCGTTGCCCGTCTGCCGCCGAACACGATCGCATCGAGCGGCACGCCTTCCTTGGAATAGAACTCGGGGGAGAGGCAGGGGCAATTTCCCGCGGGCGCGGTGAAGCGGGAGTTGGGGTGCGCCGCCTTGACGCCGCTGTCGCTCGTCCAATCGTTCCCGAGCCAGTCGATGAGCTTTTCGGGCGCGGGTTTCGTGAGCCCTTCCCACCACACCGTGTTGTCCGCGGGGTTGATCGCAACGTTCGTGAAGATCGTGCCCTTCTTGGTCGCCGCGAGCGCGTTCGGGTTGCTCTTCTCGTTCGTCCCGGGCGCAACGCCGAAGAAGCCGTTCTCGGGGTTTACTGCCCAAAGCCTGCCGTCCTTGCCGATTCGGATCCAGGCGATGTCGTCGCCGACGCACTCGACCTTATAGCCAAGCTTCCGATAATGTTCGGGCGGAATGAGCATCGCAAGATTGGTCTTGCCGCAGGCGGACGGGAATGCCGCCGCCAAATATTTTTTCTTGCCGTCGGGATAGGTCACGCCGAGAATGAGCATGTGCTCCGCCATCCAGCCCTCTTCTCTGCCGAGGCAGGACGCAATGCGGAGCGCAAAGCACTTCTTGCCGAGCAGTACGTTTCCGCCGTATGCGGAATTGAGCGAAATGATGGTATTGTCCTCGGGGAAGTGCATGATATACCGCTTTTCGGGGTCAACGTCGCACTTGCAGTGGAAGCCCTTGATGAAATCGCCGTCCTCGCCGAGCGCCTTGTAGCAGTCCAGCCCGACGCGCGTCATGATCGCCATGTTCAAGACGACATAGATGCTGTCCGTGACTTCGATCCCGATCTTCGAGAACGCCGAGCCGACGATGCCCATCGAATAGGGGATGACATACATCGTTCTGCCCTTCATCTTGCCGCGCGCGATCTTGCCGCAAAGCGCATACGCTTCCTTGGGGTCCATCCAATAGTTGATCGGACCTGCATCGTCCTTCTGCTTGCAGCAAATGAACGTCCTGTCCTCGACGCGCGCCACGTCGTTCTGCGCCGTCCTGTGATAATAGCAGCCGGGGAGCTTCTCTTGGTTGAGCTTGATCATCTCGCCCGTCTTTACCGCTTGCTTTCTCAATTCTTCGAGCTGCGCCTCGCTCCCGTCGATCCAGACGATCTCGTCGGGACAGGTCAGTTCCGCGCTCTTCGCCACAAAATCGAGCACTTTCTTGTTATTTGTCAATGCCATCGTGTTTCCTCCCATATTATAATACCCTTTTTGCGGAGAGGCGTTTCCCCTCCAATGATAAATTATAGCATAATTGCGCGCGTAAATCAAAGGTTTTCAAGGAATTTTTCCGAAATTTTCCAATTTTTACCCGTCTTGGACCGTCACATAATCCCCCGTGTCCGCATCCTGAAAGACGACATACATTCCCGCCGTCTCGTCAAAGGGGCTCGTCGGCACAAAGACGCTCGCCCGCGCGACTTCCTTCGGCGGCTCGCACGCCATCGCAACGCAGAGATACCTCGGCTGCCCCGCCTCATAGATCACCCCGAGCAGCCCGCTCTCCGTCTTGACCCACTCCGACTGCGGAAAGGTCCGTTTGAGCGTCTCGTCCTTCGGAAACTTCTGCATCGCGCTCAAAAGTTTGGGCTCGATCGACCGATAATAGACAAGATCTCCCTTCGGAAACGCAAACGGATGCACGCTTTCTTCCGCACTTTCCCCGCAAGATTCCTCGCCCTTGCCTTCCTCGCTCTCTTTATAATAGTCGCTCGATGCGATCGCCTCGTCATCATATTTCGGCGCACCCGAAATGCGTTCCTCTTGCGGCGCTTCCTCTTCTGCTTCCTGCACCTTTCCCTCATCTTGCGGAACGGGCGGCACTTCTTCCCGCGGGGCGGGGGGCGGGTCTGAATGTGCGGGCTCTTGTTTGGGTTTGGTCTTGCGGGAGAGGAGGGATAAGAGCAGAGCGGGGGAGTCGGTATTTTTGCCGCAGCTGCCGAAGGCGACGGGTTCTGCTTCGCCCTTGACGAAACAGACGAGGGCGGAGAAGCCGTTTTCGATCGGGGGCGCGTCGGGAATGCGCAGGGCGCGGCTGCCTTGAAGCTCAACGCAGAAATATTTCCCCGAAATGCCGAGGCAAAGCGCGTAGCGTCCGTCGAAGAGGGGGGAGAGTCCGACGATCTTGGGGGTCAGGGTGACTTCGCCGCGCCATTGTTCGAGATAGATCGCTCCCGACAGCGGCGACCCGTCCGCGGAAAAACCGCTTTTCAGTTGTTTTAGGATACAGAGCCGCTTTTCGTACATTTGCCGTTTCTCCTTATCAAAAATGTCGTCCTTTCAGCTTATGCCCCCGCGCCCTTGCGTATCCTGCAAGATCGGAGAAAAAAAGGTCGATATTTCCCCTTTTTCTCCGCAAAAATTTTTTTTGGGTCTTGACTTTCTTTTCCGCGCATGGTATCATCATGATATGAGAAAAACCCTTACATACTTGCTGTTCTTGGTCAAGATCTTTGTCCTGGCGCTTTTGGCGCTGTTCGTGCTCTTATACGTTCTGCTCTTCGGGCGGTCTTTGGACGTGAACGTCTATTACAGCGGCTTTGCGGTCATCGGGGCGGTCGCGATCTTTCTGCTCGCCTGGTTTCTGCCGTTTCGAAAACTCAAAAAGCGCGTCTTTTTCTGCGGCGTTGCGGTCTTTCTCGCGGGCGTGATCGCAATTTGCGCCTGTCTCGGCTACAACGCCTATCTCGACTCCATCACTTTCGTCGACAAGAGCGCGATCGACACCGACCTCTATCTCGCCTTCAAAGCGGATTCCAAGATCGCACGGCTCAAAGACCGAGCCGCGCTCTCCTTTACGGAAGCGGACGATCTGCCCGTGCTCGACGGAGCGGCGGCGTTCTTCCCCGTCTATTCGGCGTTCGTCGAGGCGGTCTATCCGAGCACCATTCCCGCGCTCAACAACCAAGACAGCCCCTATCAGTATCATAACACGATCTCGGGCTACGATCGGTTGACGGACGGCAAAACCGACATTCTCTTCGCCTTCGGACCGGACGAGTCCCAGCTTGCCTATGCCGCGGAATGCGGCGTCTCCTTCGAGCTCATCCCGATCGGAAGAGAAGCCTTCGTCTTTTTCACGAACAGCAAAAATCCCGTGGAAAATCTCTCGGTGGACGAAATCCGCGCCATCTATTCGGGAAAGATCACAAATTGGAAGGAAGTCGGGGGGAAGGACGAGGAAATCTTGCCCTATCAACGCAACGAGGGCAGCGGCAGCCAGACCGCGCTCAAAGAATTTATGGGCGATGAGCCGCTCATGGACGCGCCGACGGAACTTCGGAACAGCTTTATGTGGGGGATCATCGAGGCGGTCTCCGACTATCACAACCACCGCGGCGCGCTGGGCTTTTCCTTCCGCAATTACGCCGAAGAGATCGTCTCCAACCCCGGCGTCCGACTGCTCAAAGTCAACGGCAGCGAGCCGACCCTCGAAAACATTCAATCGGGCGCATATCCCGTCACAATGCCTTTCTATATGGTGTTGCGATACGAAGAACACACAAAAGAGACGCTTGCCTTCATCGATTGGGTGCTGTCGAACGAAGGGCAGTCCCTCGTCGAAGCCTCTGGCTTTGGGCGCATTTGACCGCCGTTTCGGAACAAGACAAAAAATCGCCGCCGCGCTGGTTTTGCGCGGCGGCTTTTCTATGTACTTCCTTATTTCTTGATGATGTCCACCCAGCCGAACTTGTCGGGGTATCTTCCCGTTTGGATGCCCGTGAGTTCGTCATAGACCGCCTTGCTGATCTCGCCCATCTTGCCGCCGTTGACGACAAAGTCGCGCCCGTGATAGCCGAACGCGCCGACGGGGGAGATGACCGCCGCCGTGCCCGTGCCGAACACTTCGGTCAGCGTGCCTTTCTCCGCGGCTTCCGCAACTTTGCGGATGTCCACGTTGCACTCGCGCACCTTGTATCCGCGCGCCTTCAAAAGAGCGATGACGCTCCGTCTCGTAATGCCGGGCAAAATGCTGCCGCGAAGCGCGGGGGTATAGACGATCCCGTCCATCACGAAGAAGATGTTCATCGCGCCGACTTCCTCGACATAGCGGTGATACTTCGCGTCCAGCCACATCGCCTGATCGTATCCCTTTTGATGGGCAATTTCGCCCGCTTTCATGCTCGCCGCATAGTTGCCGATGACCTTGTGTCCGCCCGTGCCGCCCTTTGCCGCGCGCACATAGTTCTCCTCGACGAGGAGCTTGACGGGCTCTAACCCGTTCGCATAATACGCGCCCGCAGGTCCGATGATGACGTACATGAGATAGGTCTTGGACGCGTGCACGCCGAGCGCGGGCTCAGTCGCGATCATCGTGGGACGGATATACAGCGCCGTGCCGTCGTCCGTCGGGATCCAATCCTCGTCCAAAAGCACGAGCTGTTTGATCGCGTCATAGACGAACTTCTTGTCGAACGTGGGCATGCACAGCCGCGCCGCGGAATCGTTCATTCTGTCGAGGTTGTCGTTCAAGCGGAACATGCGCACTTCGCCCTTCTTGTTGCGATACGCCTTTGCGCCCTCGAAAACGCCCTGCGCATAGTGCAAGACGGACGCCGAAGGTTCGAGCAAAATGGGCTGGTACGGCTGGATGCGCGCATTGACCCATTGCGTTCCGTCGTACTCCATGATGAACATGTGGTCGGTAAAATACTTGCCGAAGCCGAGCTTGCCCGTGGGCTTTTGACGCTTGTGCTCGGTCTTGATGATTTTGAGTTCCATTTTCTATGATCTCCTTTGCTTTCTCTTTTTATTTGAGCTTTGCGATCTCTTTCTTGAACATGTCGCCGAGACGGTGGATGCCCGCTTCGATCTTATCGACAGGCGCGTTCGAGAAGTTGAGACGGATCATGTTGACGACGTCCGCCTTCGGATAGAACACCTGTCCCTGAATGTAGGCAACGTCGTACTTGATCGCCTCGGGCGCGAGCGCGGTCGTGTCGATGGGCGCATCGAAGCCGCCCCAAATGAACAAGCCGCCCTCTGCGTTGATGAAACTGAATTCCTCGGGCATATACGCCTTGATCGCCTGAATCATCGCGTTCTTGCGCTCGCGGTAGATGGGCATGTTCTTCTCGATGTTCGGGAAGAGATACCCCCGCTTCAAATACTCATAGACGATGAGCTGCGAAAGGTTGGAAGTCGTCACGTCGACGCCCTGCTTTCCGATCGTCATCTTGCGGATGACTTCCTTGTCGCCGACGGCAACGCCCATCCGAAGCCCGGGAGAGAGGACCTTGGAAAAGCTCGTGAGATACACGACATTGCCCGCCTTGTCGAAGCTCTTGATGCTCGGGACCCAATTGCCCTCGAAGCGCAGCTTGCTGTACGGGTCGTCTTCGAGCACCATCACGCCGTATTTTGCCGTGAGCTCCGCGATCGCCTTTCTGTTCTCGACCGTATAGGTCTTGCCCGTGGGGTTGGAGAAGGTCGAAACGCAGTAGAGGAACTTGGGATGATGTTCCTTGATCTTTCTTTCGAGATCTTCGATGACAAGCCCGTTTTCGTCCGCATCCACGCCGACGATCTCCGCCTGGTAGGAATCGAAGATTTGAAGCGCGGTCAAATAGGTGGGGTTCTCGACGAGGACCGCGTCGCCCTTGTTGAGGAAGATCTTGCTCATGAGGTCGATGCCCTGCTGCCCGCCGCTGATGACGAGGGTGTTTTCAAGCCCGATGTCCTCGATGCCCGCGGTCTTGACGTACTTGATGAGCTCTTCGCGCAGTTCCTTGAAGCCCTCGGTCGTGCCGTACTGCAAGACTGCCGTCGCTCTGCCCTCGCTCAAAAGCTCGTGGGCGATCTCCTGCACTTCCTTTTGCGGAAGGCACTGCGTCGCGGGAAAGCCCCCCGCAAACGAGATGATCTCGGGACGGGTCAGAAGTTTTAAGATCTCTCTCGTCGCCGCGCCGTTCATCTTTGCCATTCTTTCACTGTACCGATATTCCATATTTGATCACTCCTTGATTTTTTCTTCTATTTTGAGGGTCAGTCCTGGATGAGCCCGAGCTCTCTCGCCTTTTGGGTGAGCTCGTCGCGGTATTTGGGATGCGCGATCGAGATGATCGCCTTCGCCCTGTCCGCGATCGAAAGCCCGCGAAGGCAGACGACGCCGTACTCCGTGACGAGATATTGAAGGTCGTTGCGCGAAAGGGAGACGGTCGCGCCGGGCTTCAACTGCGGGACGATGCGGCTGATCTCCACCCGTTCGTCGCCGTTGCCCGTGCGCACGTTCGCCGTCGAATACAGCGCGATAAACGCCCTGCCGCCCTTCGACATCTGCGCGCCGATCGCCGTATCCATCTGCCCGCCCGTGCCGCTGTATTGCTTCGACCCGAGGCTCTCCGAACAGCATTGTCCCGTGAGGTCCACTTCGAGGGTCGTATTGATCGAAACCTGGTTGTCGTTCTTTGCGAGCGTCTCGTATCCGTTGCAGTAGCTGCAATCCATGACGAGAACGTCGGGGTTGTGATCGACGAATTTGTAGACCTTTTCCGTGCCGAGAACGATGCTCGTGACGATCTTGCCCTTGTGAAGGGTCTTTTTGCTGCCGTTGACGACGCCCTTCTTCGCAAGCTCCGCGATCCCGTCGCTGAGCAGCTCGGTATGGATGCCGAGGTCTTTCTTGGTTTCGAGGAACTGAACGACCGAGTTGGGGATCGAACCGATGCCGATCTGCAAGCAGTCGCCGTCTTTAATGTATTCCGAAATGTAGCCGCCGATGATCTTATCCTTTTCGTTGATCGGGGCGGTCTTATCCTCGACCATCGGGAAATCGACGGGCACAAAGTAGTCCACGTCCGAAACGTCGATGACCGCGTCGCCCATCGTAAAGGGCATGTTGGGATTGACCTCCATGACGACCGTCTTTGCCCGCTTCATGACCTCGCGGTCGTAGATGTCGGAAAGCCCCAAAGAGATCTTGCCGTCCTTGTCGGGCGGGGTGCAAGTGCCGACGAAGAGGTCTGGGTCTTTCCCCGCGCAGATCGTGATCGCCGTCTTACGCAGATGGGTGGGCGCGTAGGAGACCGTCTTTAACACCTTTTGCGCGTTGCGCATCGGTCCCGAGAAGAACACGCTGTTGATCTTGATGTTGTTGCCGTATGCGGGGTCTTCGAGGAAGGGATAGGAGCGCATCGTCAGGCACATCCAAATGCTCAGTCCTCTGTCGCGGTCCAAGATCTTATGCAGATTGCTCAAAAAGCCCTGCGGCTCGACGGTCGCATCGCCGACCGCGATCTTAAAATTGTCTTTCACGAGCGCAAGCGCTTCGTCGATCGTGATTGTCTTTGCCATTTTCATCTCCTGAAATGTTTTCACGGTTATTATAGTAAATAACCGATCGAAAGTCAAACAAAATGCCCGTTTTTTTCGAGAAATCTTTTCCTTCGCGCGCCCTTTGCTTTGCTTTCCCACAGCCGCCCGCGAAAATCTTCGGACAATCAAAAATACGGCTTATAAAAAACCGTATTTTCTCATAATTTTTGATTCCGATGACTTTATTTTTTCCCCGCAAAGAGGGACATTTTTTCAGCGAACGATGATCTCGGCTTTGACGGGGTACTTGCTGTTCCCCTTAATGATCTCGCCGATGCTGTCCGCTTCGATCCTGCCGCTTCGGGGATTTTTCACCGAGACAATGCCGCCCTTGATCGTCGCCTCGACGTCGCTGTATTCAAAGGACAGATCGCAATCTTCCGTCGTGCAATTGACGAGTTTCAAATTCTTGCAATAGCAAAGCGGCTGCGTGCCCTTGATATGGCAATTGATGAGCGTGAGCCCGTCCGAATACCAGCCAAGATACTCGCCCTCGACAATGCTGTCGATGACCGTCGCGTTCTTCGCATGCCAGAATGCGTCCTTCGTTTTGAGCTTGGAGTTTACGACCTTCAAATTCTTCGTGTATTGGAAAGAGTACTTTCCCGTGAAATCCAACTCCTCAATTTCAAGGTCGCTGCTGCCCGAAAAGGCGTATTCCGAGATCAAACTCCCGCCCTTCATCTTGAACCCTCTGCAACGCCAGCCAAACTCCTGTGAATCCGCCGTCACATTGCAAAGCTCGACCTTTCTGCATTCACGCAAAGCCTTGACGCCGCCCAAGATGCTGTTTTCGATCTTGACGTCCGTATCGTACCACAGCGCCGCGCGGCAATTTTTCGTCATTTCGCAGCCGCGCATTTCGAGCCCCCGCACATGCCAAAGCGGATACCTCAGATCCATAAAACAATCCTTCACGAGGATGTTCCCGCTCTCCTTCAAAAAGGACTCGCCGTCCTCTTCGCCCTCAAAGCGGCAATCCTCGATGACCGCATTTCTTGTCATGTACAGTGCGCGTTCCTCGCCGAACCGCTTGCCTCGTATGATCTTCATTTTCTTCTCCTTTTTCGATCTTTATAGCAATAGCGCAAACAGGGCATACAGCCAATGCGCCGAAAAGCCCGCCACAAGTCCGCCGATCGTATGATAGAGAATGGAACTCGTCGTGAGCCTTCGGAAGCCCAACGAGTCCATCATGGCGACATGGGTGGATAAATAGCCGCTCCAAAACATACACATGGCGGTGAAAACCGAGATTTCCGTCGCCGTGAACTCGCCGCTTCCGACGAGCCCGATCGCCGCCCCCGCGCTGCCGAGCGCCGTGATGGGAATGCCGATCGCGTCGGGATTGCTGAATCCGAACAGCCATTTGAATACGACGGAGAGCTTTGCCCCGATCCAGGGAAGCAAGCCTACGCCTTCGCCCGCCGCGCCCGTATATACGCCGCCCGCGCCTGCGCCGTCCGAAAGCAGCATGACGAGATTGGCGATGATAAGGACTCCCGGGACGATCGCAAAGCCGATCTTCACGCCGCCCGCGCCGCCGTCGAGCAGGCTGTCGAAGAACCGCTGCACGAAGCCGCCCTTTCTCACTTCTCTTTGGCGCATGACGTCAAAGGTCTGGTCGCCCGCGCACTCCGCGGCTTCCGCTTCCGTACCGAACAGCTTCTTGGACTTATGCAGCATGAGCCTTGTCGCGAGCACGCTCCCGATGAGCGCGCCCACCACCCCCATGCAGACCGCAAGGATGACCGAACCTTCCGTCACCTGCTTGCCCGCCATGGTAATGACGACGATGAGCCCCATGCCGAATGCCGTGCCGAGGTTGGTAAGCCCCGCGAGCTGGTATTTCTTGAAATATCTGCGGTATCTCACGTCGTCCGCGAGCGTCAAGACGGCGGGGTTGTCCGACAAAAACGCCGAAAAGATCGCGACCGACGTCGCCCCGGGCATGCCGTAGACGGGTTTCATGAGCGGAGACAACGCACGGTTCGCAAGCGCGATCACGCCGAACTCCGTGAGCACCGAACTGAGCGCGCCGATCACGACCGCCACGCCCAACAAATAAAAACAGGTGTTGAGAAGCAGGTCGAGCGCGTTGTTGAACAGCGTGTTGAGCATATTGCCGAAGCCCATGATACAGGCGATCGGCACGAAGATCGCAAGCACGATCAAAAGGGTGACGAACCCCTCGACGCTGACGACCTTCTTCACCGCAAACTTGCTGCCCTCGTCCGCCGCAGGCAAAAAGGAAGCGTCCTTCTCCTTGTCCGCGTTCTCCGAAGCCGAAATTTGCGCCGATTGCTCCGCGCCGTCCGCCTGTGCGGCGAGCGAGATTGCCGTCTCCTCTTCGAGCGCGGTTTCGCTATGCTCTGCCGTATCGTTTTGGCTTTGCGGCGCAGGGTCTTTTTCGCTTTCCGCTTGGTTTTTACGGGATTTTTTCCCGAAAATGGTAATTTTTCGCATTTTACAAAAACTCCAAATGCCCTCCCTTATGAAAGAGAGGGCATTTTCTTGTGCCGACGGTTATTTCAACAATTTCTTCATGTACTCGATGCCCGCTTTCAAGCATTCGATGTTGGAAGGAATGACTTTCGGCTTGCTCTCGAACACGTGCTCGACCGCGTGGATCGCGCACTCTTCGGAGATGTCGCCGAACAGGGGAAGCAGAACGCCGAGCATATACACGTTCGCGCCGCGCTTGTTGATCTCGGCAGCGAGGGTGTCAACGGGGATCTCGAAGAACTTGACGTCCTTTCTCGTCGTCTTTTTGTGGACGATGTCCGAGTTGATGATGATCGTCCCGCCCGCCTTGACGGAATTTTCGAACTTGTCGAGCGAGGGTTCGTTAAAGACGATCAGGATGTCGGGATGGTCGATGACGGGCGCTGCGATGTCCTCATGGGAATAGATGACCGAGCAGTTCGCCGTGCCGCCGCGCATCTCAGGGCCGTAGGAGGGAAGCCAGGAGGTGTTCAGATTCTGCTCGATGGCGGAATAGGAGATGAACTTTCCGAGCGAAAGCACGCCTTGCCCGCCGAAACCGCTGATGATGATCTTATTCATGAATTTGCCTCCTCCTTCGTGATGTCCTTAAACACGCCGAGCGGATAGAACGGCTCCGCCTGCGTCTTGACGAAATCCATCGCCTCGATCGGGGTCATGTGGAAGTTCGTCGGGCAGCTTGCCAAAACTTCGATGAAGGAAAGTCCCTTCTTCTGCATTTGGATCTCAAACGCCTTTTTGAGTGCGGCTTTCGCCTTCTTGACATGGGGAACGTCATAGCAAGCGACGCGCTCGATATAGGCAGGACCTGTGAGCGTCGCGAGCATTTCGCTCAAATGCACGGGGTTGCCGTACTTTTTGGGGTCGCGCCCGTAGATACAGGTCGTCGCCTTGACCCCGGGCATGGTGGTGGGCGCCATTTGTCCGCCCGTCATGCCGTAAATGCCGTTGTTGATGAAGATGACCGTGATGTTCTCCCCGCGCATGCAGGCATGGACGGTCTCCGCCATTCCGATGGACGCGCAGTCGCCGTCGCCCTGATAGCAGAAGATGAGATTGTCGGGATTTACGACCCGTCTTACCGCGCTCGAAATGGCAGGGGCTCTGCCGTGCGCCGCTTCGATCATGTCGCAGTTGAAATATCTATACGCATAGACCGCACATCCGACGGGCGCAATGCCGATCGCATTGTCCGCCTTGCCGAGTTCTTCGAGAACTTCGGCGATGAGTCTATGTACAATGCCGTGCGTGCACCCGGGGCAATAGTGCATGGGTGTCTCGGTAAGCAGCTTGGGCTTATCGGCTATGATTTTCATCTTATTTACCCTCCTTAATATACTTCACAAGGTCGGCAGGCATCATAACGTTTCCGCCGCATCTGCCGTAAAATTCGACGGGTTTGAGTCCGTTGACCGCAAGACGCACGTCCTCGACCATCTGACCCATGCTCATCTCGACGGTGACAAACTTCTTGACAGAGTCCCTTCTCGCCGCCTTCTCGATCGTTGCGCTCGGATAGGGATAGAGCGTGATCGGACGGATGAGTCCCGCCTTGATCCCTTGCTCGCGAAGCTCGACGATCGCCGCCTTGCAAATGCGCGCGACCGAACCGTATGCGACGAACACATATTCCGCGTCGTCCATGCGGTATTCTTCGACCTTCGTCTCCTTCTTTGCGATCTCTTCGTATTTCTTATAAAGGCGAAGGGTGAACTCCTCGTTCTCGTCGGGCTCGATTCGGAGCGAGTTGATAATCCGCGCCTTGCCGTCGCTGTGACCGCAGGTCGCCCATTCGTCCTTATGATATTTTTCGTACATCTTGGTCACGTCCTTCATGGGCGGGATCTCTGCGGGCTCCATCATCTGCCCGAGCATACCGTCGCCGATGATCATGACGGGATTGCGGTACTCGTCCGCAACGTCGAAGGCATTATACATAATGTCTACGAACTCCTGCACGGTGCTGGGCGCATAGACGATGCAGTGATAGTCGCCGTGTCCGCCGCCCTTCGTCGCCTGGAAATAGTCGCCCTGCGACGCCTGGATCCCGCCAAGACCGGGACCTGAACGCATCATGTTGACGATGACGCAGGGAAGCTCGGCAGCCGCGATATAGCTGATGCCTTCCTGTTTTAAGCTGACGCCGGGGCTTGACGAGCTCGTCATGGCTCTTGCGCCTGCGGCGGCTGCGCCGTAGACCATGTTGATCGCCGAAACTTCGCTCTCCGCCTGAATGAACGCGCCGCCGACTTCGTAAAGTCTCCACGACATGTATTCGGGGATCTCATTTTGCGGCGTGATCGGATAGCCGAAGAAATATCTGCAACCTGCGGCGACGGCAGCTTCTGCGATCGCCTCGTTCCCTTTCCAAAGTTTTTTCATTGTTTTTGCTCCCTCCTCGTTTTTAATCGCGGTAAACGGTGATCACGCTGTCGGGGCACATCGTCGCGCAACTCGCGCAGCCGATACATTTGTCCATATCAACGCACTCCGCCACCTCGTATCCCTTCGCGTTGGTTCGCTTCGAGATCTGCAAAATTTTCATCGGACAAGCGTTGACACACAAGCTACAACCCTTGCAGTAGGCTTCGCGAAATTCAACCTTACCTTTTGCCATAAAAACACCGACCCTCCTAAAAATTTTAAGTCCAAAGCGTTGCCGCTTTTGCTTCTTTGATATTATATATGATTTCAAAAAGAAAGTCAAGAATTTTTCGTCATCTTTCGACTTCCCTTTTTCATTGTTGCTCGGCGGCAGCCGCGACAAAATTTTCCTCTTTTTCCCGTTCTTCCCGTTTTTCGTTCTTTTCCCGATGCCTGTTGATAAAATAGACCACGATATTCGTGCAAACCGACAAAATATTGATAAGGTATGCAAACAGCACATAATTGACGTTGCCGCTGATAAATTTTGCGGTCACGCCCGCGACATATCCCGCCAAAACCAAAAAAATAAAGGGCAGGCTCGTCGTTTTGGAGCTGCGGCTCTTATAGCTCTTCACCGCCGCAATAGGCCAGGACAGCCCGAAACAGACGAGCATAAATATTTCCAAGATATTTGCAATGTTTTCGATCATGATCTTCCTCCGATCTTTCCTTGAATTTTCTTTCCCCTTCATTATATCATTGACAAATCAATAAGTCTAATATATAATATCATGTGAAACAATAACTTTTACGTTATGAATTGGGAGGATAACGAAGATGGAACTCATGCAGCTGAGGTATTTTTTGGAAGTTGCGCGGGAGCAGCACGTGACGCGGAGCGCGGAAAAGCTGCACATTGCCCAGCCTGCGCTGACGCAGTCGCTCAAACGGCTCGAAGAGGATCTCGGCGTGCCGCTGTTCGTGCGGAAGGGGCGGAACATCGAGCTCAACGAATACGGTTTACATTTATACCGTTCGCTCGCGCCCGTGATCGAACATCTCGACCGCATCCCGGGCGAGCTCGCGTCGATGGCGAAGCTGCATGCGGACACGGTGCGGCTCAACGTGTTGGCGGCGTCCGCGCTCCTCACGAAGGCGATCATCGATTACAGAAAAACGCACACGGGTCTGCATTTTCAGGTCTTTCAAAACTCGATGAGCGATGTGAGCGACATTCTCATCACGACGAAAGAGCATCATCCGTCGAGCATAGAGCGGCGGGAGAACGAGACGGTCATCCATGAGAAGATCTATCTTGCGGCGGCCGCGGAAAAATACGGCGACGTGGATAAAATTTCCTTTTCGCAGGTCGCCGAAGAGGGGTTCATCTCGCTGCTCGGCTCGCGGCAATTCCGCGCGGTGTGCGACAGGATCTGCCGAAGGGCGGGGTTTCGTCCCAAGGTCATCTTCGAGAGCGACAATCCGACGGCGGTGCAGAACATGATCGCGGCGAGCATGGGCGTCGGGTTCTGGCCCGAGTTTACCTGGGGAAAGCCCGAGAGCGAGGAGATCAAACTGCTCACGGTGCAGGATTTCCCCTGCGGCAGGGACATCGTGATCAAAAAAAGCAACGAGCGCGCCCAAAACGCGCACGTGAACGACTTCTATCTCTTCCTCAAAGATTACTTTCTCAAAAGCAAGACGGCGAGCAAACCCAAGAGCTCGCCTTCGGCATGACTTTCATTTTATCGGCTTATCGGCAGTCCCCGATCAATTCAAAAAGATGACGGGCACGCCTTTTTTGAGGGCATATTCTGCGGTATACGCCGTGCCGCCCTGGTCCCGTTTGCAATAGGCGAGGACGGCGTCGGCATGCTCGACCATATAGCGGTTGCGCGCGAAAAAACACCCGGGGTGATAGGCTCCGAGGATGACGGTCTTTTGGTCGCAGCAAGCAAGCCCCGCCTCATAGAGTTTTCGCTCTTCGGCGGAAAAGCTCATCTCGTGCCCCGCGTAGGGAATGCAGGCTTCGATCTCGAATTTGTACTTTTCTCGGAGCTTAATAAGGCAGGAGAGGGCGGTCAGGTCAAATCCCCGCGCCATGCCGCACAGAAATTTGGTGCAACGGAGCTCCAACAATTCTTCGAGCTTGGCACTCAGTTCTTCGGTGCGGAAATCCGCGGCGAGTTTTCTGTGCCCCGTTAAGGCACAACTCCAATTTCGATTGTTTTCTGTCATGGCGATCACCTGATGGGGTCTTTGCGTTCTTTTCCTCTACCGCGGGGATAGTCCTGCGGGGTCTTTTTGATCTTTTCGATGACGACGATCGTCCGCTCGCCCATGTCCTTCGGAAGGGAGAAGCGCACGAGCTTTTGAAGTTTCCCGCCGAGCAGTCCAATCGCCCTTTGCGCCTCTTCGAGTTCCTCGTTGACGTCCCCCTTATAGGCGAGGAACGTTCCGCCCACTTTGACGAGGGGCAGACAGTATTCTGAGAGCACATTGAGCCGCGCCACCGCCCGCGCACAGCAGACGTCGAAGGACTCGCGGAAGGTCTTGTCCGCCCCCGCCTCTTCGGCGCGAAGATCGAACACCCGAACGCCGCGAAGATGCAAAGAGGAAACCGTCTCGCGCAAAAAGACGCATTTTTTCTTCGTGCTCTCGAAGAGGGAGAAGTCGAGGTCATCCCGCACGATTTTGAGCGGAATGGACGGGAATCCCGCGCCCGAGCCCACTTCCGCGACCTTTGCGCGGCTCGGAAAGAGCCCCTCGCCCGCGACGGAGTCGAGAAAATGCTTATAGAGCACTTTCTCTTCCTCTGTGATGGACGTGAGGTTGTACTTCTCGTTTTCGCGCAGCAGCCGTTCGGAAAAGAGGGAAAACTGCGCACGGTATGTTTTTTGAATGAGTTCTAAATACCCTTCGGTGTTCACTTGCTCTTCCATGATCCCATCATAACACAAAATTCATTTTTTTTCAAGGATTCCCGCAATGGAAAATCCTTTCCCAACAATGAAAAGTGGAAGGGTGGAATTTCTTTTCCACTTTGTGGATTGCTTTGGGGATAACCGTTGCTTTTCCGTCCTCTTTTTGTCCCGCTCGTCTCGTTCCTCCCATCCCCTTAAAAAATTCTCTTTCTTTCCTTCTCCCGCCTTGAACGGTTGTCCGCTTGTCCACGGTTCCTCCACAGAGGTTGTCCACAAGATCTCCACAAACTTTTTTCGTTTGTTGCCGCAAAAAATCTTGTTTTTACTTGAAATTTTTCCGCTTTTTCGCTATAATAATGAAGATACGTCAAATGAGCGCGGAAATTCCACATTTCCACCGCCCTTATTATTACTATTATTAAAATCTATCTTAAAATAAGAATCATGGAGGAAAATCATGAAATTCGTCTGCAACGGAATGAATCTCGCCGACGCGGTCGTCAAAACCAGCAAAGCCTGCGCCGTCCGCACGACGGCGCCCGTCCTCGAATGCGTCAAAATCACGGCGGAAAGCGATCAGGTCGTCCTCACCGCAACGGACGGCGAACTCTCCATCCGCAAGACCCTGCAAGCGGAAGTGTTCGAAGAGGGCGAGACCTGCGTCGCTGGCAAGCTCTTTTCCGACTTTGTCGGAAAACTTACCGAACTCGAAGTCACCGTCGAGACCAAGGGCAACATCCTCTCCGTCGCCTACCGCGACTCCTTCTCCGACCTTCAAACCATGCCCGCCGAAGAATTTCCCCACATCAATTTCGACCAGGGCGAAAACTATTTCGTCCTTCGGCAAGGGGATCTCAAAAAGATCGTCGCAAAGACGACCTTCTGCTGCGCCCAGGACGATTCTCGTCCTATCTTAAAAGGATGCCTTTTCGATTTTAAGGACAAGCTCGAAGCGACCGCGCTCGACGGTTACCGTCTTGCGATCGCGGAGGCGGAAATTTTGGGCAAGAGCGGCGAAAAGAGCGTCATCTGCCCCGCGAGAACGCTCAGCGAGATCGCAAGGATGATCGAGGACAGCGAGAAAGAGATCACTCTCTACTTCGAAGGGGGGATGCTCCTTGCGGGCTCGAAGGACATGACCATCGTCTCCCGCCTCTATCAAGGGGATTTCATCCGCAAGGAGAGCGTCATTCCGCCCGCCTTTACGACGACCGCGACCGTGAAAAAAGCCGATCTCGTTGCAAGCGCGGAGCGCGCCGCCATCTTGAACCGCGGGGACAAGAACAACCTCATCACCTTGGAGATCTTCGCAAACTG
>CANRLK010000024.1 GCA_947631465.1 uncultured Clostridia bacterium
AGTCGAACCGCTGACCTATCGGGTATGAACCGATCGCTCTAACCAACTAAGCTACATCGCCATATGGTTGCGGGGGCTGGATTCGAACCTGCGACCTCCGGGTTATGAGCCCGACGAGCTACCTGGCTGCTCTACCCCGCGATTTTGCTAATCTTTCCATTAGCTTATTTATTTTAACGGAATCTCTCCCGTTTGTCAACTGTTTTTGCCCCCGATTCTCACTTTTTTTCGCTTTTCCCTCTCCCGCCCTTGTCTTTTCCCGCTCTTTATGCTATACTCTTTCTATCGCCCCCCTTCGGAGCTCATCTCATGACCCTATTCGACTTATCTCCCTATTCCAATCAGAAAATCTGCGTCGCGCTCTCGGGCGGCGTGGATTCCGTCTGCCTCTTGCACTTTTTCTCGACCCATAGGCTCAAATACAACATCTGTCTTTCCGCACTCCACGTCGAACACGGCATCCGCGGAGAAGAATCTCTGCGCGATCTTCACTTTTGCACTTCTCTTTGCGCGGCTTGGGGCGTTCCGCTCACCGTCGAACAAAAAGACGTTCCCGCTCTCGCAAAATTATGGGGCGTGGGACTCGAAGAGTGCGCGCGAAGAGTGCGCTATGAGATCTTCGACCGCCTTTTACGCGATAAAACAGCCGACTTTATTGCGACCGCGCATCATGCGGGAGACGTTGCGGAGACCATTCTCTTCCGTCTGGCACGGGGAACTTCACCCGCAGGCATGGAGACGATCAAGGCGCAGGGCGGCATCATCCGTCCCCTTTTGAAGGTCAAAAAGTCGGAGATCTTGGCGTATGCCGCGGAAAATCACTTGACCCATGTCGAAGATTCGACCAATTCCGATGAAAAAATTACGCGAAATTACATTCGCTCTACGGTGCTCCCCGCTTTTGAAAAGATCCGTGCGGGCGCGGGAGAACATCTTATCGCGTTCGCGGAGCTCTGTGCGCGCGATGATGAATATTTGCAAGAACTTGCAAAGAAAGAGATCGAGGAGATCGCAGGGGACAGGTTCGTGCTGATCGATCTTCCCGAGCCGATCTTTTACCGTGCCTGTCTTTTGTGTATGGACGCGAAGAGGGATTTTACGAGCGCAAATTTAAGCGAGATCGCAAAGCTCAGGTCATTGCAGAGCGGGAAGCGGGTCGCACTGCCCGCGGGACAAGAGGCGGCGCGCGAGTATGATAAGATCGCGTTTTATCGTCCTTCAAAGCCGATGACGGCGCATGAATTTACGAAAAACGATACCTGTATGGAGTTTTTCGCAGGAGCGGTACGGGCGGACTTCGATAAATTTCCGACGGGCTGCGTGGTGCGGACGCGCGAAGAGGGGGATTTTTTCGTCCCGTTCGGGGGACAGAGAAAGACCTTGAAAAAATTTTTGACGGACAGGAAGATCTCGGCGCGGCTCGGGAAAAAATTGAAATTGATTGCGCACGGGTCGGAGATTTTCGCTATTTGCGGCGTGGAGATCTCGGAGAAAGTCAAAGTGGACGACGGGACAAAGACGGTTGTCTATTTATAAATGTTTTCCCAAAACAGCAAGATAAAATTTAAGCCGTCCGAAGTTCGGACGGCTTTTTTGGGCAAGGACTTTTGCGCTTGTTGAAAAGAATAAAGAGAGCGTTTGAGTCTTGCCCCCGTTTGAAACCTTACATCCCTGTCGATTCCAAACTTCGCTTCCACGGCTATCGCCGTGTCGCTTGCTGTTTATGTAAGATGATTAAGTTGCTGGCTTCAAGCTCTTAACTTCGGTCGGAGCTAAGAAAAGAGTTATTATTGTGCCATCAACCTTGCCATCCGCAGGATATGTATCGTCAGCCGCAGTTTTGGTTGAATCAAATTCCAAATTGGTAATTTCACCTGTCTCTGAAAGCGTAGCCTTAACGCCCCAACCCGTAGCCTTCGTTTTTGCCTCCTTATTGGAGTACCAAACATCACCGTTAGCATTTTCAAGCAAGTAGACTACGGCAGTACCGCGGACGGCACGGATATTCGCCTTGTCGCGTGCTTCCTGCGCTTTGTTGAGAGACCCGACGAACAGCGGGACAGCTATCGCGACAAGGACGGCGATGATCGCGACGACGATCAAGAGTTCTGCAAGGGTAAAGCCCTTTTTGTTTTTTCTGTTTAACATACATTTCTCCTTCTAAAATAGATTTTTTATATACCTGCCATCGGGACGAAAATGGCATTTATATCGGTGCATAAAAAATGGAAAATGTTCATAGATTAGTCTAATCCATGAACATTTTCCAGGAGATTTCCGCATAAAATCAGAAGGAGACTGAAATAATTTTATTTTTACCTGAAATTTTCTTGACAAACGCAAGGAAAAGTGATAGAATGAACTCAAATTTGTACATGGATTAGACTAATCCATGTACAAATTTTTGCGCCTATTACAAAAATATAAGCGGCGCGCCGAAGTTCCCTTCGGCGCGCCGTTTTCCCATTTTTACACCCCTTTCGGCGCACATTCGTGCGCCACTTTCCCCTCAAAGGGGACAGCAAGTTTTTTTCTTGGCGCCCCCTTCGAGGGGGAGCTGTCACGCGTCTTTGCGTGACTGAGGGAGTGTCACCTTATTGATAAAATCGGCGCGCCGAAGGAAACTTCGGCGCGCCGCAAATTTTTATTCTGTCTTTTCCTTGTTATTCTTCTGACGTCTCTACGGTCTCCACGGGAACGTCCGCCGCGGTCTCTTCGGGCTTCTCGGTCTCTGCGTCGTCGTCGCGGTCGGTGATCGCCACCGTCGCTACCACCCCGCCCCGAAGGCTCATCAGTTTCACCCCGCGCGTATTTCTCCCGATCCTCGAAATATCCGCGCCGTGCATCCGTATCACAATGCCCTGCGATGAGACCATCATCACGTCCAAATCGTCGCGCACAAGTTTCATGTTCACGAGCCTGCCCGTCTTTTCATTGAACACGCCCGCCTTGATCCCCTTGCCCGCGCGCGACTGCATTCTGTAATCCGCGGGGTCTGTCCGCTTGCCGTACCCGTTCTCCGAAACGGTCAATATATCAAACCCCTCTTTCAAAACCAGCATGTCGACGACCGCGTCGTCTCCGTCGAGATTGATCGCCCTTACGCCCATCGTATCCCGTCCCATCGGACGCACGTCGCTCTCCGAGAAACGGATACACTTGCCCGATCTCGATGCGATCACGATCTCATCCTCTCCGCCCGCGAACTGCACCGAAATGAGCTCGTCGCCGTCGTTGATCTTGATCGCGATCTTTCCGCTCTTCATAATGCGCTCGAACTCGCTCGTCGCGGTCTTTTTGATGAGCCCTTGCTTCGTCGCCATCACAAGATACCCCGTCCCGTTCTCATAAACGGGCAGGACCGCTGCGATCTTCTCTCCCGCCGAAAGCTGCAACAGGTTCACGATCGCACGCCCCCGCGCCTGCTTGTTCGCCTCGGGGATCATATACCCCTTGATCGAGTAGACCTTCCCGAAATTGGAGAAGAACAGCACCGAAATATGCGTCGAACAAACGAACATCCGCTCGACAAAATCGTCCTCTTTGGGTTTGTGTCCCGTGACCCCCACGCCGCCGCGGTTCTGCGCCCGATACTCGGACGCGGGATACCGCTTCACATACCCGCCGTGCGTCATCGAAATGACCACGTCTTCTTCGTCGATAAGATCTTCATCCTCGATCTCGCCGAAATCCACCGAGACCTCGGTCTTGCGCTCGGACGGATACTTGTTCTTGATCTCGACCAAATCGCTCCGTATGATCGCCATCACGCGGCTCTCATGCGCTAAAATGTCCTTCAAGTCCGCAATCGTCGCCCGCAGCGCTTCGAGCTCCTCTCTGAGCTTCTCCACTTCCAACGACGTGAGCCGCTGCAAGCGCATTTCGAGAATCGCCGTCGCCTGCTTCTCCGAAAGCTCGAACGCCGCCGTGAGCTTGTCGCATGCGTCGTTTTTGTCCCGCGATTCCTTGATGATCTTGATCACTTCGTCGATGTTCGCAAGCGCGAGCACAAGCCCTTCGACAATGTGCGCCCGCTCTTCGGTCTTGGCAAGGTCGTACCGCGTTCTGCGCGTGATGACTTCCTTTTGGTGCGCAAGATAATAGCGTAAAATGTCCCGAATATTGAGATACTTGGGCTCTGTGCCGTTCTCCACGAGCGCGAGCAGGATGATTCCGTCCGAGATCTGCAAATTGGTATGTTTATAGAGGGTGTTCAACACGACCTGCGCGTTGGCGTCCTTCTTGCATTCAATGACGATGCG
Source organism: uncultured Clostridia bacterium (assembly GCA_947631465.1). Lineage (GTDB taxonomy): Bacteria > Bacillota > Clostridia > Christensenellales > Borkfalkiaceae > Gallimonas. The sequence goes on from CANRLK010000024.1 coordinate 4,263, forward strand.
AAGTCCCTCTCTGCCCGACTCGTCGCGGATGTCCGAAATGCCCTCGATCCGCTTGTCCTTGACCATATCGGCGATCTGCACGATGAGCTGGGCTTTGTTGACTTGATAAGGGATCTCCGTGACCACAATGCGCGAACGCAAATTTGCGCCCGTGCCGTGCTCTTCGATCTCACAGCGCGAACGGATGACGATGTTGCCCTGTCCCGTCCGATACGCCTTGCGGATGCCGCTCCGCCCCATGATGATGCCGCCCGTCGGAAAATCGGGCGCGGGGATGTATTGCATGAGGTCGTCCACCGAGATCTCGGGGTCGTCGATCATCGCGATCGTGCCGTCGATGACCTCGGCGAGGTTGTGCGGCGGGATGTTCGTCGCCATGCCGACCGCAATGCCGTCCGAACCGTTGACGAGGAGATTGGGGAAGCGGGAAGGAAGCACCGCAGGTTCCATTTCGATGCCGTCGAAGTTGGGGAAGAAGTCCACCGTCTCCTTATCGAGATCGCGCAGCATTTCCGCGGCGAGCTTTGTGAGCCGCGCCTCGGTATAACGCATGGCGGCAGGCGGGTCGCCGTCAACAGAGCCGAAGTTCCCGTGCCCGTCTACGAGCGGGAAATTGATGGTGAAGTCCTGCGCAAGCCGTACGAGCGCGTCATAGACGGACGAGTCGCCGTGCGGATGGAATTTGCCCATGACGTCACCGACGATACGCGCACACTTGCGGTATGCCTTGTCGTTGTAAAGCCCCATCTCGTGCATGGCGTAGAGAATCCGTCTGTGCACGGGTTTTAAGCCGTCGCGCACATCGGGGATCGCGCGGGATTTATTGACCGCCATCGCATAGGCGATGAACGAGCGTTTGAGCTCGTCATTGACCTCGACGTCAAGGATCTTCGTCATTTCGAGGGTCTTTTTAAATTCTTCGGTAAGTTCGGGACTTGTCTCTTTTTTTGCCATGGTATCTCCCAAAAAAATTTTACTGTTTCGAACGAAATCCTTTTGCATGCGCAAAAGCTTTCGTTCGAGGGTTTGAGTTTGTTGATTTCATTTAACTTTCGTCGCCCGCCACTTTGTATGCCTTGATTGACAATAAGTGTACCGTGGTTCGCAAATTGAGTCGCGCAGCGGAAAAGTGTGATTTTCCTCGCGCCGTTGATTTGGAATTTACACCCCTTTCCCCCTCGCGTTGCTCGGGTACTTTCCCCTCTAAGGGGACAGCAAGTAGAGAGAAAGGCGCAAATGCCCGTCCTTTCCCCTGTAAGGGGACAGCAAGAGAGAAAAGCGCAAAATTTGCACTATTCTCCAAGGGGACAGCAAAAGTGAGGCGCAAATGCCCGACTTTCGCCTGTTAGAGGACAGCAAGGGGAAAAATGCGCTCGTCCCACCCTCCTCCTTGGCTCCCCCTTTGAGGGGGAGCTGTCACGCATGCGTGACTGAGGGGGTGTAAATTCTAATTTATGGCGCGTTGGGAAATCACAATTTTCCATAAGCGCACTCAATTTGCCGCATTCCTACGGCTTACTGTCCGAAGAAGCGACAATTGAGAACAATCCTAATTGATGACCCAAGCAAGTTTCCTCGAACAAAATATTTCAAGCGTAGCGAAGAAAGATTTTGTTCGAAGCGTTTAGATGTCAAGATCAGTTACCAAAGTGGCGTTTTCTTCGATAAACTGCCGCCTCAACGCAGGACTTTCGCCCATCAGGACGGAGAACATCTTGTCCGCTTCGACCGCATCCTGCATGCTCACCTTGATGAGCGTCCGCGTCGCGGGATTCATCGTCGTGTCCCAAAGCTGCTCCGTGCTCATCTCGCCAAGCCCCTTATAACGCTGGTATTCCACCTTGTTGTTGTGCACCGCGTCAAAGGCGGTCTTCTCCTCTTCGCTGTAAAGATATACGTCGTCCTGCCCTCTCACGCTCGCCTTATAGAGCGGCGGCTTCGCCGAATAAACATGCCCGTGCTCGATCAACGGGCGCATATAGCGGAACAAAAACGTCAAGAGCAAAATCCGAATGTGCGCGCCGTCCACATCGGCATCGGTCATCGAGATGATCCGATCGTATCTGAGCTTGCTCTCGTCGAAATCATCCAAGATCCCGCAGCCGAAGGCGGTGATCATCGCCTTGATCTCGGCATTCTCAAGCGCGCGGTTGAGCCGCACCTTCTCGACGTTCAGAATCTTCCCGCGAAGGGGCAAGATCGCCTGAAACCGTCTGTCCCTGCCCTGCTTCGCCGTTCCGCCTGCCGAGTCTCCCTCGACGATGTAGATCTCGCAAAGCTCGGGGCGTTTGTCCGAACAGTCGGCAAGTTTCCCGGGAAGGGTCGTGCTTTCGAGCACCCCCTTTCTCCGCGTCAGTTCGCGCGCGTTCCGCGCCGCATCCCGCGCCTTCTGCGCCGTGATACAGCGAAGGACAAGCTCCCGCGCCTCGCTCGGGTGCTCCTCGATATATGTGCCGAATTTGTCCTGTACGCACTTGGAGACAAATCCGCGGATGAAACTGTTGTTGAGCTTATCCTTGGTCTGCGACTCGAACTGCGCGTCTTCGAGCTTGACGGAAACGACCGCCGTAATGCCCTCGCGCACGTCCTCGCCCGTGAGCTTGTCGCTCTCCTTTAAGATGTTGAGCCGCCGCCCCGCGTCATTGATGACCTTCGTGAGCGCGAGCTTCAAGCCCTCGATATGCGTGCCCCCGTCGATCGTGTTGACGTTGTTTGCATACGAATAGAGCACCTCGTTGTAACTCTCGTTGTATTGAAGCGCGATCTCGCACACCGTCGTGCCTTCTTGCGCCTCGAAATACAACGGCTCTTGGAACAGCGTCTCCTGCCCGTTGTTGAGCTCCTCGACGAGCTCGCGGATTCCCCCTTCATAGCAGAAACGATCGCTCCGCTCCTTTTCCCCGCGCTTGTCGCAAAGGGTGATCGTCAGCCCCTTATTGAGGAACGCAAGCTCCTTCAAGCGGACTTTGAGGGTATCGTACTTAAAGACGATGGTCTCGAAGATCTCGCTGTCGGGGAAGAAGGTGACCTTCGTGCCCGTTTTGTCCGTGTCCCCCACGATTTGGAGCGGACGCTGCGGCACGCCGCGGTTGTAGACCTGCTTGTAGATGTGCCCGTTTTGGGAGATCTCCGCTTCCAGCCACTCCGAAAGCGCGTTAACCGCCTTGACGCCGACCCCGTGCAGACCGCTCGAAACCTTATAGCCCGAATCGCCGCCGAACTTGCCGCCCGCGTTCACCTTGGTAAAGACTACCTCGACCGTCGAGATCCCCTCCTTCGGATGGATCTCCGTCGGAATGCCTCTGCCGTTGTCCACGACCGTACAAGACCCGTCTGCGTTGATCGTCACCTCGATGTGCGTGCAATACCCCGCAAGCGCTTCGTCGATGGAATTGTCCACGACCTCGCTGACAAGATGATGAAGTCCCTTTTCGTCCGTCGAACTGATATACATCCCGGGACGCTTGCGGATGTGCTCCAAACCGTCGAGCACTTGGATCTGTTCCGCGCCGTAAGCCGTTTCTACTTTTTCGGGCATAGCCGTCTCCTTTCAAAACCTCGTGTTTCGCGCGCGCTCGCGCGCGCACTTCCCAATTATTATAGCAAATTTTCCTTCATTTGTATAGTGAATTTTCGCATATCCCGTAAATTTTTTTCGCAAAAATACACGAAAAGGCGCGTATTTTCTCTGTTACGCGCCTTGATTTCTATGATAAAATTGTAACGCCCTTACGCTTCCTTGTTCTCTTTCGCTTGCTGTTCCTCTTGCGCCTGCGTCTCGATGGTATAGAAGATCTCCCTTGCGAGCCGTTCGACTTCCCCGACGGTCTCGGCGGCAAAGAGCGCGCGCTTCATGGCGGCTGCGCCCCGCTTGCCCTTGACATAGAACGCCGCCATCTTGCGCATGTGGATGCAGGCGAACCGTTCGCCGTAGATCTCGGCGGTCGAAAAGAGCTGCTTTAAGAAGATGTCCAAAAACGGCGGCTCGTCCTGCTCGGTGATCTCGGAAAAGACCTGCGGACGGTAGAGCGCGGCGCGGGCGATCATGACCCCGTCGACCCCCGTGCGGTCGATCATCTTGCGGAAGTCCTTGTCGTTCCAGACGTTGCCGTTGCCGATGACGGGGATCTTCACCGCCGCCTTCGCCGCCTCGATCTGCGCGATGTCGCACGGCCCAGAGTAAATTTTCTTGCGCACCCTGCCGTGGACGGTGATCATGCACGCCCCCGCGCCTTCGCACATCTTTGCAAACTCCGCCGCCATCTTGTCCCCTTCCTTGATCCCCGTGCGGAACTTGACCGAAATGCGCTTGCCGCTCTTCACGCACTCCTTGATGATCGACTCCGCGAGCTTGGGATTTTCCATCAGCGCGCTGCCGTCGCCGTTCTTGACGATCTTGGGCATGGGACAGCCCATGTTGAGGTCGATGAGATCGAACGGGGCGAGATCTTCGCTCTCGCAAGCCCCGCGCAGGATGAACGGCACGCTCCCGAACAGCTGCGCCGCCTTGATCGGCTCTTCCTCGCCCGTGAGCAGCAGCCGCTTGGTCTCCTCGCTGCCGAACGCAAGCCCCTTCGCGCTCACCATCTCGGTGAACGCAAGCCCCGCGCCCAGCCCCAAACACATCGCGCGGAACGGATAGTTCGTGTATCCCGCCATCGGCGCGAGAAAAATATTGTTCGGGATCTTCAATCCCGCAATGTTCAGCTCATGCGTCTTCATTTGCATCTCCCATAGTAAAAATCACGCTCTTCCTTGGTAAGCGTCAAGGGGTCTTTCCCGTCTTGCCTTACGAGCGTCTCATATGCCGTATACCGCCGCTGCACCTTTTTGACCGTGTCCGCAAGGGCAGTCTCCGCATCCTCGCCCACGGCGCGCGCCAAAAACGCGCACGAAAAGAGAAGATCTCCGAGCTCGCCCGCGATCTCTTCCTTATCCCCGCGCGCGACCGCATCTTTGAGCTCCGCAAATTCCCCGAAAAGCTCCTTTTCCGCATTCTCCAACGTGGACGCATCCCATCCGCCCTTTTCGACCCTTTTGCAGACCTTCTGCGCCCGAAGCAGGGCGGGAAAACACAGCGGCACGTCGTTCACCGAATCCGAATACCGCGTCTGCCCCTTCTCCTTGCGCTTGTTCTCGTCCCAAAGCGAAAGCGCGCCGTCCGCATTCTTCGCCTTGTCCGTGCCGAACACATGGGTGTGCCGCGTGATGAGCTTTCTCGAAAGCCCCGTCAGCATGTCCGAGATCGTAAAGCCGCCCTTCTCCTCTTCGATGAGCGCGTGAAAGAGCGCCTGCATGAGCACGTCCCCCGCCTCTTCGCACATCTTCGCCCCGTCCTTGCAGTCGATCGCGTCGACGAGCTCATACGCCTCCTCAATGGCGTTCTCGCGGATGCTCTCATGCGTCTGGACTCTGTCCCAAGGACAGCCGTCGGGCGCGCGCAGCCGCTTCAAAATATTCACAACGTCAAAAAAGCCGAACCTCTCCCGTTCGAGCAGCGGGATCTCCTTTATCACAAGCCCCGCGCGCATGCAGACCCCGATCTCTTTGAGCGGCATGTTCCGCGCCTTGCCGCCTTCGATCAAAGTGACTTCGACGTTCCCGCCGAAGCGCGCGGTCAAGCATTGTTTGACGGTTTCAAGCTCTGCTTGTCCCAAATCGTACACGACGAGGGGCAGGCTGAGTTCCGTCTCGTGGATACGGCGGGCGGAGACGGAGAGGAAGTCGCCGCCGAGCCCCGCCAAAGCCGCAAAATACGCCGCCTTGGAACGTCCGCCCAAGAGGGTCGCGTGTTTTTGTTCGATCAAGAAGCGCGCGGTCTCGTCGTCCGTGCCGCTCCCTTCAAAGCAAAAGCAGAGCGTGCCCTGCCCGAACGAGGCGATCTTCTCCTCGATGACCGAAATTCCGCCTTCTGCGGAAAGCATTTCGTAGGCGATTTTCTCGTCTTGAAGGGTTTTGAGGGCGGGCGACGGCGTGAAAACAAAGACCTTATCCGCCGCTTTCAACGTTTTCAATGCGCCCGATGCGAGATCTCCCGCTTCTGCGCCCAATCCGATGACAAAGAGCATGTTTTCTCTCCCGTTCTTTTCTCACAGTATAATATAAATCGAGAAAAAATGCAACCAGATAGCAGGCATTTGCGGCGATTGCCGCGCCGCCGATGGAAAATATCGGATTTTTGACGAGTATCCACTGCAAGAAAAACTTGACGGTGACGGCGATGAGCATGGAGAAAGCGGCGTATTTTGCCCTGCCCATGCCCGTGAGGCAGGATGCGAGCGTGCCCGTCCCCGCGATGGAGACCGCCGACACGGACAAGAGCTTAATGAGCCTCACGAGCGTGTCCGCTTCGACGCCAGAAAGGCGCGGATAGAGCAGCCGCGCGATGGGGTTTGCGAGGAAGAACAGCCCGAGCGCGCTGGGCACAGCAAGGAGCAGGGTCAAACCGAGGGCGTAGAGGGCGCGGTCCTTGCCCTCTTGCACTTCCCCCCTTGCAAAGCATTCGGAGACGGACGGCACGGACGCCGCGGCAAAGCCGCCCGAGACCGCCGCGGGCAGGTTGACGAGGGAGAGCGCGCTGCCCGAGAACAGCCCGTAGAGGGCGACCGCTTCGGGGGTATAGCCGCTCAAAAGCCGCACGATCGCGATGCTGTCGAGGGTCTGCGAGAGGGGCAGAAGGGACGCCGCCGCCATGACGGGAAGCGCGGAAAACAGCACCTCGACCCCCGTGACGGGATGGGCGGAGAGCATTCTTCTTCCTCCCTCCCCGCGGATACGCGCCGAGAGATAGAGAAGGGCGAATGCCTCGGACACGGTGACGGACAGCAGACAATATCCGACGGCGCGGGCGGGGTCGTCGCGGAAGCGCAGCGCGAAAAACACCCCCAAAACGGCTTTGACGAGCTGTTCGACGATCTCCGAGACCGCCGTCGGGGTCATGTCGTTCTTGCCCTGAAAATAGCCGCGAAAGACCGCGATGAGCGAGACGAGAAAGACCGCGGGCGCGAGCATGAGATAGCAAAAGAGGAGCTTTCCGTCCCCTTGGACCGCGCTCATGCGGGGCGCGAGCAGGCACATGAACGCCGTCCCGAACAGCCCCAAGAGCGCGAAGAGCTTCAACGCCGTTTTGAGCGTTTGGAAGGAGTCCCTGCCCCTGGCGTTTTCGCGGGCGATCATGCGGGCAAATGCCGCGGGAATCCCCGAGGACGAAAACGTGAGCATGACGCAATAGAGCGGGTACGCCATTTGATAAAGTCCCATCCCGTAGCCGCCCAAGAGATTGGACAGCGGAATGCGATAGCACGCGCCGATCGCCTTTGCGAGCAGACTGCCCGCCGTCAAGATCGCCGCCGAACGTAAAAATTTTTCCTGTTTCAAAATTCCTCCGAAAAAAGACAAAAAGAGGGCGGAAACGTCCTCTTTCGTCTGAAAAACCGATTGCTTACTCGAATTGGTTGGCGATGATGTCCGAGGTGAGCCTTGCGAGCTTGACCGCCGACGCTTCCATGATCGCGCCCTCGTCGGTGGAGAGGAGCACGACCGCGCCGAGGCAGTCGCCCCCCGCCACGACGGGCACGATGACCTGCGCGGTGACGGTGAGATCGGACTCCGCCGCGATGGGCAGAATGTCGCCGCCCTCCGCCTTGTTCGCAAGATAGCTCCGCCGCGAGAGCATGACTTCCGTCATTTTGTCCGAGACGTTTTTGCCCGCGAGGGACTTCTTTCCCTGTCCGCTCACCTGCAAAACGCCGTCCGTGTCGCAGATCACCGCGAGATACCCGCTCTGTTCGTTGAGCGATTTCGCCGTCCCCTTCGCAAATTGCTCGATGCTCGCGATCGGCGAATATTTTTTGAGCATCAGCTCGTCCCGCTCGGTGAACAGTTCGAGCGGATCTCCCTCGCGGATGCGCAGCGTCCGACGGATCTCCTTGGGAATGACCACCCTCCCGAGCTCATCGATCCTCCTGACGATTCCCGTTGCCTTCATAAAAAACCTCCGTATACTTTCAATATGCTCGATGAGAAGGAAAATTATTTCAAAAGCGAAAAAAATTCACGGACTTTCTTTTCCGTATCAAGAAAGTCCGTGAGAGGTTCAATTTACAGATCTCATAAAATCTTCTTCAAAAATTGTCCCGTATAACTATGCGGGCAATTTGCGATGTCCTCGGGCGTGCCCGTCGCCAAGACCGTCCCGCCGCCGTCGCCGCCTTCGGGTCCCAAGTCGATGATCCAATCGGCGGTCTTGATCACGTCGAGGTTGTGCTCGATCACGATCACCGTGTTCCCGCCGTCGCGGAGCTTCAATAAGATCTTCACGAGCTTGTCGACGTCAAAGCTCGAAAGCCCCGTCGTGGGCTCGTCCAAGATATACACCGTTCTGCCCGTCGAACGGCGCGCCAGCTCGGTCGCGAGCTTGACCCGCTGCGCCTCGCCCCCCGAAAGCGTCGTGGAGCTCTGCCCGAGCTTGATATACCCGAGCCCGACTTCATTCAAGGTCTCGATCTTATGCGCGATCGCGGGCACGGGTCGGAAAAATTCGCAAGCCTCTTCGACCGTCATGTCGAGCACGTCCGCGATCGTCTTGCCCTTATACCGCACTTCCAGCGTTTCGCGGTTGTACCGCTTGCCGCCGCACACTTCGCAGGGCACATATACGTCGGGCAGGAAGTGCATTTCGATCTTCATGATGCCGTCGCCCTCGCAGTTCTCGCACCGCCCGCCTGCGACGTTGAACGAGAACCGTCCCGCCTTAAAGCCGAGCGCCTTCGCGTCGGACGTGGCGGCGAACAGCTCTCGGATCGCCGAAAATACCCCCGTGTACGTCGCGGGATTGCTGCGCGGCGTTCTGCCGATCGGCGATTGGTCGATCGCGATGACCTTGTCGAAATATTCGACGCCCGTCACTTCTCCGCACTTTCCGAGCGGAAGCCGCGCGCCCCCGAGACTTCCCGACAGGGCGGGCAGCACGATCTCCCCGACGAGCGAGCTCTTGCCCGACCCGCTCACGCCCGTGACGAGGGTCAACAGCCCCGCGGGGAACTTTGCCGTGAACCCCTTCAAGTTGTTCTGCCTGCAATCCTCGACCGTGAGCCACCGCCCGTCGGGCTTCTTCCGCACCGCGGGCACTTCGATCTTTCTCCGTCCCGCCAGATAGTCCCCCGTGATCGAGCGCGGCTCGTTCATGATGTCCTGCAAACTGCCCGAGGCGACGATCTCGCCGCCGTGCACGCCCGCCTTCGGTCCGACGTCCACGAGATAATCCGCCGCCCGCATGGTGTCCTCGTCATGCTCGACGACGATGAGCGTATTCCCGAGATCTCTGAGCCCTTTGAGCGACGCCAGGAGCTTTTCGTTGTCGCGCTGGTGCAAGCCGATGCTCGGCTCGTCCAAGATATAAAGCACGCCCGACAGCGCGCTGCCGATCTGCGTCGCCAAACGGATGCGCTGGCTCTCGCCGCCCGAAAGGGTCGAGGCGCTCCGCGAAAGCGTCAGATAGTCGAGCCCCACGCCGACGAGAAACCCGATGCGGCTCTTGATCTCTTTCAGCACGACGTCCGCGATCTTATGCTCGGTCGGGGTGAGTTCGAGCGTTTCGAAAAAGCGGGCGATCTGCCCGACGGGAAGGTCGCACACTTCCGCGATGTTCTTTCCCCCGACGGTGACCGCGAGCGCCTCTTTTTTGAGCCGTTTCCCGCGGCAGGCGGGACAGTCCGACGTCGTCATGTACCGCTCGATGTCCCAGCGCACCCCGTCCGAGTTGGTCTGTCCGTATCTTCGCTCCAAATTGTTGACGAACCCCTCCCATGCGCTCTTATATGCCGAACGGAAGGACCGCGTTTCGTACACGAGGTCTACCTTTTCGCCCCCGTTTCCGTACATCAAGAGGTCGTACACTTTGGGATCGAGATCCTTGACGGGCACGTCGAGGGAAAACCCATAGCGGCGGGAAAGCGCCGCAAGATACATCTGCGTGACCGACGAGGAGTCGAGATTCCAGCCGCTGATGCGGATCGCGCCCTCGCGGAGGGTCTTGGTCTTGTCGGGACAAATGAGGTCGGGGTCTACCTTTTGGCGGAATCCGAGCCCCGAACATTCGGGACATGCCCCCCAGACAGTATTGAACGAAAACAGCCGCGGCTCGATCTCCTCGATGGAGATCCCGCAGTCGGGACAGGAATAGCGGGACGAGTACAGCGTCTCTTCCCCTCCGCGGTCGATGATGACGAGCCCGTCCGCAAGTTTTAAGGCGGTCTCCAAGCTCTCGGTGAGCCGCTTCAAGACCCCCTCTTTGACGACGAGCCGATCGACGACGACCGAAATATTGTGCTTGACGTTCTTTTCGAGCTTGATCTCCTCTTGCAGGTCGTAGACGACGCCGTCGATCTTGACCCGCGCGTATCCGCTCTTGCGGAACGAGGACAGCTCCTTGGAATATTCTCCCTTTCTGCCGCGCACGACGGGGGCGGCGATCAAGATCTTCTCGCCCAGGGGCAATTCCATCACCTTGTCGGCGATCTCGTCTACCGTCTGGCGGCGGATCTCCCTGCCGCAATTGGGACAGTGCGGCACGCCGATGCGCGCATACAACAGACGAAGATAGTCATAGATCTCGGTCACCGTGCCCACCGTCGAACGGGGGTTGTGGCTCGTCGTCTTTTGGTCGATGGAGATCGCGGGCGACAGCCCGTCGATGAACTCCACGTCGGGCTTTTCCATCATTCCCAAAAATTGGCGCGCGTATGAGGACAGGCTCTCCATATAGCGGCGCTGTCCCTCGGCAAAAATGGTATCGAAGGCGAGCGTGGACTTCCCCGAACCGCTCACCCCCGTAAACACGGTGAGCGTATCGCGCGGAATGTGCACGTCGACGTTCTTTAAGTTGTTCTCTTTCGCCCCTTTGACGAAAATTTCCTCTTTCATCTTTTTGTATCCCGAACCGTTCCGTCTTTTTGACGGAAAATCGTCTTTGCGGCGGCTTCGACCTGCGTCCAATTGCTCCCGCCGAAATAGATCTCATGCGCGCGTGCGGCATTGTGCCTTCCGATCATCAAGATCGCCGCCACGCGGTGCCTTTGCGCGTCCAAACACGCGTCGGGGTCGTCGTCCACGAGCAGCGAGATCCCGTGCGCCGCGCAATACGCCCCCTTCTCCCCGAACGGAACTTCGGCGACGATCTCGTCGTAGGGGATCTTCCGCTTGACGAGCCAATCGCGGCTCACCCGCTCGGGATTGTTGAACCACTCTTTGCGGCGCGAAGTCAAGATCACGATCTCATGTCCCTGCGCCCGCCAGCGTTCGAGCGTCTCCCTTGCGCCCTTCTTCGCCGCTGCGTCCGTGTACAGCACGAGCCCGCCCTCTTCCCGCACAAAGTGCAGGACGTCCTCTTCCGTCCAATCGAAGATGTCGACGAGCTTGTTGGACTCGGGCGCAACGACCGAAAACGGCAGTCCCTTGCGCTCGATATACGCGCCCGCAAGTTTGAGCCGCTTCACTTCGTTTAACGTGTCGTCGATGTCCACCGCGATCTTCATGGCCCTCTCCTTTTTCCTCGGTATTCTTCCTCTATGTGCTCTTCCGCATCCGCTTTCTCAGCTCGTTGATCGTCTCGCGGATCTCGATCGCCCGCTCGAAGTCAAGCTGTGCCGAGGCGACCTTCATGAGCGCTTTGAGCTTTTCGATCTCCTCGGGAATGTCCTTCATGCGCACCCCGTCCGTCTTTTTGGTCTTGTCCGTGATGACGAGCGAAGACCTCACATCCTTGATGATGGTCTTGGGCGTGATGCCGTGCGCCTCGTTGTACGCCTTTTGGATCTCGCGGCGGCGGTTGGTCTCCCCGATCGCGCGCTCCATGCTGCCCGTCATTTCGTCCGCATACATGATGACCCGTCCCTCGGCGTTGCGGGCGGCTCTGCCGATCGTCTGCACGAGCGACGTCTCGCTCCGCAAAAATCCTTCCTTGTCCGCGTCGAGAATGGCGACAAGCCGCACTTCGGGAAGATCGAGCCCCTCGCGCAAAAGGTTGATGCCGCACAGCACGTCGAACTCCCCCGACCGCAGCCCGTTGACGATGTCAATCCGTTCGAGCGTGTCGATGTCCGAGTGCATGTACCGTACCTTAACGCCGTTCTCCTTCAAATAGTCGGTGAGCGACTCCGCCATCCGCTTGGTGAGCGTCGTCACGAGCACCCGTCCCCCTTCTTTCACAACGGTATGGATCTCGGACAGCAGGTCGTCGATCTGTCCCTTGGTCGGCTTGACCGTGACGGGGGGGTCTAAAAGCCCCGTCGGGCGGATGAGCTGTTCGACGATCTGCCCCGCCTGCCCGAGCTCATACGGCGCGGGGGTCGCCGAGACGCAAATGAGCTGCGGCACGCGCTCGTCGAACTCCTCGAAGGTGAGCGGACGGTTGTCGTACGCCGAGCGCATCCGAAAACCGTACTCGACGAGATTGGTCTTTCGCGCAAGGTCGCCGTTGTACATCGCGCGGATCTGCGGAATGGTCATGTGGCTCTCGTCGATAAAGACGAGAAAATTCTCGGGAAAATAGTCGAGCAGGGTGAACGAGGGCTGCCCGGGCGCTCTGCCGTCGAAATAGCGGGAATAGTTCTCGATCCCCGAACAATATCCGATCTCGCGCATCATTTCGAGGTCGTGCTCGGTGCGCTGGCGCAGCCGCTGCGCTTCCAACAGCTTGCCCGCGTCCTCAAACGCCTTGACTTCGCCGTCAAGGTCCTGCGCGATCATCGAAAGGGCAGAGGCGAGCCGCTCGCTTCCCACGGCATAGTGGCTCGCGGGAAAGATCACGGCGTGTTTGAGGCTCGAAATCGCCTTGCCCGTGACGACGTCCTCTTCCGAGATCTTCTCGATCTCGTCGCCGAAAAATTCCACGCGGATGGCAACTTCGGAATTGCTCGCGGGGAAGATCTCCACGACGTCCCCCCGAACGCGGAAGGTGGAGCGCTTGAAATCCATGTCGTTGCGCGTATAGTGGATCTCGACGAGGCGGCTCAAAAGATCGTCGCGGCGCATCTCCTGCCCAGGACGCATCGAAATGCCGAGGCGGAAAAATTCCTCGGGCGCGCCTAACCCATAGATACACGAGACCGAAGAGACCACGATCACGTCGTCCCGCTCGCCGAGCGAACAGGTCGCCGCATTGCGGAGCTTGTCGATCTCGTCGTTCATCGAGAGATCTTTTTCGATATAGGTGTCCGTCGAGGGAATGTAGCTCTCGGGCTGATAATAGTCGTAATAGGAGACGAAGTACTCCACGCGGTTTTCGGGGAAAAATTCGCGGAACTCGTTGCAAAGCTGAGCGGCGAGCGTCTTATTGTGCGCGATGACGAGCGCGGGACGCCCGACGTTTTTGATGACGTTCGCCATCGTGAACGTCTTGCCGCTGCCCGTCACCCCGACGAGCACCTGCGTGCGGATCCCGTCCAAGACCCCCTCGGTGAGCTTTTTGATCGCCTCGGGTTGGTCGCCCGTCGGCGCAAAGGGCGATCTCAGATCAAACGCGAAATGCTCCACCCTCTTCTTCTCCTTTTGATGATAAACGTATGTTTTTATTATACCCCCGAAAAAGGGGGTTGTCAAGGGAAATCAAGAAAAAATCGCGCGGAGCACGAGCCCCACGAGAAAGGTGACGACCGCACCGAGCGCGGCAATGGTAAAGCGGAACAAAATGGAGCGTTTGCGCTGGTAGTCCTGACGGCGATAGGAAAGTCCCGCCTCGCGCATTTGGATGACGAACACCCGCTCGCCCTTGCGTTCGGATTCGATGACGTCGAAATATCCGTCGAGCGAGAGGGAGCGCAGCAGCCGTTCGAGCGCGGCTTCGTCGAATTTCTCCTTTGCGGGCAGGACCGCCGCAAGCTCCGAGGGCAACAGCAAAAACCGCTCCTTGCCGCCGCTCAGTTCATAGACGGCGTTCATCACCTCGTTTTCCCTTCGGTTGAGCCGATCGCTGATCATGCGCCCACCCATATCGAGATTAGGGTCACGATCGCCGCGCCCAACAGCCCGCCCAAGAACGCGCCGAAGAGCGTGACAAAAAACGCCTCGCGGCGGCGGCGCGCGCCTTCCGTCCGCGTTTCGCGCTGCTTTTCAAAGTACAGTCTGCCCTCGGGCAGCGGACAAAGACAATAAACGCCCGACTCGGCAAACTTTACGTCGAGATACCTGCGCTCCTCCAAATAGCCGAGGATGCGCGACAATTCCTCTTTGCCCGTTCCGAGCCGCTCGGGAAAACAGGACAAAAGCTCGTCCTCTTCGACGATCTTATATCCGCCCCCGCCGCAGAGCTCGTTGATTTTTTCAAGCAGTAAGCTCGTCCTCTCGTCCAGCATGATTTTCTCCCCTCAGTATTTCCGTTTTCGGGCAAGAAAATTCACTTTCGATCTGCCTTGCTTTCCGCTTTCCTTCCGCCTTATCCCTTGTTGAAATTATCCTTCAAGGAGACAATCTCGGACAAAACGAGCTTTCCGTTTTCCGTGCATTTTTTATAGTATCCCGTGCGCATGAGCTGGAACGCCTCGCCCTCGCTTGCCTGCGCAAGATAGGGTTCTGCCTTGCCGATGAAAATGTGTTCGCTCTCGGGGTTCATGCGCTCGGAAAAATCCTGACCCGCATAGTCCGCGTCGCGAAGAAGGTGGTCGTACTTTCGGATCTCCGCATCCACGCAGGAGCTTGCCTCGACCCAATGGATGACCCCCTTCGCCTTGACGCCGCTCGTATCCGACCCGCTGCGCGACGAAGGGATATAATGGCATTTGACCTCGACGACCTCGCCGTTTTCATCCTTGACCGCCTCGTCGCAAATGACGATGTAGGCGTTTTTAAGCCGCACCGCGCCGCCGATCTTCAAACGGTAGTACTTGGGCGGCGGGTCGAGGGAGAAATCGCTGCGCTCGACGTAGAGCTGTCCCGAGAACTTGACCTTTCTCGTTCCCGCGCCTTCCTGCGTCTGGTTGATCTCGAAGTCCACCTCTTCTTCGCCCGTATAGTTGGTGATCGTGAGCTTCAACGGGTCGAGGACCGCCATGGCGCGCGGCGCGCGGGCGTTGAGATAATCCCTGATGACCGCCTCGAAATAGCCGATCTCGCACTCGGAATTGGCTTTGGCGACGCCGATGCGCGCGCAGAAGTCCTTGATCGCCTCGGCGGGCACGCCGCGGTTGCGAAGCCCCGCAAGCGTGGGCATTCTCGGGTCGTCCCAGCCGTGGACAAAGCCCTCCTCGACGAGCTTTTTCAAGTACCGCTTGCTCATGACGAGGTTGGTCACATTGAGCCTTGCAAATTCGATCTGCCGCGGCTTGGGCGAAAAGCCCAAATTGATCCCCACCCAATCGTAGAGCGGACGGTGGTCCTCAAATTCAAGGGTGCAAAGGGAATGGGTGACCCCCTGCAAATAGTCGCAAATGGGATGGGCGTAGTCGTACATGGGGTAGATGCACCACTTGTCCCCCGTCCTGTGATGGGTCGCATGCAAAATGCGGTAGATGACGGGGTCGCGCAAATTGACGTTGGGCGAGGACATGTCGATCTTGGCGCGAAGGCACTTCTCGCCGTCCGCATACTTCCCGTCCCGCATTTCGCGGAACAGGCGAAGATTCTCTTCTGCCGTCCTCCCCCGATAGGGACTCTCCTGCCCCGGCTCTGTCAGCGTGCCGCGGGTCGCCTTGATCTCCTCGGGCGAAAGATCGCACACAAACGCCTTTCCGTCCCCGATGAGCTTTTCCGCAAACTCATAAATTTGATCGAAAAAGTCGGACGCATAGCATTCGCGCGCCCACTCGTAGCCCAAAAAGCGGATGTCGCGCTTGATCGCCTCGACAAACTCGGTCTTTTCCTTGCTCGGGTTGGTATCGTCGAAGAAGAGGTTGCACTTCCCGCCGTATTTTTCCGCCGTGCCGAAATTGACGAACATACTCTTGGCGTGTCCGATATGAAGATAGCCGTTGGGCTCGGGGGGAAAGCGCGTCTGGATGGACGCGACCCTGCCGCTCGATAGATCCTCGTCGATGATTTGTTCGATGAAATTGCTTGCTTCCGCCATGTTTCCGCTCCTTTGCTTCCGCTCTTTATTATCGTGCATTCCGACCGAAATTTTTCCGTTTCATTATACCATAGTTGAAAGCAAGGCGCAAGCAAATTGCAAAAATTTTCCCCGTTTGCCCTTGTCTTTCCCCCAAACCTTGCACTTTTCCGAAAAACATGCTATACTGCCTGTATGGACGAAGCGATCCTGCAATTTTTCGAAAACATCCGAAACCCCGTTCTCACCCAAATCTTCGGGTTTTTCTCCCTGCTCGGCGAGGCGGGCGCGCTCACGGCGGCGACCCTCATGCTCTATTGGCTCTTCCCCAAACTCGGCGAGCAGATTCTCTATCCCGTCCTCACGGGGCTGTATTTCAACGCAGAACTCAAAGCCGCGGTGCGCCGTCCCCGACCGTACCTTTCGGGCGTCGTCTCCAAACTCGACCCGCCCCTCTCGTCTTCCCTCGACGGAAACGCCTCGTTTCCGAGCGGGCACACGCAGGCGGTCACGGGCTTTTTCGGCGCGCTCGCTTTGTTCTTCAAACGCGCCCTCTTTTTCGCCCTCTTCGGCGCGCTCCCCGTCCTCGTCGCCCTCTCGCGCGTCTATTTCGGCGTTCATTATCCCTCGGACGTCTTGGCGGGGCTCCTCTTCGGACTTCTCGTCGTCCTCTTCTGGGCGATCGTCTTTCGCCGCTTCTTTGCATACCGCGAACTTGTTCTGCTCCTCTTTGCCGCGCTGTCCTTTTTGCCCCTCTTTTTCGCGCCCTCGAAGGACGCCGTGCAGGCGGCGGGACTTTTATCGGGCGGAGCTGCGGGGCTCGTGCTGTTGAAATTCTGCGGGGACGGCTCTCCCGCGCCCTTCCCCGAACGGCTTTGGCGCATCCCCGTCGGCGGCGCGGTGCTCCTTGTCGTCTTTCTCGCCTTTTCGGTATTCCCCGAGAGCGGCGGGGTCTTCCTTCTGAAATGGTTCTTCCTCGCGCTCTATGCGGGGCTGGGCGTAAATCTCGTTTTCCAAAGACTGCAAATTTGAATTTCGCTTGACGAATTTGCTGCAACATGGTAAGATAATACGAAAAAGCATATCGAAAACAAGGAGAAAATCATGGGAACAGCCGTTACGATGGACAAGCTCGTCGCACTCTGCAAGAATCGGGGATTGATCTTCCCGGGAAGCGAGATCTACGGGGGCATGGGCAATACCTGGGACTACGGTCCGATCGGCGTGGAGATCAAGAACAACGTCAAAAAATTATGGTGGAAGCGGTTCGTACAGGAGAGCGAAAACTCCTACGGGCTCGACGCCGCCATCCTGATGAATGCCAAGGTCTGGGAAGCGAGCGGACACACGACCTCGTTCTCCGACCCCAAAATGGACTGCAAAAAGTGCAAGACCCGCCACCGCGCCGACAACCTCATCGAACTTCATTCCAAGGGCAAGGTCGACCCCGACCTCATGTCCAACGAGGAGATGGAGACCTATATCCGCGAACATGAAGTGCATTGTCCCGTCTGCGGAGGCTTCGATTGGACGAACATCCGCACCTTCAACCTCATGTTCGAGACCTCGCGCGGCGTGACCGACGAGGACCAGAACAAGATCTATCTCCGTCCCGAGACCGCGCAGGGAGAGTTTATCAACTTCTTGAACGTCCAACGCACGACCCGCGCAAAAGTGCCCTTCGGCATCGCGCAAATCGGCAAGGCGTTCCGCAATGAGATCACCCCGGGGAACTTCATCTTCCGCACGATCGAATTTGAGCAAATGGAACATCAATGGTTCTGCAAAGAGGGCACGGACCTCGAATACTACGAGGACTACAAAAAGCGCGCCATGCAGTTCCTGCTCGATCTTCACATCTCCCCCGAGCGGCTTCGCTTCCACGACCACGAAAAGCTCGCCCACTACGCAAGGGCGGCTTGCGACATCCAATATCTCTATCCGATGGGCTGGAACGAACTCAACGGCATCCACAACCGCACCGACTACGACCTCACCCGCCATCAGGAATACTCGGGAAAGAGCCTGCTCTATGTCGATCCCGTGGACGGCACGCGCTTCATTCCCTACGTCATCGAATACTCGATCGGCGCAGACCGCCTTATGCTCGCCCTTTTGTCGGAAGCCTACGACGAGGAGACGCTGGAAGGGGGCGACACGCGGGTCGTGATGCGCTTCCATCCCGCCGTCGCCGCCTACAAAGCCGCCGTCCTGCCCCTGCAAAAAAATCTCTCCGCCCCCGCAAAAGAACTGCTCGCATCGCTCAAAAAACAGTTCTCCGTCACCTACGACGAGGCAGGCTCGATCGGCAAGCGTTACAGAAGGCAGGACGAGATCGGCACACCCTATTGCATTACCATCGACTTTGAGACCCTCGAAAACCATACCGTGACCGTCCGCGAGCGCGACAGCATGTCCCAGATCCGCCTCGCCATGGACGACGTCCCCGCCTTTCTCGCGGAAAAGACCTCGTTCTGACATAAAACAGCGAACAAACTGAAAAATCTTTGAAGATTGACGCACTTTTCCGAAAAAATGTCATAGAAAAATATGACAGGCGATTGACAAAGCGGCGCGCGTGCGCTATAATGGAGCAAAACGCGGAGTGAGGGAAAGGAAATGACCAACGCGATTTGGATCACGCTGTGCGTATATTTTGTATTGAGCGTCATTGCCGTGATGCTGTATCTTCCGAAGATGTTGGGGTATCGGTATGCGTTCAAGAAGCCGCCGAGAAAGAAGGCGGTGCAAAAGCGGAAGATCTCGGTGATCATCCCCGCGCGGGGAGAGAGTGCGATCATCGGGGATCTGTTTGCGTCACTTGAAAAGCAAACCTATGACAGGGACAGTTTTCGGGTGAGTGTGATCGTGAAGGACAAGGACGATCCGACGATCGAACTTGCGCGGGAGCGGGGCTTTGAGACGTATGTCGTCGGGGGGCAGACCTGCAAGGGGGATGCGCTCGACGGCTATTTCCAAGCGATCGGAAAAGAAGGCATTGCGGCGTTTGACGCGTTCGTGATTGTGGATGCGGACGCGGTGCTTGCGCCCGACTATGTGTCCGAACTCAACAACGCGCTGGAAAACGACTATGACATCTT
>CANRLK010000025.1 GCA_947631465.1 uncultured Clostridia bacterium
AAGAGTATCAAACAGCTTGAATCCGAACAGCGCAAGAAAATAAAGCCGAAAAAAGATTGACTTCCCGACCTCGGGAAGTTGTTTTGGATCAATGAAAAAACCAATGAAGCAGAATCAAGATCGCCCATAGCGCCAAAAAAGCAGGTCCGATCAGTAAAAGCCAGGGGCTTGCCATCCCCAATAAAATTCCACCGCCCGAAAAAATAAATGCAGCGATATAAATAAGACCCTTAAACCAAGTTCCCCATTTCCAAATACTATTATCACTTTCCGTATTGTAGGGAGAAGATCTCGTCTCCTCTTCTTCCTCCTCTTTTTCGACTTTCTTTTGAATACATCTAAAATGGATCTTACTATCCGACAAGTCCCTTTGTTTTACGACCACCCCCGTAAATGTAAAACCATCGTCATCATAAACGTCATAGCAAAGCAAATTATATTCCGTCGGGTAATGCACTCTCAAATAGTAGTTTGCCCCTAGCCCAGGCTCATTCCCAGGTTCATACACACTATATCCGTCGGAATCTTTTTTAAGATAGAATTTTGGCGAAAATCCATATGCAAAATCATCGCAAATATAATGATCGTAGGAACTAAGATCATCTTGATTTTTTCTGATTTCAAAAGCATTCTCCTGCACATATTTCAAGAAATCCATTTTTTTACCTCTTTTGTATAATAGAATTTTCTATGCGTCTATTATATCAAAGAATATTCTATGAGTCAAGGAAAAATGTTAGAAAATTCTATATAATAATTTTCATGGAGCAAGATTTTACAGAGATTCTGCGGGAATTTTTGGCTGAAAATTCAATCTCGCAAAGCGAGTTTGCCCGAAAAATCGGCATTCATCAAAGTCAAGTATCGGAATGGCTGCGCGGAAAGGCGAAGCCGGGATACGATAATCTCAAAGCAATGGCGACTGCATTCGGGGTTTCGGCAGACTACTTCCTCGGCATCACCGACTTATATTGAAAAAAATTTCCGCGCAGCGTTTTGAAAAAACGCTGCGCGGATTCTTTAATTTTCTACCTTATTTTATTTCTTCAAAACGACCTTGATGAGAAGCGCGTCAAACCGAAATTCGCTGCCGTCGCAGTAATAGGTCGTCGTAACGCCGCCTACCGTAACGTCGATCTTGTCGGAGTCGTCCTTGTTCTCCGCCCATGTTCCCGTCGACCCCGAGCCGAGCATAAAGAGTTTATCCGCCGTCAATGTGTAGCTTCCGTCGTCTTTGAGCTCGATCGTGAAGAGATCTTCGGAGAGCGTCGTGCCGTTGTAGTCCTCTCCCGTCTTGATCGTCTTGCTCGTCCCAAGCACATCCACCGTGATGGAATCGAGCTTGTAAACGCCCGCTTTTCCGCCGCAGCCCACGAGCGAACAAAGGCAGACAATGCTCACCGCAAGGCTCAAAAACAAACACCAAAATTTCTTCTTCATAAAAATCTCCTTTTTCAAAACCTTTCCCATTATAAAGTGTCGGGAAAATTTTGTCAAGCAGGAAAACGAGAATTTTGAATATTTTTTCGGTTCTTAAAAACATGCAAAGCCGCAGAGCTTTTGCTCTGCGGCTTTTTCAACACATCTTCTATAACATTCCGTCAGCTTTGCGTGCGTTTGCAGCAGGATTTGCCCTGCGGATAGAGCGGGAGCTCAAAGAATCCCGAGCAGACTTCCTGCGAGTACTCCTGAGCGGGCGGGATCGCGCAATAGCCGTAGCTCGGCACGAGCAATTCCACCTGCATGGAGACGCGCAAAATGCAAGTAAGGCATGCGCTCACGTTGAACGAGTTGTTCGCGGGATTGAACGTTCCCTCGGGCGAGACGCACGAGACGGTGCTCGTCACCGAGAACGGCATGACCGATGCGGGCGGGACATACATGATCACGTCTTGGTTCAAGACGATCTCACTCGTCGCCCTGCCTTCGACGCCGTTCGCGTCGAGATAGACGACTTCGAGCGGCACGGTCACCGTGCATTGCACGCGCGAGCACTGTCCGTCGGGCTGCTGGTCTACGGTCAAGTTCGTGACCGTCCCTTCGCTCGCGATCGAGCGCGCGCTGATAAACGTTAGCGGATATGTAGGATCGGCGGGCGTTAAATTTGTCAGCAAGATCGGAAAGTTTTGAAGCCGCGTTTGGGTGATCCCCGCGTCAAACACTTTTTCCGCCTTGATGCACACCTTTTCGCACAGACCGTTCAGCGGATTCCCGGTGATCGTCCCGGGGCAATGATCGGATGAGAAGTTGGAAAAAAATGACATTTGTAACCTCCGTAAGCCATGATCGGCTCTATCCTATCCTATGCCCGCGCCGCCGTTTTTGGTGAGAAAACGCTATAACAGAATGACCTGTCCGGGGTAAAATAAGTCGGTAAAATTTTTCTCCCGAAATTTTTCCTCAGACCCGCAGAGCAGACGCTTGCTCTCCCCGCCCCGCACAAGATACAGATCGCCCGTCTCCTGCGGAAGGCGCAGGACCTGTCCTTCCTGCGGGTCGCTTTTCAGTTCATTGTATGCGGCAAGCACGCGCGGCGGCAGGCGAAACGCGCGGGCGATCCCCTCCAATGTCTGTCCCCTCTTCACCCGATAATCCCTCGGACGGCATAACGAAAGCTCCATATCGGTATTGTATGCGCCGCGTCCGCAAAAAAGCCATCGATTGCAAAATCCCGTATAACCCCGTCCTCTTCCCGCACGCATAATCGGCTTTTTTTTGCAATAAGATAGGACATGCAAAATCTCTACCGCACTGCCGCAGTGGTGACGATCTTTTCCGCGATCGAACACGGGCTGGGGTTTTTATATCGCATCATTCTCTCGCGCACGCTGGGACCCGAAGGGCTCGGCGTGTATCAGGTTTCGCTGACCGTCTTTGCGGTCTTTCTGACGGCGACGTCGAGCGGACTGCCCATTACCCTCTCGCGCATCATCTCCAAGCACCGCGCCCGCGGCAGCAAGCGCGGCGAACAGGCGGCGACCACCGCTGCGATCACGATCACCCTTCTCGTCAGCCTTCCGCTCACCGTCCTGCTCTTTCTCATCAAAAAGCCCTTTTCGAACGTCTTTTCCGACCCGAGATGCGCGGACCTCTTCTATATCCTCATCTTCGGACTATCCTTCACCTCGGTATATGCGATCCTTCGCGGCGCGTTTTGGGGGAACAAGCGGTTCGTCGCCTACTCCCTCGTCGAACTCATCGAGGAGATCGTCATGATCGTCGTCGGGGTCGCGCTCCTTCTCGTCTTTCAGACGGGGGTCGCCGACGTCAACCTCGCCGCGATCGCCGTACTCATCTCCTATCTTTGCTCCTTTTCGATCGCGCTCGTCTACTTTATCGCAAAGGGCGGCAAGCTCAAAAACCCCCGCGGGGAATTTCTGCCCCTTCTCAAATCCTCCCTGCCCGTGACCGCGATGCGCACCTCCTCCTCGCTCGTCAACTCCTTCATCTCCGTCCTCTTTCCCATGCGGTTGATGTCGGCGGGATACTCTTCCTCGCGCGCGCTCAGCGAATACGGCGTCGTCTACGGCATGGTGATGCCCGTGCTCATGATCCCCTCGTCCCTCATCGGCTCGATCGCGCTCGTGCTCGTGCCAGAGCTTAGCGAATGCTATTATAAAAAAGAAAAAGCCGCCCTCTCCGCTTTGGTGGAAAAGGCGCTCAATGCGACGCTGCTCATTGCGGGACTGCTCGTCCCCTTCTTCATCGTCTGCGGCGGCGACGTGGGCGCGATGCTCTATTCAAGCGCCGAAAGCGGCAGACTCATCTCCCTCTGCGCCGTCATCTTGATCCCGATGTCCATCACGATGATCGCAACGAGCATCCTCAATTCCTTGGGCTGCGAACGGGAGACTCTGCTTTTCTTCCTGCTCGGCGCGGCGGCGATGCTCGCCTGCACCTGGTTTTTGCCCAAATACCTCGAAAGCGGCGCGCTCTGCGTCGGCATGGCGTGCGACTACCTCATCACGTCCATTTGTTCCCTCGTCCTTCTCGCCAAAAAGACGGGCGCGCTGCGCTCCTACAAGTACTTCTTGCGCCTTGCAGCCGCCGTCGTGCCCGTCGTCGTGCTCGGTTACTTTCTCAGAAAGTTCCTCGTCCTGTATTTCAGCTACCTTCCCGCCCTCGCCTTGACCATCCTCGCGATCGGGGTTTTGGAGCTCGCGCTCTTCTCCGCGCTCAAACTCTTGGACGTCAAGCAACTTTTGCGCCGCTTCTTCGAACGAAAAAAACGCGCCAAGACCGCTTAAAACAAGGCCGCTTAAAAGGCGAACGGGTCTTTTCCCGCCAAGATATTTTGGAAAAAGGCAAGCGAAAGAGCGCTTGTCTTTTTGTTGCCCTCTTTGGAAAAGCCGTGCCCCTCTTCGGGATAGACGATCAGCCGCGCGCGCCGATACCGCTTTTGCGCCGCCTCGCTGTACGGGAGCGGGACGAGCGGGTCTTTCGCGCCGTGAAAGATGAGGACAGGTCCTTGAAAATTCCCCACTTCTTCAAATACCCGAAATCCGCGGAGGCTCGAAAAGTATTCCCTTCCGAGCGTGACCCCCCAAAGGTTCAAAAACGGGGGAAGGTCCTCGTCGCGCGGATAGCGGCTGTTCCAATGATCGGCAATGCAAAACCCCGGATACAGCAGGACCATGCCCGAGATCTTTTCGAAGAATTTCTCCGCAGAAAGCGCGGCAACGAGCCCGCCTTGGCTCGCGCCGAAGAGAAAGATCTGCTCCGCAAAATCGTTCTTCAAAAGGGCAAAGATCGCCGCGTTGAGGTCCTCTTCTTCGGTAAAGACGGTCATTTTCTCCATGGGAAAAAGACTCTTGTCGAACGGACTGCCGCCCGCAAAGGGGAAGAGCAGCGCGCCGACCCCGCCCGATGCGAACTGCTCCGCCGTCAGCGAAAAATGCGATACGTCCGCCCCGAGCGCATGACAAAATATGACGACGGGAAATTTTTCCTTCTCGGGCGCGTACAGCGTCCCCAAGATCGCCCGCGTTCGGGTTATTATGGGAAAATCGATTTTCTTCATAGTGTTTGACGAAAAGACGCCGCCGAAGGGCATGCCCTTCGGCGGCGCGGAAAATCATTCCTCTCTTTCTTTGATCTCGATATTGTACTTCTTGCTCTCGCGCGGCGTCTTTGCCCGCACGATCGTGCGCAGCGCCTTCGCGATCTTCCCTTGCTTGCCGATCACCTTCCCCATGTCCGACTCCGCAAGCAAAACGGTGACGTTGATGCTGTCCTCCGTCTCCTCGACGCGGTATTCGAGATGTTCCTTGTCCTCGGCAAACTGTTCTACAATATACTTAATAATATCCAGCATGTCTTATCTCCTTATGGACTGAAAAGCGGGGCTTACTTCTTCTTTTTCTTGCCCTTGGTCTTTGCGGGGGAGAGCCTTTCGGACTTTTCGATGACGCCCTTTTGAAGCAGGAGCGATCTCACCGTTTCGGTGGGCTGCACGCCCTTTGCGATCCAATCCTTCGCCTTATCGACGTCGATGTCGAGGGTCACGGGCGTGGACTTGGGGTCGTAGAAGCCGACCTTGTCGATGTACTCGCCCGTCGCGGCTTTTCTCGCGTCCACGACGACGATGCGGTAGACGGGGGACTTCTTGTCGCCCATTCTGACCAATCTCATTTTGACCATTGTATTATACCTCCAATTTCTTTGCTGATAAAATTTTTTTATTTAGAAGGGAAGCCGAAGTTTTCCCTTGCCTTTCATGCGTTTCATGAGCTCTTTTGCCTGCTCGAACTGTTTCAAAAGCGCGTTGACTTCCTGCACGCTCGTGCCCGAGCCGACCGCGATCCTGCGCTTTCTCGAAGAGTTGATGATCTGCGGATTGTCGCGTTCGCGCCGAGTCATCGAAAGGATGATCGCCTTGGTGCGTTCGAGGCGTTTTTCGTCGAGTTCGTCCTCGTTGAGTTTGAGCCTTCCCGCGCCTGGGAGCATGCTCATGAGCGCGCCCGCGCCGCCCATCTTTTTGAGCGTTTCGAACTGCGCCAAATAATCGGTGAGGGTGAAGGCATTTTCGCGCATTTTGCGCTCCATGTCCTTCATCTGCTGTTCGGAGACCGCCTCTTGCGCCTTTTCGATGAGCGACAGCACGTCCCCCATGCCCAAAATGCGGCTCGCCATGCGGTCGGGATAGAACGGTTCGAGGTCGGTGATCTTCTCGCCCACGCCGATGAACTTGATGGGCTTGCCCGTCACAGCTTTGATGGAAAGACATGCGCCGCCGCGCGTGTCGCCGTCGAGCTTTGTGAGAATGACCCCCGTGATCGAAAGCCGCGCGTTGAAGGTCTCGGCGACGTTGACCGCGTCCTGCCCCGTCATCGCGTCGACGGTGAGCAGAATCTCGTTGACGGGAACTTCCTTTTTGATCTCTTCAAGCTCTTCCATGAGCTTTTCGTCGATGTGAAGCCGCCCCGCCGTGTCGATGACGACGGTGTCGAATCCCATTCTGACGGCATAGTCGTATGCCTGCTTTGCGGTCTTGGGCGGGGACTGCGTACCGCGCTCGAACACTTCTGCCTCCGCCTTCGCGCCGACGATTTTGAGCTGGTCGATGGCCGCGGGACGGTAGATGTCGCAGGCGACGAGAAGCGGACGCTTGCCCTGCTTTTTAAGCTGGACCGCGAGCTTTGCGCACATCGTCGTCTTGCCCGCGCCTTGCAGCCCGCACATCATGATAACGGTCGGCGGCTTCGGGGAAACTTCGAGCTTGGAATTGCCCGAGCCCATGAGCGCGATGAGTTCGTCATTGACGATCTTGATGACCTGCTGGGCGGGATTGAGCGATTGCAGCACCTCTTGCCCCACCGCCTTCTCGGAAACAGTGGCGATGAACTCCTTGGCGACGCGGATGTTCACGTCCGCTTCCAAAAGGGCAATGCGCACTTCGCGCATCGCCGTGCGGATCTCGAGCTCGGTGAGCTTCCCGCGCTTTGTCAGCTTGCTGAAAATATGGTTGAGCCGCTCCGAAAGCGAACCGAACAGTGTCATTTACTCTCCTTCCGATCTGCCGCAAAGGTCTCTTCGCCGTCAAGGTCGATCTCCTCGCCAACGGCGACCTTTTTTTCGATCTCGTCCATCTCCGCCGTAAATTCGGGATGCGCAGTCTTGAACGCTTCGATCGCCCGCGTGACGTTTGTCATCATATATGAAACTTCGAGGGAATAGGCTTGGTTTTGTTCGTTGAGCCGAAGTTTCTCCTCGAACCCGTCGAGCAGTTCCCTGCTCTTTTTGAGAACTTCGGAGACGCTCTGCTTGCTCACGCCCTTTTCCTCGGCGATCTCCGTCAAAGAAAGATCGAACCCGTAGTACATCTCGCAGATCTCGCGCTGGTGGTCGGTGAGCAGCCCCCCGTACAAGTCCCAAAGCTGCAAATACCTGAGATCTTTCGCCTTGGGCGCATGTGCGCCGCTTCCTTTGAGCGTTGCAAACGGCATTGCGTCTCTCCCCCCGTCAAGTCATTTCCCTTGACCCTTTGCCATTGTAACAGATAAAAAAAGTCCTGTCAAGCATTTTTCCTTGACAGGAGCGAATTTTTTTATCAAAAGGCGACCCCGCCCGAGATGACCGCAATGCAGAAGGAGACGATCGAGATCAGCGAATAGGCGGCAAGGGGAATTGCCGCGAGCATGTGCTTCTTTTCGAAGGACACGAGCAACAGAAAGATGCAGGGACAGACTTTGAGGAAGATGACGACGCCGAAGGTCGAGATCCCGCAGAAGAATAAGATCCAAGCCGTGTAATCGAGAAGCAGGGCGAGGGACGCCGTCAGATAGAGCGAATCGAAGAAGGGCTTTTTTTCGGGCGGCTCGCGGAGGACGAAAAAGACGAGCAGGAAACATCCCGCCGCTTGGAAAATGCGGGAAAAGATCTCGGGAATCTTATAGGGGAACAGTCCCGAGAACGCGGGAATGCAGGCATAGACGATCTCGGGAAGCAAAACCAGAACAACCCCCGCGAGCATCCAAATGTCGAAACCTTGTTTGTATTTATTGAAGAAGTCTTTCATATTCACACCCTATCAAGCGACGCTTAAAAGAAACCCTCGACGAACTCTTCGGCGTCGAACGGCACGAGATCGTCGATCTTCTCGCCGACGCCCGCAAAGACGACGGGGATTTTGAGTTCGCCGCAGAGGGAAAAGACGAACCCGCCCTTTGCAGTGCCGTCGAGCTTGGTCAAGACGATGCCGTCGAGGTCGACCGCCTCGTTAAAGAGACGGGCTTGGGAGGCGGCGTTCTGCCCCGTCGTCGCGTCGAGGACGAGGAATTTATAGAATGTCGCCTCGGGGAACTCGCGAAGGACGACGCGGTCCATCTTGGAGAGCTCCTTCATGAGGTTTTCCTTGACATGAAGCCGTCCCGCCGTATCGATGAGCAGCACGTCGGTCCCGCGCGCCTTGGCGGAAGAGACGGCGTCAAAGACGACGGCGGAGGGGTCGCTCCCCTCTTCGTGCTTGACGATCCTCACCTTCGCACGGTCTGCCCAGACGTTGAGCTGGTCGATCGCCGCCGCGCGGAAGGTATCCGCCGCCGCGACCGTGACGCTCTTCTTTTGCGAGACGAAATAATTAGCGATCTTTCCGACCGTCGTGGTCTTGCCCGCGCCGTTCACCCCGACGAGCATGATCACGCAGGGGTATTGGATCTTAGGCACGGGCGCTTCGTTCAAGGTATCTTCGAGGATGTCTTTCAAAAGGTCGGTGACATACTGTTCGTCCTTGACCTTGTTCCCGATCGCCTCTTCCTTGACCTGTTCGACGACGTCCTCGGCGGTCTCGACCCCGACGTCCGAGGAGATGAGGATCTCTTCAAGCTCGTCATAGAACGCGTCCCCGAGCTTGTTTTTGAGGAACAGCTGCCGCATTTTGAGCGCGACGCCGTCCTTGGTCTTTTTGAGTGCGTTTTTGATCTTTCCGAATAATCCCATACGATTTTTCCGTTTGATTTGGTTTTTTTATGCAATGACCGTGTCGCCGCCGAGCTTTTCTTCGACTTCGGACAGCTTGACGGAGACGATCTTGGACACGCCCTTTTCTTCCATCGTCACGCCGAAGAGGATGTCCGCCTCGTTCATCGTCGGCTTTCTGTGCGTGATGACGATAAACTGCGTCTCCTTGGAGAACTTTTTGAGATACTTCGCGAATCTTCCGACGTTCGCCTCGTCGAGCGCGGCTTCGATCTCGTCGAGGATACAGAACGGCATGGGACGGCTTTTGAGGATGGAAAACAAGATCGCGATCGCGGTAAATGCCCGCTCGCCGCCCGAAAGCAGGGAGATCTTGGTGAGTTTCTTCCCTGGGGGACTTGCGATGATCTCCACGCCCGCGTTGAGCGGGTCGTCGCAATCGGTGTAATCGAGCTGCAATTCCGCTCTGCCGCCGCCGAAGAGTTCCTTGAAGATGTGCGAGAAGTTTGCGTTGATCTCGTTGAATCCCTCGTCGAACTGCTTCTGCATGGTGGATTTGAGCTCGTCGAGCACGCTCGTGAGGTCGAAAATGCCCTTGTCGAGGTCCTCTTTCTGCTGCTGCATTTCGGTATAGCGCGCGAGGAGATTGTCATAGTCCTCCTCCGCATTCTGGTTGACAGGTCCGAGCGAGGCGATCTTGTGGCGCAAACTGTTGATGTTGCCCTGCGCCTCGGCGATGTTGAACTCGGGGTCGCGGAATTGCTTGGCGGACTCGGGGTCGAGCCCGTAGGCTTCGTCGATGCGCTGGCGCAGACTTTCGAGCCGCTCTTCCGCGCGGGAAATTTCCAGCTCGCTCGCATGCTTTGCATCGCTCAGATTGAGCTGTTCGGCGAGCAATGCCCGTTTCTTGTCCGAAAGCTCGGCTTGGAGCGCAGACGTCTCCCGCTTCTCCGCTTCGATCTTCGAGATGTTCCCGCGGATGGACGTGACCGCGCGCTGTTCTTCCTCGGTCAGGGCGACCTTCTCCTCCTCGCGTTTGAGCTCTTCGATGAGCGTTCGGGTCTTGGCGATCTCGATATGCGTATCGTCCACCCGTTTCAGAAGATCGCTCTTCTCTTCCTGCAATCTCTTTACGGTCTCCTCTTCGGACGCGCATGCGGAGCGCAGCGTCGCGCCTTCGAGCTGCAAGGTTCTGAGCTTTTCGGACAATCCGTCCCGCTCGACGCGGAGTTTTCCGCTCTCCGCCTGCCTTGCCTCGGCTTCCGCCTTGGCTTCCGCGCGGATCTTATTCAAAATATCCTCGCTCTCCGCGGAGGAGAGCACCTCGTTTTCGAGGTCTCCGACCCGCTTTTCGAGTTTTTCCAAGAGCCCGCCGTATTCCCGTTCGTCCCGCTCCGCGTCTTGGACAAGATCGCAGAGCGCCTGTTCCTTTTGGGAGAGCGCGGCAAACGCCGCCGCTTCTTCCTGCACCCGCAAGCGGAATTTGTCGAGGGCTTCCTGCGTCTCTTCCCGCTCTTTTTCGCTCTCCTCGATCGCCGATTGAAGTTTCTTCGCGAGCGCTTGTTTCTTTTCGATCCCCTCTTCGCACTCCTTGATGTGCCGTTCGCCCGCGAGCAGGTTTCCGCTCTCTCTTCGGCGGCTACCACCCGTCATTGCGCCGCTCGCCCCGATGATGTCCCCGTCGAGCGTGACAATTCGGAATGACCGCGGATATTTTTTGGAGATCGCCGTCGCATTGGCGATGGTATCGCACACGAGGGTGTTTCCGAGCAGATTTTTGATGACGTTGTCAAAATAAGGGTCGTATTTTACGAGCTCGTCCGCAAGACCGAGCGCGCCGCGCTCGTGCATGGCGCGGTGGATCTCGCCGCTGTTGAGGTGCGGACGCATCGCGTCGACGGGTAAAAACGTGACAATGCCGCCGCCCGTCTTTTTTAAGTATTCGATCAAAAAGCGCGCTTCGTCCTGGGACGCCGTGACGAGGTTTTGCATCGCCCCGCCGAACGCCGTCTCGATCGCCACTTCGTATTTTTGCTCTGTCGAGACGATGTCCGCGATCGCACCCTTGATCTTTTTGCCGATCTCGGGGTCTTTTTTCGCCGTGAGCTGCAAATTCCGCACCGAATCGCGATAGCCGTCAAAGCGGTTTTTGAGGTTGCGATAGAGTTCGAGGTTGTTGGTGAGGTTCGCAATGGACGTATTGCAGGCGATGAGCTCTTCGGAGAGCTTCTGCCCGCTCCTTGCGATCTCGCGGAGCTCTTCCAAGAGCTTTTCCTCGTTCGCCGCCTTGCCGTCCAAAAATTCTCGGCTCTCCGCGAGCTTTTCGCGGCACTGCGCAAGCTGGGCTTCGTAGTCCTTTTTGCGAGCGCGGGTCTTTTCGAGTGCGGAGCGCACCTCTTCAATCCGTTCGCTTGCGGCGTTTTTCTCGGCGGACAGCCCGCTCACGTTCGCGCGGACGGACGCCAAGTCCTCGACGGAATGCAATTCACTCGCCCGCTTTTCGTCGAACAGCCGCTCGAAGCGCAAGAGCCTGGCGTCGGTGTCCTGCAACATGCGGGAGAGTTCCTCGCACTGCTTTTCAATGGCGTCCACCCGTTTTTGCGCCTCTTCGCGCTTTTTCTCGCTCTTTTGGGTGAGCTCGTCGATCTGCTTGGTCCTTCTGAGCGAGTATTCGACGTCGTCCGAGGCTTCGGAAAGTCTACGCTTATAGCTTGAAATGCGCTCGCCGATGAGCTTCGCTTCTCCGCTCTTGTGTTCGAGCCCGACTTCGAAGACGCGGAGCTTTTCGTTGAGGGCGCGGAGTTCTTCGTCCGACGCTTCGATGCGTTCGCGCGCGGCGACCTCGTCGCCGTCCACCTGCGCCATCTCCTTTTCGAGCGCCGCAAGCCGAAGATCCGCCGCCTCGATCTTCTTTCTGTG
This sequence comes from uncultured Clostridia bacterium, assembly GCA_947631465.1. Classification (GTDB taxonomy): domain Bacteria; phylum Bacillota; class Clostridia; order Christensenellales; family Borkfalkiaceae; genus Gallimonas. The sequence goes on from CANRLK010000025.1 coordinate 11,836, forward strand.
TTTGCCCGTCTCGTATTCGAAATTTTCCTCGCGGGCAAGGTATGTATTGACTTCCTCGTGTTTGAGCTGAGCGGAATATTCCCGATATTTTTTCGCCGTCTCCGCCTGCTTTTCGAGGGGTTTCAACTGCTTTTCTGCCTCGTCCATGCGCTGGACGAACACGGTGAGGTTGTCCTTCGCGCTCTCGATCTTGCGCTCGATCTCCCCCTTTTGGGTCTTGAACTTCATCACGCCCGTCGCCTCTTCGAAGATCGCACGGCGGTCCTCGGGCTTGGCGTTCATGATCTGCTCGACCTTGCCCTGCCCGATGATGGAATACCCCTCTTTGCCGATCCCGACCCCATGGAGCAGGGAGACGATGTCTTTGAGCCTGCAACTCTGTTTGTTGAGAAGGTATTCACTCTCGCCCGAACGGTACAGCCTACGGGTCATTTCGACGTCGTCGTACTCGATGTCGAACATGCGGTTGGTATTGTCGAACACGAGGGTGACCTCGCAGTACGAGAGGGCGCGGCGGGTCTGCGTGCCGCTGAAAATGACGTCCTGCATGTTGGAGCCGCGCAACGTTTTCGCCGACTGTTCGCCGAGCACCCAGCGCACGGCGTCGGCGACGTTGCTCTTGCCGCAGCCGTTGGGCCCCACGATACAGGTGACGCCGTCGTCAAATTTGATGGTGGTCTTGTCTGCGAAGGACTTGAATCCCGCAAGACGGATTTCCTTAAAATTCATTTCTTTTTCTCCGTGAGCTCCTGAAAGAGCCGACCCGCCGCCTGGGTCTGCGCCGCCTTCTTGCTCGCACCGACGCCGCGCGCCTCTTTCCCGAGCGCATACACCGTGCAGACATATCCGCAGTCGGTCTCCTTGGTCTCATAGCGAGGGATCTGCCTCGATTTCTCCTGCACATATTCCTGCAAGAGGGTCTTATAATTTTCGGTCTCTTTGAATTTGAGGAATCTTCTGCACATGGCGCGCGCGGCTTTCAAGCCCCCGTCGAGATACACCGCCCCGAGCACCGCCTCGAAGAGATTGCTCTTGGTCTTTCCCCCGACGTTGTCCGCGCCGCCCGAGTAGCGCATAAAACTTTGAAGATCCGCCCGCTCCGACGCTTCGTCCAACGCAGCTTGAGAGACGTATTGCTGGCGGATGCCCGTGAGCGTCCCCTCCGCGGAATCCGTCCCGCAGTAGAGGGTCTCGGTGATGACGAGCTCCAAGACCGCATCGCCCAAAAATTCCAGTCGTTCGTTGTTCGTGCCGCCGAAGGCGTTCGACCAAGAACTGTGCGTCAGCGCCGTCTTGAAGAGCTCCTTATCCTTGAACGTGTAAAAGATCGCCTGCTCCGCCGCTTGAAGGTCGGTTTCGGTGAGGTCTTGTCCGCTATTCATCGCCGCTCTCCCCGCCCGTGACGTCTTGGAGCATGCGCTCGATCGTCTCGATGAGACGGTTGGAATAGGCGTCCGCCGCCTGCAAGACGGCGGGGAGCACGGAATCCGCCTTGGCGTTCCCGTGCGCCTTGACGACGACCTTTTTCAGTCCCAAAAAGACCGAGCCGCCGAGCTTGGCATAGTCGAGCATGGAACGCAGCTTTCCGATCTGCTTTTTGGCAAACAAATACGAGAGCTTGCTCGCAAAATTGCGCTTAAATTCCTGTTTCAAAACCGTCGAGACCGTTTTCCCGCAGCCCTCCACCGCTTTGAGCGCGATGTTGCCCGAAAAGCCGTCCGCGACGCAAATATCCACGTCGCCGAACATGAGATCCCGTCCTTCGACGTTGCCGATAAAGTTGATCGAACCGATCTCCTTCAAAAGTTTGTATGCCTCTTGATGGAGCGGGTCGCCCTTGTGCTCTTCCGTGCCGTTCGTGAGCAGTCCCACGCGCGGGTTGTCCATGCCAAACGCCGCCTTGGCATACGCCGCCGCCATCACGCCGAATTGGGCGAGATATTGCGGCTTGCACTCCGCATTTGCGCCACAGTCGCAAAGCAGCGTCCTTGTGCCGCGCACATTGGGCACTCCCGGACAGAGCGCGGGACGCAAAACTCCTTTAATGCGTCCGATGAGCATGACGCCGCCCGTCAGCACCGCGCCCGTCGAGCCCGCCGAGACAAATCCCCCGACCGTCTCGTCCTCTTTGAGACGCCTGAGCCCCACGACGAGCGAGCTGTCCCGCTTGGAGCGGATCGCGCTCGTCGGAACGTCGTCGTTCGTGATGACTTCGCTGCAAGGCACGACTTCCACGCGCGAGCTTTGAAAGGAATACTTCGAAAGTTCCCTTTCGATCTGCTTTTGATCGCCCGTAAAGACGAGCGAAAGGTCTTTCCGCTGTTCGAGCGCTTGGACTGCGCCTTTGACGATCTCTTGGGGGGCATTGTCGCCGCCCATCGCGTCCACGACGATTTTCGGCATTTTTTTCTCTCCTTCAAATTGGATACGGTTCAATTATACCATTTTTTTGGAAAAATGACAATGAAATCGTGGTATATTTTTGCGTATCGGGGCAAGAATTATACCGCGCGGGCAAATTCTTCCATCGTTACATATAATGGATAGCGAGGGGAATGGCTCACGAAAGAAGGTGCGGAAATGAACGTAAAACGCGGAGAACTCTACTATGCCGATCTGTCGCCCGTCGTGGGAAGCGAACAGGGCGGCGTGCGCCCCGTGCTCGTGGTGCAAAACGACACGGGCAACAAATATTCCCCTACCGTGATCGCGGCTGCCGTCACGAGCAAGATCCACAAGGCGCGCCTTCCAACGCATATCGAACTGCCTCAGGCGTTCGGACTTGCCAAGGACTCCGTCATCCTGCTCGAACAGATCCGCACGATCGACAAAAAACGGCTCATGTCGCGGATCGGGGAACTCCCCCCCGCGACCATGTCCCGCGTCAACCGCGCGATCCTCATAAGTCTCGGCTTCGGCGACAGATCTTCGGGAAGCCCTTAATATCCCGTCAAAAAGCCCCTGCGATCTTTCGCAGGGGCTGATTTTTTGTATTTGTTCGATTTATGATAACTTTTCGAGCAGTTTGAAGTCAATGCCTTTTTCGCCGATCTTGATGATCTCGACCTTGACCCTGTCTCCGACGCTCACGACGTCCTCGACCTTCTCGACGCGCTTATTGCTGAGCTTGGAAATATGGATCATGCCGTCTTTACCGGGGGCAAATTCGACGAACGCGCCCATCGTGGACAGGATTCTTACGACCGTGCCGATGAACATATCGCCGACCTCGGGGTCGTGCACGATGCTCTCGATGATCGCCCTTGCCCGTTGCGCGCCCTCGGGATCGCCGTAGGTCGCGATGCAGACGAGCCCGTCGTCCTCGATGTCGATCTTCGTGCCCGTCTCGGCGATGATCGAGTTGATGACCTTGCCCTGTTTGCCGACGACGTCGCCGATCTTCTCGGGGTCGATCATGAAGCTGATGATGCGAGGCGCGTACTTGGAGAGCTCGGGCGCGACTTCGGGCACGCATTCGAGCATCTTGGAGAGAATGAATCTCCTGCCCTCGTTCGCCTGTTCGATCGCGGTGTGCATGATCTCTTCGGAAATGCCCTTGATCTTGATGTCCATTTGAATGGCGGTGATACCCTTTTCCGTACCCGCGACCTTGAAGTCCATGTCGCCGAGGAAATCTTCGAGCCCTTGGATGTCGGTGAGGACGCGGAACTCGCCCGTCTCCTGGTTTTTGATGAGTCCCATCGCAACGCCCGCAACGGGAGCTTTGATGGGCACGCCCGCATCCATGAGCGCCATCGTCGAGCCGCAGACGGACGCCATCGAAGAAGAGCCGTTGCTCGAAAGGATGTCGTTGACGACGCGGATGGCGTAGGGGAAGTCCTCTTTGGAGGGAAGGACGGGAAGGAGCGCGCGCTCCGCAAGAGCGCCGTGTCCGATCTCACGCCTGCCGGGGCTTTTGAGCGCCTTCGCCTCGCCCGTGCAATAGCCTGGGAAGTTGTATTGGTGCATATAGCGCTTTTCGGTCTCGTCGTCCAAGCCTTCGAGCTTTTGCGCCGCAGCGGGCATATCGAGGGTGCAGGTCGCGAGCGTCTGGGTCTGTCCTCTCGTAAAGACCGCCGAGCCGTGTACGCGCGGCAAAACGCCCCGCTCGCACCAGATCGGACGGATGTCTTTGAGCCCTCTTCCGTCGGGACGGATGCCGCGGTCAAAGATCTTCGCGCGCACTTTTTCCTTGGTCAAATAATAGATGCTGTCCTTGATCTCCCGCTTGTTTTCGGGATAGGTTTCGAGGAGATGTTCGACGATCTCCGCCTCGACTTGGTCTTGCCGCGCCTGCCGCTCGTTGCGGTCGAAGGTGTCGAGCGCCCAATCGAGCTTTTCGCTGCCGTAGGCTCTGACCGCCTCGTCGATCTCTTCGGGGATATGGTAGAGCTCGATCTCCTTTTTGGGCTTTCCGACGGCGGGAACGATGACGGACTCGATATATTCGCAGATCTTGGAGATCTCCTTTTGTCCGAACATGATCGCGCCGACCATTTCGTCGTTGGTGACCTCGTCTGCGCCCGCCTCGATCATGAGGATGGCGTCCTTCGTGCCCGCAAGGTTTAAGTGGATGGTACTCTTTTCGCGCTGTTCGAAGTCGGGATTGATGACGTACTGCCCGTCCACGAGCCCGACAACGACCGAGCCCGTCGGTCCAGCCCAAGGGATGTCGGAGATCGCAAGGGCGATGGACGAGCCGATCATGGCGAGGGGTTCGGGAGCGACGTCGGGTTCGACGGAGAGCGCGGTCGCGATGACGACGACGTCGTTGAACAGTCCCTTCGGGAAGAGCGGGCGGAGGGGTCTGTCGATGAGACGGGACGTCAAGATCGCCTTATCGGCGGCTCTTCCCTCTCTGCGCTTGAAGCTTCCGGGGATCTTGCCGACGGAATACATCTTTTCCTCATAGTCCACTTGAAGGGGGAAGAAGTCCATGCCTTCTCTGGGTTCTTGGGACATGCAGACGTTGACCATGACGGCGGTTTCGCCCGAGCGGACGACGCAAGAGCCGTTTGCCTGCTCTGCATACTTGCCCGTCTCGACGGTGACTTCTCTGCCGCCGATGGAGAACTTAAATTCTTTGTAATTGGGTGTCATGTTGATTTCTCCTTGTTCTTTTTTGTTCTTGTGCCCGATCCGCCGCCTTGGCGGGGGGCGATAAATACAAAAAGAGGGCGTAGGATACGCCGCTCTTTCGATTTACTTTCTAAGATCCAGAGCCGCAACGACCGCTCTGTACCGCTCGATATCTTTTGCTTTGAGATAGTCCAAAAGTCTGCGGCGTTTGCCGACCATTTTCAAAAGTCCGCGGCGGGAATGGTTGTCCTGCTTATGCTCTTTGAGGTGCTCGTTGAGGTGGTTGATGCGTTCGGTGAGGAGCGCGATCTGGACCTCGGGAGAGCCTGTATCGCCCTCATGCTGAGCGAACTTTTCGATGATCTCTTTCTTTTCCATTTGCGTTTAACCTCCTATGGAAGATTCGCGAGACGCCAAGAGATGCGTGGAGAGCGCAATTCCTCGCGTCCGTCTTTTTAAGGATACCATAATTTTCCCGAGATGTCAAAGGATTTTCAAGGTTCCGCGGAAGATTTTGAACTTTTTCGAAGATTTTTACTTCATATATTCGATTTCGCAGCCCGTCGCGCCGTCCTCGCCCTTTTCGCCGTTCTTGCCGTGATTGCCGTTTAGCCAAGTCCACCCGTTATCGTTTCCGCGCGCGCCGCCGTTGCCGCCGACCCCGCCCGAGATCTTTAAGGAGCAGTCCGTATAGACGAATACCTTCGTGAGCCTCTCGCCGTCCACTGCGTTTCCGCCCTTGCCGCCCTTGCCGCCGTCTCCCGTCCCTGCGCCGTTATAACCTCCCGCCGCGCCGCCTTTGCCGCCGACTCCGCCGTTTCCGCCGCGGATTTCAAGCGTCGACGCTCTGCAAGAAATGACGCTGTTGCCGTTGATGAACATCGCAGGCTTGCCGTTCTCCCCGGGACCGCCCGCCTCGGGAACATAGTTTCCGTCTGCCGTTTTCCCGTTCTTGCCCGCCGCGCCCGTGCTCGTCACGACAAAGCTGCAATTCCCTTTCACGGTGAGCCCGATGTCGATGTTCTGCGTCTTGGAGACAAAGATCGTATCCTGCGATTGAATGCGCACGTCCTCGAACTCGACTTCCACGTCCATCGTGCGCTCTTGAAGTTCGATGCGGACGTCTTGATAGGGATTGCCCTTGGTGTTTCCCACAAAGCGCGCTTTCAAAACGCGCGCGGGGATCAAGATCGTGTACCCTTCGCAAGATTGGGTCGCGGCTTGCAGGTTGACTTCGATGCGCGTATCCGTCCCCCGATAGACCGCCTCCTTTCCCTCCGTCTCGCAGTCCCGAAGGAATAAATCAAAATTGCCGTAAACGCCGAAAAGTTCGGTTTCCCCTTGTTCGCCGCCTTGGCTTCCTTGATCGCCTTGGTCAGAACCGCTCCCCCCGCCTTGGTTGCCTTCGGGGGCTTTGTCATACTTCGTCTCGCGATAGGAACAAACCGAGCATTCGCGGTAAGAACCCCCTTGGATGGGATTCCAGCTCCCGAACTCATGACCCGTCGCGCGGATCACTTCCTGTTTTGCAATGATCTGACCGCACGTCCCGCAGTGCGAACCCGAGGTGAGCCCGTTTTGCGTACAGGTCGCGGGCGTTCCCTCGTCAAAAACGATCGTATGCGTATGCGCTTCCCGATCGCCGAAACACCCCGCAAATAAGGCAACACTCGCCGCCATAATTCCCGCCATCGCCGCCGTCAAAATTTTTTTCATCTCGTTTACCTCTGTATATTTATCGTTCCCAATGGGTATATTGAAATTATAGTCCCCATTTTAGAAACCGTCAAGTGTTTCGTCCCCATTTTTGATATTTTTTTCGCAAGATGAGAAACCAATTTACGATAAGGTTGAAGGAATTGATCGGGGAGAGCGGGAGATCGCAAAACGAGATCTGCAAGGGATTGAACGTGAGCAAGCAAAAGCTGTCCAAATGGAAAACGGGGTACAACGAGCCGAGCATGGACGAATTGATCTTGCTCGCGCTGTATTTCAATGTCTCGATCGACTATTTGCTCGGGCTCGAAGATGAATCGGGCGCGAAAATCAAGCCCGATCGATAAAAAAATCGCAGGACGCTTGTTTTCGCGTCCTGCCTTGTCTTGTTTTTGTTTTTCCTTCAATATCGAAGCTCTTCGTCAGGAGATTCTCCACCCCCTCAGGTAGCACCGCCGCCGCGACCGTCTGAATCGGCTTTTTCATGTTTTTTCTCCCAAATTTTCTTTTAACCCGCTTCGGGAAGCGTAAAATTCCTTATACGTTCGGGATGGTGACCGTCGTAGCGTCATAGTCGGAGAGCGTCGCTTCGACCTCGGCGTAATAGGCGTTGTTGTCCCAAAGCCCGCCCGTTAATAGGATGGTTTCAAGGTAGGAATCCGCAAAGCGCAACACGAGCGAACCCGTCCCGAGCGGGAAATTATGATACGTATACTCCCCGCGCGTGCTCTCGTAAGTGAACCCGTCCATCTCCTGCGCGACATCGAGCGTTCCGAGCCCCAAGATCTCGAACAGCGTGGGCGCGGAATCGACCCAATACGTCAAATATCCCTCGCAGTCGTCTCCTGTCTTGCTCCAAGCGCCCCCCTCTTTGACATAGACGATATAGCCCTCCTCAGTCTTTACAGAGAGCGTCTGCATTTCGCTCAGCACCTCGCCTTCCGCATCCGTGCGCTTTCGCTCGATCAAAAGGGACGCGCCGCTGTCCTTGTCCTGCATAAATTCAATTTCCTTATAGCTCTCCTCGGCGGTGACGTTGTCCGTCATATGCCAGGAAGAACGCATGGTGAAGTCTTTGAGCCGTTCTTCCCCAAATGCCGATTCCCAATCGTCGAGGGTTTGGATCTCCCGTTCGGGGGGCAGGGGTTCTAACTCTTCCTCCGTTCCCGAACAGCCCGCAAACACGCCAAGTCCTGCGGCAAGCAACACCGCCGCAACTGTTTTCCCCTTCTTCATACCGTTTCCTCCTGTTTTGGTTGATCTAAAAAGAGGGTTTCCCTCTCTTTGACGAGTTTATCGACCCCCGCAAGGTAGGTCGTGAGATCTTTCGGCGCGCCCAACCGCTCAATGCGGTCCTCTTCCAAGAACACCTTCTTCGAGATCGCATTTGCGCCGACGGCGACATTGTCCGTCGTCTCCTCCATCACGTCGATGTTATAAACCGACGCACAGCCTTTTTTGGTCCAACCGACGTTTTCATGCGCGCCCGCCATATACTTTTGGCGGTACAGATAATAGGGCTCGTACCCCGCCTGGGTGAGCATCTCCCGCGAGAGCGCGATCATCTCCGCAAGGCAGCCGTCTTGAAGCCGCTCCGTCTCCTCTTTGAGCTTTGCCCCCTTCTTCAAACACAGTGTATGCACGGTGATATTCTGCGGCGCAAGCCCGATCGCCTCGGTAAGGCTTTTCTCGAAATCCTCGGCGCGCTCGTCGGCAAGCCCCGCGATGAGGTCGCAGTTGACGAGAAATCCGTACGGCTTTGCCATCTCGAACGCCTCATAGAGCTGCTTTCTCGTATGTTTTCTCCCAATCGCCTGCAAGGTCGCATCCGAGAACGACTGCGCGTTGATACAAATGCGCGTCACCCCATATTCCTTGCACAGGTCGAGTTTTTCCTCTGAAAAGACGTCGGGACGCCCCGCTTCCACCGTATACTCGCACCCGTTTGCGCGAAGGGGCTCGATCATCTCGAACACCCGTTTTAAGTCCTCCGCGTCGAGCGCAAACGGCGTTCCCCCGCCGACATAGACCGCGCGAAGGTTTTTCCAATACCGATCGATGCCGTCAAGCTCCTTTTGTAGGGCGTCGAGATAGGCGGGAATGAACTTTTTCGTCTTGTCGATCGGCGCTGTAATGAACGAGCAGTAGTCGCACTTGGTCGGGCAAAACGGAAGCGAGACATAGAGGTCGGCATTTCCCTCTTTGCGCTCTCGGATCCCCTTTTGCCCCTCGATGACCCGTCCGACGAGCTCGGTATTTGCCTCGGATACGCCCAATTTTCTAAGCAGGGTGCGGAAATCTCCCCCCGCCGCCAGCTGCCGATAGGCGAGACGGGTCGGGCGGATGCCCGTGATCGAGCCCCAGGGAAGCTCCCTGCCGCAAATTTCGGACAAAAATTTATAAAAGGCGAGCTTTGCATACCGCTTGACGACGGCAAATCGATCCCTGAGCGCGCGGACTTCCTCGCCTTCGACGCTGTCAATGTAGACCTTTTCGGCTTTTTCACAGCAAAACCTGTTTTCGACGTTCATGCCGCTATCGCCTGCGGCGGGATACACTTCATGCGCGATCTCCATATCGCCCGCCTCGGGAAAGAGCCGCGCAATGTCCATGAGCTCGGGCAGGAGCTGATCGCTTGTATGGATCGTAACCATATTCAAAGCCCCCGAAGGAAGGGATTTTCCCGCTTTTCCCGAAGAAGGGTGGTCTGTTTTCCGTGACCCGAAAACACGAGATAGTCTTCCCCGATCGCCGCAAGCCGTTGAAGGCTTGAAAAGAGTTCCTCTTCGCTGCCCGTCGGACCGTCCGTTCTGCCGACGCTATCCATAAAAAGGGTATCGCCCGTAAACAGCACGCCTGGGACGTAATTCTTCTCTTTGGTCGTTACGAGAAAGCATGCGCCGCCGCGCGAATGCCCGGGCGAGGCGATGACCCGAAAGGAAATACCGCAGAGGGTCAAGAGCTCGTTGTCTTGGAAGGTAAAGTCGATCTTGAAGGGCGGGACAGGACCGTCGCCGTACACTTCGCCCAAGTTATGGCAAAGCGCGATGTCCTCTTCGCCCTGCAAGCAGCCGATCTTAGCGCCTGCCGCCTGAAAGCGGGCGCAGCCGCGGATGTGATCGAAATGCCCGTGCGTCAAAAGCACAAAGGGGACGGTCATGCCGCGCGCCTTTGCCTCTTCATAGACTTCCGCTTGCCCCGGGTCGATCACGACGAAGTTCTTTTCGTCCGTCGTCAAAAAATAGCTGTTGCAGGAAAACCCGTGCACTTTGAATTTACCGATGTTAAGCATCAATCGTTCGACCTCCTCACGTCGTCGATCTTCGGGTCGGACCGAATGCGTTTCATGAGCACTTCGACGTCCCGAAGATTGGTGAGCGTGACCGCAACGTCCACGATCGCGCTGCCCGACTTATCGTATCTGCCGTTGACCGAGGCGATTTTGAGTTTGAGCTCATTCACGCTCGAAGAGATCGCAGCAAGCGCCGCGCCTTGGTCATTTGCCGTGACGACGAAATGCGCCTTGAACTGTCCGTCCTCGCCGCCGATCCATTCCGCGGGCTGCAAGCGCTCTTCTTCCGCGTTTTTGAGGTTGGGACAGTCCCGCCGATGCACGACGATCCCCCTGCCCCGCGTCACGAAACCGACGATGTCGTCCCCGGGAACGGGCGAACAGCAGCCTGCAAAACTGACGAGAAGATCGCTTGTGCCGCTGATCTTGACCGCCCCGTGCGCGACCTTTTTCCGAAGTTCGGGGTGCACGGAAACGCGCGGCTCTTCGCGGCGGAAATAGTCGATGAGCTTGACCAAGACCTGGTTGGTAGACACCGACCCGTAGCCGACCGAGGCGAACATCTCGTCCATGCTCGAAAACGAGAGCCGTTCGGAGATCTTGCGGAAGCTCTCCTCGGTGAGAATGTCGGAGAGCGCAAATCCGCGGTGCTTTGCCGCCTCTTCGAGCATGGACTTCCCGAGGCGGATATTCTCTTCCTTCATCTCCTTCTTGAAGAAGGACTTGATCTTGGCGCGCGCCGAAGAGGACTTGACGATTTTGAGCCAATCGCGGGACGGTCCTTTCGCGCTGGGAGAAGTGATGATCTCGACGACGTCGCCGATTTCGAGCTTGCTGTTTAAGGGGACGATCTTCCCCCCGACCTTTGCGCCCGTGCATTTATGCCCGACTTCGGAGTGGATGGCATAGGCGAAGTCGATGGGCGTTGCGCCCTCGGGAAGGGAGATGACCTTGCCCTGCGGGGTAAAGACGAGCAGTTCGTCCGAATAGAGTTCGCTCTTCATCGTGTCGAGGAACTCCTTGCTGTCTTTGAGCTCTCCCTGCCATTCCATCGCCTCGCGGATCCAAGCGATCCGCTTGTCGAGCGAAGTCTCTTCGGTGCGCTGTTCCTTGTATTTCCAATGCGCCGCGATACCGTATTCTGCCGTGCGGTGCATTTCTTCGGTGCGGATCTGGATCTCGAAGGGCTGACCGAAGTTGGTCACGACCGTCGTGTGCAGCGATTGATAGAGGTTGGGCTTGGGCATCGCGATATAGTCCTTGATGCGCCCCGGCATCGGAGTCCATTTCATGTGGATCTTCCCGAGGAC
>CANRLK010000026.1 GCA_947631465.1 uncultured Clostridia bacterium
AGAGATCGTGACGACGAAGTCCGCCATAAATTCAAAGTCGCCCGCCTCTTCGGAAGAGAAGCCCGAAGAGGGGACAGGGCAAACGGAAGATTCTGCTCACGTCCGCGCGCTGCAAGGAGAAATTTCGGAGAGATCAGAGGAAAGGACATCTTCAACGTAAAAATATCAAGAAAAGTTTGAAAAATTTGCAAAAATAAGAGTATTTTCCTTGTGTACTTTGCTTCTCGACAAGAGAGAATTTGTTCCATAAATGTACCACAAGTCTTAAAAATACAAGATATGGTGTAAAATAAATCCCCGAAAACACAACATATTGTGTTTTCGGGGATTGGCGCAGAGACGGGGATTTGAACCCCGGGTAGGCTTTTGACCTACACACGATTTCCAATCGTGCTCCTTAAGCCACTCGGACATCTCTGCATCAAAACAGGTCTATTTTACCGCAATCTCACGAAAAAAGCAAGCATTTTCCATGTGATTTTGAGAAGATCTTGGTAGAAGTTTACAAACCAAGTTCCCCAAGCAACTGTTTTTAGGCCAAAATTTGGGTGCGATTTGGGTACGATCATATTAATCCCCAACCAATTACTTGCGTAAGATCGCTTTGCGGTGTTTGCGGCTCTCAAGCCACTCGTGAGGCCACTTGAATTTGAACTTCCTCACCGCAATGTCCAATAGGAACAGCACGATCGAGATCGAGATGAACAGGATCTGCGGATTCCATTCCTGCCGCCTTTTCACAAAGACGCCAAGCAGCTCTTCTGCGTCGTAGATCAGCTTCCCTTCGCCCGCCGCGTCGTCTCTGGAAGAGAGCGCGATCAGAAGCTCTTTGCCCGCCGCATAGGAGTCAGGCTGCGGATCGTATTCTTCCGAATAGGAAAAGACCCGATAGCTCTTGCAATAGGAGAGGATCTCTCCCTGCGGAACGTCCTCGGCGGTTTGAATGCCGCTTCGCATCACGTCAAACGAGCGCGGAACTTTCAAAATGGTGACGGTATGAACGCCCGCCGCACGGTTTTCGAAGGTGAAACGATTCCCGCTCAGGGAAAGCGATAGAAGATCGAACTTCTGCACCGCGGAAGGGGAACTTCCGACAGCGCTTCGAGGCGGCTCTACAAAGGCGATGAGCTTTTTGTCGGGCTCTTCCTTCGGGTCGAAACCGTAGACGCTCACCTGCGTGCGATAGTTGTCCTCGATGAACCTTGCGTCGAGCGTTTGGGAACGGATACTCTGAATGGGCATCAGCCCCTTGACGACATTTTGCAGAAACTGCGCGCCCGCCTCGTTTTCCGTAAACTCCTGCGACCAGAAACCTTCGAGATCGCAGAGGAAACTGCCGACTTTCCCGTTCCCGTAATTCCACTGCGCATAGAGCGGCGCATAAGTCGCGTTGAGGACGAGCTGCACGTCGTCCGAGGCCTTGGCGCGCGACCCGAAAAAGCCGTGCAGGGTGATAGCTTCGAGCGATCTTTGATTCACGCCGTCCAAAACATCGGTATGCGAACGGACGGTGGGATGAAAATCGGTCACGACAGCGCCCGAGAGCTGCTCCATGAAGATGTCCGCTTTCAGGATTTCATCCAAAGTGAGCACTTCGCTCCCCATGAGTTCCTGCGCGCTGCCGTCCCCGATCTTCGCAAGCTCGAGGAGATCCTCGGAGAGCTCATGGCCGATGGAGATCACCGTCAGGGTAATGCCGAAATTGTCGTGATAGCGCTTCATGATCGTGCCGTAGCCTTCTCCGCCCTCCCAATCGCCGAAGGCGTCTCCAGGCTGGCTGTCGGAAATGAGAAGGATGTGCTTGCGTTCGACGCTCGTCATAGCGCCGAGCGTCCTGCCCGCATGCTCGATCGCCGCGCCGTAGTTCGTGCCGCCGCCGTCGCCGTCCGCAATGCGGCGGATCGCCGTCACGATTCGGCTCTTCTGGGTCATCGGGGTCATGTCGAGCTTCACCGCATAGGAATCCTCGAGCGTCATGACGCCGACAAAATCGCGAGTGGAGAGGGCGTCCAAACCCTTGATCGCGCCGCGGATCGCAAGATCGAGTATGGAGCCGCCGACGTCCGCCTCATAATCCATGGAGTTGGAGCGGTCGATGATGATCGCAAGCGCGACGGGCGGCGTGTAGGAGACGGCGTCCACGGGCAGCATTTGCTGGTAGAGGGTATCTTGAAGGTCGGCTTCGTCGTAGGCGTGCGGCTTGGGGACTGCTCCGCCCTCTGCGCCCTGCACATAGAGGACGTTTCCGTTTTCGTCCCGCTCGAACCCGCCGACGGTGAAGAGCCCGCCGCCGCGCGTTTCCACATATTTTTGAAGGTTTTCTTCGAAGCCCTCGGGCATATCCGCATGGGAGACGTTGACAAGGACGATCTCGTCGTAATTTTGCATTGCTTCGAGGCTGACGGGAAGCCAATCTCCGTCGCCGATCCGCACTCTGTCGAGGACGAGATCGCTCTGTCCCTGCGCCGCCAGCAGAATTTCGGCAAGGTCCTTGGACTCATCCGCATATTTTTCGACGAGCAGAATCTTGTTTTCTTCGCTCAGGTCGCAATAGGCGTAAAAGACGTTGTTTTCGGCGATCCCGTCGCCCGCTGCAAAGAGACGGAACTCGATCTCGTGATGACCCGCCGCGGAGAAGCTGTGGGGGAGGGCGACGGTCTGCAAGCCGAGCTTGATGGGAACGTTTTCCTGCCGAAAGACGCGTTCCTGCTCGTTTTCGCAGCGGTCGGTGAAGGTGAGATCAGCGTTTCCTTCGAAATTGCTGTTGATCGTGAGGGTAAACTCGAATTTTTCGCCGAGAGACAGGCTTTTGTCGGGGCGCGAGACGTCCGTGATCCGCATGTCGCTTGCCCCCGTTCCCGGGAAGAAGGTGGTGTCCACATGAATCCCGTCCATGGAGATCCGACGGATCACGCTCATCGCGTCGCGGTCGGTCTGAACGCCGTCGCTGACGAGAAGAATCCGCGCATTTTCGGGAGAGTCGATGACGGCTTTTCCTGTCTCTCCGCCGCTCTTGTCATAGTCGGGATCCCAAACAAAGGTGAGCGCCGAACAGATGTCCGTCGCGGAAGTGTCGGGAAGGGGAGAAGAAAGATAGTCCGAAAAGGCGCGTTCGGGGTCGTGATCGTCCATTTCCAAGGCGATTTTTTGGTCGTATCCGAAGGTGACGACAGCGATCTTGCTCCGTCCATCGTTTGCGGAGAGGATGTCGTGCACCAATCCGTCGACGGAGGACTTAGCGCCCTGCTCGCTGAACGACGCGTCGATCAGAAGAACGAGCTCGTTGGACGGATCGGCCGCCTCCCAGGAAAAATACATGCCCGAGAGCACGCAGATACAGAGGGTGAGCACGGTGGTATGAAGGATCATGGAGAGAATGCGGTTTTTCGTCTTGCGGTAGCGCTTTTCCATGCGGAAATAGAGGAAGAGCGTGACCGCAAAGGCGGGAAGGAGCAGAAGCAGGAGATATCCGCTGACGGTGAATCGAATGGAAAAGTTTGTCACAGGAGGCCTCCTTACACAATATCGCGGAATTGCAAGATCCATTCCGCAAACAGCAGCGCGACGGCCGCTAGCGCAAGCCAGAAGAAGAGATCGCGGGAGTCCGTGCCCGCCGCCTCGCCGTTTTCCAGCGCGGCTTTGAGGTCGGAAACGCGGAAGATCCCGCTCTCCGCCTGCGGGATACGGACATAGAGCTTTCGGATCTCGTCCGACTTTTCGAGGCCGAAACGAGTCCGAAACGTGTACGTTCCCGCCTGCAAAAGTTCAAGACGGGCGGGAAATTCCTCGATACGTTGGGCGCTCCCATCAGGAAGGGTCGCCTCGAGAGAGATGCCCTTGCAGCGGAGCTCTGCGCTCTCGCCGATCTCATAGGCGTACTTTTCAAGGGTGCGCGGCATGAAATGGTTGATGAGATCATAGAGAAAGGTGACGAAATCCCGTTCGAAAGAAAGATTGGATTGGTTGATGCTGAATGCGACAAGAATGATCTTTTCTTTCTCCCCGTCTTTGACGAGGAGCAGCGGATCTTCCCCGCAGAAGAGTAGGGGACGGAAACTTTCGTCGTATTCTGTGATCTTCCGATATTCAGAGACGCCGATCCGCGAAGCGTCCAAATACTGCGTGAGGGGATGAAGTTCGCCGCTGTTGAGATAGGTGAAAGCGGGGAGTTTGACCGTCTCGCCGAAATGCACGCCCAACCCTTCGATCTCCCGATCGGGGTCCCAGAGAAGGACGACGCCGTCCCGAGGAAGTCCGCTCGTTTCGATCTCTTTGGGAATGTTGTGCTCGAAAATATAATAGTCGAACCCGTTCAGTTCAGGTGTTTCCCCCTCATAGACCTGCCGAAAGGAGAGATCGCGCTCCCTTTGCATGACGTCCATGAGGATATGAAAGCCTAAATAAAAATAGGTGTTCGGGTCGGAACTTTGGTATTGAATTTTGACGCTGTCCTTTTCCCCGCCGTAGATCATGGCAGAATCATCGTCCGAAATGGAGTCGTTCAAGCCCGAAAAATAGACGGAGACTTCCTCGAAAGAGGAGAAATATTGATCCTGTTTGCCGCCGCAGGCGAGGTCCGTTGCGCGGACGCGGACGGTCTTTCGCAGCTGTTTTTCGGCATTGTTGGCGTCCACTTCGAATCCGACGGGAGTCCTTAAAGCATAGTCGGTCTTGTTGCCGTCCCCGTTTTGCGCGCCCTTGATGTCAACGTGCAAAATCCGCTCGCCCGAAATGTTCCCGAACGCGCCGACGTCGACGGAAAAGACGAATTCATTCTCCTCGATCGCCGCCGAGCAGTTCAAGATCGCGATGTTCCATTCTCGGCTCGGATCTGCCAAATTTTTCACCGTGACCGCTCCGCCTAAATCGCCGTACTGCGTCCCCGTATAGAGGGTGACCTTAGCGGAAGGGGAGAGGAAGAGTTTTTCCTGCGCTAAAACGAGCGCCGTCTCCATGTCGGCCGCGCCCAAAGAGCAAACCGCACCATCGAGCGCGGAAACGACCTCGGAGAAGTCCTTTCTGCCCGCTCCCTCCACGAGAAAATGGGGGGTTTTGTCCGCCAGGATGACGGAGATCACACCATCGTCGCGGATGAGCAGGTCATTGATCTTGAGTTTGACGTCCTGCACCGCGCGCTCGAATCGGGTCTCCGCCCGCTTTTCGCCCGCGAATTTCGCGCGCATCCCAGCGGAGGCGTCGAGAATGATGATCTCTTCCTCACTTGTATGGAGGGCGCTTTCCGAAATGAGACGGGGCTGCGCCAGAATGAGGGAACACAAGACAAGAACGAGCATCTGGAAGAGAAAGACCAGAAGGTTGCGGAAGGGGTCGATCGGGATCTTTTTTTTGCGGTATCGGAGCGCCAGCTGCCAGACGAAGGTGCTCGACACGAATTTTTGCTGATATTTCGGCTTTAAGAGGTAGATGAGAATGAGGACCGCGATCCCCGTAAACCCCAAAAAACCGAGAAGATTGAGCCAGACCAATACCACTTTGCGACCCCTTTGAAAAATATTTTACGGTTTCAGACTGTCGAAATATCCGCTGAGCGCGTCTTTGAGATCGGAGGGGATGGAGTCGTCGCCCTCGACGTCGTTCATGCTTTCGTCGTAGTCAAATTCTGTGCGATAGTCGGTCTTGCCGTCGATGACGCTGTTGTTGTCGCCCGAGCCGATCGTTCCCGCGCCGAGCGAAGGCTTGTCGGGATCTTGATCGCTGTTGTCGTCGCTCTCGCTCTCGTTTCCGTCGCCCTCCTCTTTGTCGCCGGGGTCTTCGGAATCCTCGTCCTCCTTGTCGCCCTTGCCGTCGTTTTCCTGCTCGGAGGGCTGTTTGCCCTCGCCCTTGTCGCTGTCCTTGTCGCCGCGGTCGTTTTCGGTCGGCTGCAAGAAGATCGCCTCGACCGCAAAGCTCTCCTCGACGTTCAGATCCCACCGTTCTGGGGTGGGAACGCCGTCGCTCCACTGCAAAAAGGCGTAGCCCTCGTCGGGGATCGCTCGGACGGGGGAGGCGTCCGAACCCTTTTCGATCCGCTGTTCCGCCTCGCCTTCGATCCTGCCGTTCGCGCGCGCCAGATAAGTGATTTCCACATACTCGCGCTCCCGTTCCATCGTCGAAGGGGACATCCATTCCTCAAAGACTTCGTTGCCGTGCTTGATCGCGCCGAGCGAGGCGAGCGAAGAGACGGACGTCATCGCGGCGCAGAACACAAAGGAGAGTGCAAGCGCAAGGAGCGTCGTCTTTGGGACCAAAAGGCGCAGCTGCGTTTCCCGAACGGTCTCGAGCTGTTTTTCGGCGTCGTCGCGCTGGCGGCGGGCGATGAAGGAGTCGTCGTTTTCAAGTTCCAACATTGTGACCGTGCGCTCTTCGAGCCCGAGTCGGTCCACTTCCCGTGCGGTTTTCCGCTCGGTCGGGCGGAATCGGAGGAAATAGAGAAGGGGAAGGGCGGCGGAGAAGGTCAAAACGCCCGTCCCCGCGATGATCAGCCACAGTCCCCAGGCGGGCAGAACGAAGAACCAGACGCAGAAAGCGGCGAGAAAGCTCGCCGAAAGCGCGAAAACGAGCGCATAAATCGCCGACTTCAAAAGCCCGATCTTTTTCAGTCTCGCCTGGTATTTTCCGAGAAATTGATTCTGTTTCATGATTCCTCCCGAGATGTTTATAAGGTCAGTCTCCTAAACAGATCACGCTTTGGGAGATCTGGTTGGGGGTGCTGTAATTCCACCAATCCGCCTTTTCAATGGCATACCACTCGCTCGTCGTGCCAGAGTAGGTGATGGTGTTGAGAGAAGAGCAATAGAAAAACGCGCAAGTGCCGATCTTTTTGATCGAGCGCGGAATGACCAGCGTCGACAGGGCACGGCAATTTGTAAAGGCGTATTCCTCGATCGAGACGGCGTTTTCGGGGATCGTGACCTCGGGAAGCGCCGTGCAGTTATAAAAGGCGGCGTACTCGATCTTGGAGAGATTGGCGCTTAAACGAAGCCTGGTAAGGGAAACGCAGTTGTAAAACGCCTGGAAGCCCATCTGCGTCACGGTATCTGGCATGATGGCCTCGGTCAGCGAAAGACAGGAGGAAAACGCCGAGTTTCCGAGATAGACGAGATTTTTCGGAAGAGAAAAATCTTTGAGCGCCTCGCATTCTGAGAAGGCATAGTTCCCGATTCGGGTGACGGAGGCGGGGATGTCCAGCCGTTCGAGGGACAGGCAGTGATAAAACGTCTTGTTGCCGATGAGGGTGAGTCCCTCGGGAAGAGAGACGTTTTGAAGCGAAATGCAGCCGCTGAACAGCTTATAGCGGAGCGCCGTGATGCCCGCTGGGATCGCAATCGTTTCGAGCGCCTTGCAGTCGGCAAATGCCCATTCGTCGAGATCGTCCATGCGGGCGGGGAGGGTGACGTCTTTCAGCTTTTCGCAGCCGTAAAAGGCGCGATAGCCGACCGTCCGAACGCTTTCTGGGAGAACGATCTTTTCAAGCGCCCCGCACCCCGAGAAGCCGTCCTCGCCGATTTCGACGACGGGAAGAGCGTTGTGCTCTTCGGGGATCTCGATCTCCTTCTTGTCCTTCCAGTCGCCCGCAAAGACGGAGAGCCCCTTGTTGCCCGCCTCGTCGACGATCTCGCGGTATAGAAGCCCGTCCCGATAGACGTTTCCCGTCTCCTCGCCGTGGCTTCCGCCCTGGCTTTCGTCGGGGGTCGGCTCTTTTCCGCCTGGCTTTTGTTCTTCCTTTCCGTCGTCATTGGGCTTTGTGCCTTCGTCATCCTCGTCGTCGCCGAGCTCTTCGTCCACGGGCTTTTGATAGCCGCAGAGGGTGCAGAGCCCGTCCTTATTGAAATTATGAATGGAGAGTGCATCGGGCTCGTCGGTGTCGCCGCAGGTCGGGTTGCGCCAATGGACGAACTCGTTTTTCGACCAGACTTCCTCGTAGGTGTGCACGTGCTTTTTGCAGGCGGAGAAAGGGAGGAGCGCGAAAAGCGCCGCGGTGAAAGCCGCCGCCCGAACGATCGTTTTTCCCTTGTTTTCTCTCATAAAAAGCCCCCAAATAGAATTTTCCGATTTTATTATATCACAGCGAAAGCGGTTTTGCAATAGGATTAAATTTATTCTAACAGCAAGAATAAAATTCAATACCTTGACAAACGTCCCTGAAAACGATATAATTATAATCGGAGGTGGGTATCAATGAAAAAAATTTTATGTATCTTATTCTCTATGCTGTTGATTCTTTCTTTTTCAGCTTGCGATTCAAAAGCAAACGACGTTTTGAATCCGAATGAGTCAGAAGAAAATAATTCTAACGAAGATGGCGCAAGTAATTCCAATGAAGAGGAAAGGGAAATCCCTAAGGAAGAGGAAGAAGATCATCTTGACGGAGAAGGCGAACGAGTTCTGTCTTTCGAAGAGAGGTATGACCTCACAGGAGAAGCTTCTTTTGCAAAATTAAAAGTATCTTCGATTCTTGATGATGAGTATCAAGAAATTGAGGGCCGTGTCACATGTAATTGTTTGATGGTAGAGTGTATCATTGAGGAGGACTTTTATGGAGTAAGAGAAAAAGGAACGAGAATCTATTTACCGATTTTGCTGAGTGCCACGACAATTTTTTATGAATATGATGAAGATCCGAAATCAAAGAACATCTACGAAAGGTCGGAGTCAATAACGTATTATGAAAAGTCGGAAGCGATAGAATGGCTGAATGAATACGATTCTTTTTTGGCTCATTTCCGTACGCACGACGATCAATTAAGAAAAAAAGTTGACACTACGGAAGAGTATTTTCCCTTTGTCAATATGGCAAATTTTTGCCGTTTAAGTTGGAATTTAGGTTCGGAGTGGCTTGTACCTGTTAAAGATAATAAAATCATTATTGAGGGACAGTCCGATTTCTGGGGGTACGGCGACCATGCGGAATATTTAAGCGATGGAATGTCGCTTGATACGGTGTCAGAAAAACTAAGAAATTTAGCAGAAAAATTAAGGAGTAAAACCATAAAATAAATTCACGCACACCTTTTCCGATCAGTGGACTTACGACTCCGTCAGCCATTGGCATGAGCCTACCTGCGACGATACAAGCTTCAAATCGGGTCTCGAAAAACACACCTTCTCAAACGGCGTTTGCTCTCCCGAGGTTGCATGAGCTTCTCATGTTAAACATATTGGAGAGGGGTTGATTTTGCGCAAAAGCTATGGTATAATGATAATGACGAGAACTCTATTTTGTTGCGGGAGTTTCGTCAAAATACAAAGGGGGTGCGAAAATTATGAAAGCAAAAACCAAAAGATTTTTCAAGCGGACGGCGATCGTCGCAATTTCGGCGGTGCTTACGCTTTGCCTTTTCGGCTGTTCGCAGAGCGAGTCCGCGCACGAGCATGTCTTTTCCGACGCTTGGTCTTACGACGAGACCTATCACTGGCATGCGCCCGTTTGTAACGACGCCACCCCGCAGAAGGAACGCCATTCCTTCGTCGGCGGCAAATGCTCCGTCTGCGATTTTACCAAAAATTCTCCCGCCAAATCGCCCGACCAAAACCAAGACCAAGACCAAGATCAAGGCGGGAGCGAGTCCCAAAACCCCACCCAGGGCAACCAAGGAAACCAAGGCAGCCAGAGCGGGAATGAGGGCTCTTCGCAGGGCAGCCAAGGCGGGAATGAGGGAAGCCAAGGCAGTCAAGGAAATCAAGAAAATCAAGGCGGGGGAGAATCTCAAAAGCCGAGCGGCGGCGAGACGCAAAATCCGACCAATCCCAACGAGCCGACTGAGCCCGACGAGGGCAATCAAGGAAACGAGGGAAATCAAGGAAGCGATCAAGGCGAAGGGGAACAAGGCGGAAATCAAGGCGAGGCGCAACAGCCGCAAGTCGAGCCCGATCCGAGCCTTGACGAGCTGTACGGCAACAGTTTCCCGACGGACGACAGCACGATCACGGGCAAGCCGAATAACAAGGGGCTTGTCAAGTATCGCATCCGCGTCAATCGTGCCAACGGGCTCAAAATTTGTTGGCAAGAGCCGATAGGGAACGGGGCGTATCGGTTGCATTATCCGAGAGTGCGCGTGACGAACGAGCAAAAGGTCGAGGTCTATAATGACGTCGTGCCCGTTTGGAAAGGCTGTATCTACGGCAGCGGGCAGGTGTGCCTTTTGGACTTGGAGCTTCCTGCGGGAAATTACACGGTAGAGCCGCTCGATCTTCCCGACGGGTTTGTCTATCAAAAGGAATATCCCTTGACGACCCAGCGGCCCATACTCGATCTTCGTTTGAGCTCCAAGCTTTTGAAAGGGGATGAACCGATCAAGAAGATTGCGGAGGGCATGGTGTTTCCCGATTTAACGTTCCACAGCATCAATAAGGGAGACGTCACCCTCGGCGCGCTTCTACAAAAGCACAAGATTGTCATTCTCTCCTTCTTCTACTCAGGCTGTTTCTATTGCATGGAGGAGTGTCCTGCGCTCGTCAAGACATATCAAAAATACAAGGATCTGTTCACTTTCGTGCTCATCGACACCGTTGACAGCCGCGAGAGGGCGATGGAACTCGTCAAGTCGCCCCGATGGTTCGGCGAACTTGCAAACGAATTCTACATCGTCTGCGACACGGAAAGCGACGACCCCTTGTACCGAAAGTTCGCATCGAGCGGCGTGCCCGCAAACCTCTTTATCGATCAAGGGGGGTATCTCTTCGAGGACGCGAGCGGCTTGACCGAAACGCATTTCGAAGAGATTCTGTACTTCAATTGCATGGCAAACGTCACCTGACGGATAAAATTCAAGGACGAAACCCACCGAATCAAACATTCAAGGAGGTATCCCATGAAAAAACGCATTTTGATCGTCTTGCTTGCGATCGCAGCACTTTTAAGTACCTTTGCCTTGGCATGCTGTGAAGAAGAGCCCGAGGTGAATCAAAAAGATCCCGCCTATTCCCAACCCGATGACAGCGGGCATAACGACCCCGATACGAATCCCGACAAAAACCCTGATCAAAACCCCGACAAGACCCCCGATACAGATCCCGATAATCCCGACAATCCCGACAAAGGTGATGAGGAGGACGACGGGAGCTGCGTGCATTCTTATGGGGCATGGAAGGTGACGGTATCGCCCACCTGCGGGCGGGAAGGGGAGCAGGTCCGCACGTGCCAAAAGTGCGGAAAAACCGAAAAGATGACTTTGCAAAAGACCGATCACGACTATTTGGAAGAGGTCGTCGAGCAGCCCGATTGCACGACGGAAGGGCTCAAAAAGTTCACCTGCAAGTATGATTCTTCGCATACCTATACCGAGGTCATGCCCAAGCTCGGGCATGACATCACAGGCGACGGAGTCTCCAAAGAGCCGACCTGCACCGAGCCCGGGTTCAGCCGTTCGGGAGTGTGCAACCGCTGCCATCAAAAGATCGAAAACGAAGAGATCCCCGCGCTCGGGCATCAAATGTCCGCGGTCGAGGTCATCAAGCAGCCGACCTGCACCGAGGACGGGACGGGCGAGAGCCATTGCCTTCGCGACGGCTGCAACGAAAAGAAAACGGAGACCGTTCCCAAGCTCGAACATCGCTTCTCGGAGCAAGTGATCTCCTATCCCGACTGCACCAATACGGGCAAAAAGATCAAGACCTGCACGCGTCCCGACTGCAATTACTCGGAAGAAGAGGTGACGCCTGCGCTCGGGCATAATTGGTACGCCGAAAATCCGACCAAAGCGCCGACCTGCACCCAAGGCGGATACAGCGATGAGGCGACCTGCAAACGGTGCGGGATCAAGGAGGAAAACGTCGAACTTCCGCCGCTCGGGCACGCCCTTGTGCCGACCGATCGTTCGGAGTATGCCTCCTGTTTGACGCCAGGGAAGAACGTCTATGCCTGCTCCCGCTGCGACCATATCGAGGAAGAGATCATCCCCGCGCTCGGGCATGACCTTTCGTATATTATCCGAAAAGAGCCGACCTGCCAAAGCACGGGCACGAAATACACCTACTGTAGGCGGAGCAGCTGCAACTACGACGTGACGGAGACCATGCCAAAGGTCGATCACGATTATTCGAGGACTCATTGGATCACAAGACCCACTTGCACGACGGGCGGCGAGAAGTACATGTATTGCAGGTTCTGCAATAAGCAGCAGCCGAATGAACTTGTTCCCGCAAACGGACACGATTGGGAAGAACAGTCCATCGACAAACTTCCGACTTGTTCCGAAAAAGGGCATAGCTCGCATCGGTGTATCACTTGCGGTACGCTCGAAGAATACGACATCGACAAAGTTGCCCATCGCTACGGCGAATATATCGTCGATGAACCCGCAACGGCAGACAGGGAAGGTTCGAAGTCCAAACACTGCATCTACTGCGGGGCGCGGTCGGAAAGTATGAGCATTCCCAAGCTCTCGGGAGATGAGGTCACCTTGGAAGTTCGGCTTCGCCGTGCAAACGGCATGATGGTGAGCCCGAACAATGACAGGACCTATCACGATGCGAAGTATGAGTTCTACAAGGATTCTGTGCTTTTGAAGAGCATTCCCGTGACGGGCGAGACGATGGAATGCACCGTTTCGAAAGAGGCGAACAAGCTCAAAGTCACGGGGCTTTCGCGGGGCTTTTCAACGGTGGAAGAAGAGTACCCGATCGAAGCGGGCAGCCCGATCGTGACGGTCGAGCTCAAAGGCGGGATCATTCAAGGAGAGCGGAGCGTCGTCAACGGCAAAAACGTGACCGCAACGCCCGACCCGCTGCTCGTCGTCGGCGACTTCATGTACGATCTCTATATTTACAACACGATGGACCATACCAAGGACAATTGGCTGTCCGAGCTCATCAAGGACAAGAAGCTCGTCTTTTTGGATTTCTTCCATACCCAGTGCGGCTGGTGTACCATTCACATGAAGCAGTTCATCCTGGCGTATGAGCGCGATCTTTATAAGTACCGCGACGACATTCTCGTCTTGATGCTCGACGTCATGTCCTACGAAAGTGACAACTTGATCAACATCTACCGCAGCAACGAGCATATCCCCGAAGATTTCGTGACTGCGACCTGCTCTTTCGAGAGCGTCGCCGTCTCCCGCTGGTTTGTGGACCATGTTCCCACCCCGGGGCACATTTGGCTCGACAACGAGGGCTTGATCTTCTATCGCAAGGTGACCCAGACGCAGGAAGATTTTACCAAGTTCGTCGAAGACTATTTCGATCGGTTCAACGCGAATGCCGCCGAAAAGGAGACAATGAAAAAGACGAACGCCGTCGCTTTGAGCCTCGAACCCGATATGGGCGCAGGGAACGATCGTTTAGGCGAAGTGCCTTATGTCGAGCTCTTTAAGGAGAAACGTCGGTTCGCCTTACAGACGACAAGCAGGGTATGAAATAGACAACAAAACAAGCCGAGGGGATTTCCCTCGGCTTTTTCAGTTTGTATTTTATTCAGGGCTTGGTTCTTGCGCTTTCGGCGCTTTGGGTTTTTTCTCCTTTTTCCAAACGCCGCTGAAATAGTAGGCGAGGGAGAGGATGGTCGAGAAGGTCCAACCGACGGGCCAAGAGAGCCAGATGCCGTCCGCGCCGAGCCCGACAGGCCCTGCGAAGAGGAAGGCGAGCACGACCCGAAGGAGCAGGTCGGAGAAGGTGGACGTTAAAAAGCACCACATTTTCATCGTGCCGCGGAGCACGCCGTCGGAGATGACTTTGAGACACATTACGAGATAGAAGGGGGAGACGATGAGGAGGAAGTGCCGACCCGTTTCGAGGGCGACGTCGCTGATGTCCGTCATGAAGAGTTTGACGGCGGCGCTCGGGAAGAGGGTAAAGAGCAAGACGAAGGGGAGCGCAACGATGACCGAGAGCACGCAGCCCCATTTGAAACCCTGTTTGATGCGTCCGACTTCTTTGACGCCCGCGTTTTGCGCCGTGAAGTTGGACGTGCCGTTGGAGATCGTGACGAGGCAGTTGACCGCGAAGATGTTGAGTTTGGACGCCGCGGAATAGCCCGAGATCACCGCCGTGCCGTAGGAATTGACGAGTCCTTGGATGAAGAGGTTGCCGACCGAGACGAAGCTCTGCTGCAAGATGCTCGGGAAGGCGACGTAGTACACTTTGCCGAGCATGCTCCAACTGAATTTTTTCGCGCTGTATTCTTTCCAAGCGCGCAGGCGAAGGGTGAGGACGAACAACGTTCCCGCCATTGCAATGCCTTGCGCCGCAAAGGTCGCCCAGGCAGCGCCCGAAACGCCCCAATGGAACACGCCGACGAACAAGAGGTCGAGCAAAATGTTCCCGACGGACGAGCCGATGAGGAAGAAGAGGGGAGTTTTGGAGTCTCCGATCGAGTTAAAGACGCCCGTTGCGATGTTATAGAGGAACAAAAACGGAAAGGCGAGGATGAAGATGTTGAGATAGCTGAGTGAGTCGCGGAAGATGTCGTCGGGCGTGTTCAGAAGGCGCAGAATGGGGGAGGCGCAGGGAAGTCCCACCGCGAGAAAGAGCGCGGAGAGCACGATGACGGAGAGAAAGGACGTATAGATCGCGGTTTTCATCTCCGAAAAGCGTTTTGCGCCGAAGAAGCGGGAGATGACGACCGAGCAGCCCGCGTTTGCCCCGATCGCGACCGCCATGAAGATCATGGTGACGGGGTAGGAGACGCCGATCGCGCCGACGCTCGCCTCGCCCGTGAATTGTCCGACGATGATGCTGTCCGCCATATTGTAGAGCTGTTGGAAGATGACGGAGATGAACATCGGCAGCGCGAATGCCCAGAGGACTTTTCTCGGCTCGCCGACGGTAAGATCTTTATTCAATGCTTTTGCCTTCCGTAAAATTTTCGACCGCAAAGCATTATAGCACAACTTTTCAAACCGTGCAAGGAATTTTTCCGCGAAAAACGGGGCAGACGGAGCCCGCGCGGGGAAATTTTCGAAAAAACTCTTTACATCTTTCAAAGAATGAGATATAATATCATAGGAAGGAATGATTGAGGGGGAAGCTGCCGTCAGGCACAGTAAGGAAACAAGACCCATGCGCATCGTTGTCGAACAATGGAAGTACATCTTCAAAAATCTCTGGTTTGTCCTGCCGTTTGCGATCGTGCCCGCGGTCTTTTTGGCGTTGTCCGTAGACTTTCGGGACATCTCGCTCGTCACGCACAGCCTGTTCTTCGGCTCGTTTGAGCTCAGCTTTTTCGAAATTTTCAGCGCCTGGACCTTTTTCCGCATCGACTCCGCGCTCGGCTCGATTTACAGCGTGCTGGCGATCATATGTCTCGTCATCTTTTCGGCGCTTCTGCTCGCCTTTGTCGAAAAGCACATGCGCATCGGCAAGCGCACGCTCAGCGGGGTCATCCAGGAGTTCGTCAACCATACCGCCTCGGCGCTCGTGTTCGTGCTCGTGTTCGGCGCGATCTACGAGATCTGGGCGCTCATTCTCTCCGCCGTTTTGTATATGATTGTCTCGATCGCCTCCAAGACCGCGGCGCGCATTCTCTTTATCTTTTTGTCCATTCTCTTTATCGCGGCGCTTTTATACATCGTCACGGCGATCTATTTATGGCTTCCCTGCAAGGTGCATACGGGATTCCGCGCCTACGAGGCGTTTTTATACTCCTACCGCTTGGTGAGCGGTGTGCGCTGGAAGCTGTATCTCTCGCTGCTCCTTTCGTATGCGCCCTGCTTTTTGCTGCTCTTCGGCGCGTCGTTCGGTCCCGAGTGGGTCTCGCGCCTGCTTGCGATCGTGCTCTATCTCTTCGGGTTTTTGAGCTTTATCGTCCGCATGGAGACCCTGTATTTCGAAACGGATAAATTAGACAGAGAGGACTTGCTCCTCAGCTATAAGGAGATGTAATATGAGATTCAGAAACGCGGTCCGTATCCTTTCCGACAACTTTTCGAACGTCTATAAACTGCTCTTATTCCGTCTCGTGACGGGCGTGCTCTTTGCAAGTTTGCTCTTTGTCATCATCAATTTGGGACTGCAAGACATCACGGGCAGCCCCGAAGCGGAAACGATCGTCTCGCTCTTTTCGAGCCTGTTCGAAGAGCTCAAAACGGGCTCGGAGTTCGGCGCGCTCGTCGTCTACCGCGACCAGATCACCCAAGCCGTCACCGACTTTTTGGCGATGCTCGCGCAAAACATCGGCTCGATCGTCGGCTCTGTCGTCGGCGTCGTCGTGCTCTATTTGATCATCCGCTTCATCAACGGCACGTCCACCTTTGCGATGGGCAGCATCCTGAACGACCGCATGCAGTCCTATTCTCGCACCCGTTTCTCTTCCGCATACTTCAAAAATTTAGGGAAGTCGGCGATCTATCAGCTCATCTATGAGCCCGTCTCCTTCCTTTTCGATATCCTGTGCGTGCTGTTCTGCTGGTTTTTCTTCTTCTATGCGCCGTCGCTGTTGCCGTCGAGCGGATTTTTGACCGTCCTTTTGGGACTTGCACTCGCCGTCACGGCGTTCATTTGCCTGCAAGCGATCAAGCTCTCGTTCATTTCGGCATGGATCCCCGCAATCGTCACCGACGGCAAGCGGGTCGGTGAAGGTTGTAAGGCGAGTTTCCGCGCGCGCAAGGGCTTCGGCGGGCGGTTTTCGAGCTATCTTCTCGCCATTTATCTCATCATGGCGCTTAATATTCTGTTGGGACTTGCGACCTTCGGCAGCATGCTCTTTATCACCATTCCCGCAAGTTATCTCTTCATTTTGTGTCTTCAATTTGTCTATTATTATGAGGATACGGGCAAGAAGTACTTCCTTTCCTTCCGAAAAATATCCGGGGCGGACGGGTTACCCGAAACCATGGAAGACTAAGTCCTCTTCCCATAAACGTCGCAATACTTTGTCAAGCTGCGGCAAGCCTCGGTCATTTACGATTTCAGTAAACTCCCTCGGCTTTTCCTCGCTTTCCTCGTCTTGCTCGTTTCTGAAAAGAGGACTTTCGCTTTATCCTTCTTGGTCGTCACCCCAATCGCTTTGTCCTTTTTGGTCGTAAAAAATCCCACGCTTTATTTTGTTTTGTTGAAATCTCCGATTGGAGAATTTTCTTTTTTTCATTTTCGCATAAGTTTTTTATTGAAAATACTTGACAGGGGGGGGGTAGGGTTTATACTATCATTGACCTTCACTTAATAGGAGAAAAATAATATGAAAAAGTGGACTGTTGGTATTTTCGCGTTTCTTATTGGGCTCTGTCTTGTCGGCTGTTCGAAGTTTGACGCGGTCTCTTGCGCCTCGCCCATTTCCCGCGCTTCGGACGAAGGAAAGTTCTATTATCAGCCCGATCTTCCGTCCTTGAATTTCGACAAAAAAGTCGAAACGGACGGCATCACCTTTTATATCGAACACGGGACGAAAGATAAAATAATTGATCATGCGATCGACTCCGTCCTGCTCGCGCAAAAGGTTGCGGGTGTGCCTTCGGACGTTTATATCGCATCGGGAGCGACGCGCGTCTTGGACGAGGGGCTTTTCGTCTCGCCCGCAAGTTCGCCCGAGATGATCGGCGCGGTCCTTCTCGGGAATGGCGCAAAGGAGGAGCTGCCCTTCGGCGTGTTTGCGGGGGTCAGTGCGGCTCTTTTGGACGGGGACTGCGAGTTTACCCGTGTTTCGCCTGAGGAAGCGGAGGCGTTTTCGTTGGGAAAGGAGCTGCAATATCCCTTATATCTTGAAAATTACGCGGAAAAAGACGCCGCCTGGACGTTTGCTAAG
Organism: uncultured Clostridia bacterium; assembly: GCA_947631465.1. Lineage (GTDB taxonomy): Bacteria > Bacillota > Clostridia > Christensenellales > Borkfalkiaceae > Gallimonas. The sequence continues at coordinate 17,678 of CANRLK010000026.1, forward strand.
GCGCTCGGCGCGCTTTATCTTCAAGATCATGCGCCCGACTTTTCAAAGACAGACGGGGAAGAGGTCGTGTCCTTCTTCGAAGAACACGGCGCGGCGCTTCCCGACTTTTTCTGTCCAATGCCGAGCGGGGAGTATCCGTTGCAGGTAAGGACGGAGCATGTTCATTTCTATTTCGCCTGCAATTTTTGCGACATGCTGACGGGCGAGGGCATGCCCGACTATGATAAGCTGCGCTCGATCGCCCTTGACAGCGAAAGCCTGTTAGAGGCGGTCGGCGGCATTTACAACACGGAACTATCGTCGCCCGTTGACGTGTTTTTCGGCAAAAAGGACGATTTCGGGCTCTTGACAAACGTCGTCTCTTGGTCGGATTTTTCCAAGCATGCGATCCCGATCTACTCGTTTTCGTGCTTGGGACGGGAGCTTTCCCGTCAGATCACTTATCAAACGGGGGACGACGGCTACGGCTTCGGGTATGTCCTTGCGGATTACTATGCTTCGGAATATTCGGATTTTCAAAAAGAGCTTTCCTTCCGAAATTACATGCTCGACTTTTCCCGCCGCGCCGAAGAGGCAAAGGTTAAGAAGGAAGATCAAAAGATCTATCAAAGCGCGAAGGAGCGGTACGATCTCGCGTTCGGAAAAACGGACGAGGCGGGATTTTCGGTGAAGGATTATGAAAACTGCCTTGCCTATGTCGTCTCCGAGGACGGGGGAAAGCCGACCCAGCTTTGCGCTTGGGCGACGTTTGCGCGGTTCGTCTATGAAAATTACGGGCATGAGAAGATGATCGAGATCAACCGCGGAAAGTTGGAGATCTCCGAGATGGAGGAACTCTATCGGGCGTGGTTTTCCGATCTGAAAGCGAAGGTCAAGGCGTAAAGGGGGAACAAAAGGGGCTTTCGGCTCGTCTTAGAGAATTTTTGCCATAAAAAGGTTGACAAACTGTTAAAATTCCGTTAAAATGGTAAAAAAGTACCTGTTAGAATGGGAGGAACGGTTATGTTTGAAAAAGTTTGTAAAATGCTCGGCGAGCAGCTTGGGATTGCGGCGGAGGGCATTCGCCCCGAACAGGAGATTGTCAAGGATCTCGGCGCGGATTCTCTCGACGTTGTGGAGCTCATGATGGCGCTCGAAGACGAGCACGGCATCACCCTGCCCGAAGATGAGATCGAAAAGATCAAGACGGTACAGGACATCGTCGATATGATGGAGAAACTGAGCAAGTAAACAAATCGCTTGGGGCGGCGTGGCGAAAGCAACGCCGCTTTGCATGTGCCTTCCATATGAAGGCGCGGGATACTCTGTTTACGGAGGATATTTTGGATATTACTTGGACTTCCGAAGGGAGCGCCGTCATGTTTTCGATCGCGGGGGCTTTGAGCAAGGCTTCGGCAATGGAGTTTTGCTCGGCGGTCGGCTCTTTGGGGGAGATGATCAAAGATCTCGTGATCGACTGCGAAAAGGTGACGTTTGTCGACTCAGAGGGACTTCGGCAGCTCGTCATTGCGCAAAAACTCATGCAAAAGCGTGGGAGCTTTTCGCTCATCCGCGTGCCCGCCGTCCTTTCCGAGGCGCTGTTCCGCACGGGACTTTCCCAAAAGATCAGGGTGCTCTCATGAGCGGATTCCATCGAAAACGCGCCCCTCTCAAAACGGTCGTGAGTGCGATCTTTGCCGCGCTCATTTCGCTCGTCGTTCTTTTTTTCGCGCTTTATTTTCTCATTTCGGGGTATCTCGGAAAGGGGCAGAGCTTTCAGACCCTGCTTCTCGAAATTTTGCCCGCTTGCGCCGCGCTTCTTTTTGCGTGGGGGCTCACGCTCTTTTTCTTGAAACGGCGGGTCGGCGCGCCCTCGGAAAAACTTCGTTCGTCGCTGCAATCGCTCTCCGACACGGTTTCGAAGGGCGCAAGGCTCGAACCCGAAGAGACCGAGCGCGACTTTCAGGATCTTCGCGACGAACTCTCGTCGCAGAGCGAAAAGCTGCTGTCTCTTCTCAAATACACCCGGAAAAAGACGGGAGAAGAGGCGGCGCAGCGCGAAAAGAACGCCTTGGCGCGGCGGATCGCAACCGAGTGCGTTGCGGCCGAGCGCACGCTTACGGGCGCGGACTATCATCTTTCGTATAAACTTGCCCGCGGAAAGGGGCTCTCCTTTGATTATGCGGACGCATTCCGCATCGACGGGGAGACGGTATTCTTTGCGATTGGAGATGTTTGGGGACAGGGCATTGACGCGGCGCTCTTTCTCGATAAACTTAAAAACGGACTGAAAACAGGCGTGCTTTCGGGAAAACTGCTTTCGAAAGTCATGACGACGGTCAACGCGCAGCTATATGCGGACAATCAAGCGTCGATCGGCGCGACGCTGTTTGCGGGCGTGTATAATTTCGTGACGCATGAGCTGCATTTCGTGAATATGGGGCACTTCGCGCCCATTGCGATCGGGAGCGGCGCGTCCTATCTACGCGTCCGCGCGGGCACGCCGCTCGGGCTGTACGAAAAGGTCACGCCGAGCGAAGAACGCATCGAACTGCTCGAAGGGCAGGGACTCGTGTTTTGCACGGAAGGGGTACTGCTCGCGGCGGGCGAGGGGAGAATGCTCGGCTTTCGCAGGACGAACATGACCGCGCATGCGCTCGCCAACAATCCCAAGGCGGCGGAGGAAATCTTAAAGTCGCTCGGCGCGACGCCCGATAAGGAAGAGGATGCGGCAGTACTTGTGCTTCGATACTATAAAGAGCCCAAAAAAGAAGAGGAGAACGGCGGCTCGTCCGTTGCGGAGCGCGCGAGAAATTATTATAAAGAGTTGTTCTCGAAATCGGGAGATCGGCATTGATCAAGCTGTATTGGACGGACGTTACGAGCCTTCCCGACCCCGCCGAAGAGAGGGAGCTTCTTCAAAGCGTGCCCGAAGAACGGCGAGAAGGCGTTTTGAGCGCCTTAAAAAGCGAGACGCGGAAACTTCGCCTCGGCGCGGGGATCTTGCTGGGGGACGTTTTGCAAAGATACGGAATCTCTTACGGGCAAGTAAGTTTTGGAAAGAACGGAAAGCCGCGGACGGAAGGATTGTGTTTTAATCTTTCGCATAGCGGGGAGCGGGCGTATTTGGCGGTTTCGGAAGGGGAGATCGGCTGCGATGCGGAGAAGATCAAGGAAATTCCCAAGGGAGTTTTGGACAGGTTTTCGGACGCGGAGCGGAAGATGGTAAGCCGTGAGCCGAGCGAATGGGGGAAGGCGGCGGCGTTTTATCTTATATGGACGAGGAAGGAGAGCTTTGTCAAGATGACGGGCGAAGGCGTAGGGAAGATGTTTGAGACGACGATGGGGGAAGATGGAGCGATTTGCGGCGGAGAGAGAGTGAGATGTGCGTGGAAGAGCTTTTTGCATGACGGATACGCGGTGTCGGTGTGTACGGAACGGAAAGAGATGGCAGAGATAGAGGAAAATGGGGTGGGAAGAGAAAAGTTCCGCAAAAAAATTGTGTTGAGGAGTTGCAATTTGGGCGAGAAGTTGGTATAATAAAGATGACACCTGCGGTGTACGGAGAGCGGAAAAAGCGGAATCCACGAAGAAAAATCGGGAGCGCGCGTTGGATGGAATAGGCAAGGTCTGCGAGGAGCGGAAAGTCCGAGGTCTGTTTGCGGCGCACCCACCTGCTGAAAGGCGGGTTCACCTTACCGGATCTGCGGCACAGGCGGATGTCTTTTTTTGCGAAAAAAATTTTGCGGAAGGGATATAAAAACGATTGCAGAAAAAGAAAAAGTATGATATAATCGCAGAAGATGAGGCCTTGTGGTCAAGCGGTTAAGACGGCGCCCTCTCACGGCGCAATCCCGGGTTCGATTCCCGGCAAGGTCACCAATCGCGGTCTCAACAGAACACGCAAGGTTCTGTTGGGACCTTTCTTTATTTTTACAAAACATAGGAGAAAAAACATGAACCTTAATGAACTTGATTCTTCGATTCGAAGGGGCATCATCACGATTGTCGACGATTGGGAAAGATCACAAGATGATTCCTATGATATGGATGACAAAGAACATGACATGATTGCCGGAATATTGCAACTCATTGAAGATACAATGGTCGATAAAGACAGCATCGAGTCTTTTTTTGAAAATCTATGCGACCGTTTTTATGAAAGCCTCGGCTATTCTGTTAAAAAAGCTTTGATACTTGAAGGGAAGTTCAGCAATTTAATGTGTTCCAAAAAAATTGACGGTACATATTTGAGAAAGCTCCTGAAAGAATTTGATTGCGTTTCCAGTTGTATTGCTCATTTGGATTCATATCCTTTACCGCTCGTTCAATCGCTTTATGCTATATCTAATCTTGAAAACCATGAGGATATGACGTCTGAACTATACCAAGATATTCTTTATATTACTTCCATTTATCGCGGATGCCCGACTTCTAATGTTAACGAAGCATTCCTCAAACATGAAAAATACGATTATTTCAAGAGTGGATTTTTATCGCCCGAGGAACGAGCCATTTCCCCCAATGAACGATTATTACGGAAATTATTGCAGGAAGTCCTTGAAAACAAAGAAAGTGACGACCGTATTCCAGAGGTCTATGGCTGTTGCGTGAAAGTGCGCTTTCCTAATGGAGCAGTCTACAAATATAATTGCAGGTTCGATGAAGTGAACGAGGATAGCACCGTGCACGTAAACGGTAAAATGAAAGGCATTAAAGGTACGGTAATTGAACGAATGGAGCAATGGGATTTTGCAAACTGTTTGGAAGAGGTGTCTGCAATTGTAGAATAACTTGGTTTTCTAGTGGGGTTATGACGAGTTCACCACAGGGGGAGTAAACGAACGCCTTTTTGCGCCTAAAAAATGAAAATCGACAAAGATCTTTACTCAATTGATAAAGATCTTTTTTGTCTAAAAGAAAACCACGCGATCGTCGCGTGGTTCAGGAGAGGCTAATGCCGATGAGGTAGACAAAGAAACTCCGATTGGTGTAGAATTGAGTAAGACCTGCCAGTCTGAAAAGATTTACACAATCGGAGGATATTAAAATGCCAGAGCAAAATAATACCGTAAGTAGTTTAGCACATACGAAATGGAATTGCAAGTATCACATTGTGTTTGCTCCGAAATACAGGAGGAAAGTATTTTTCGAGGAGAAGCGAATAGAGATACGGGAGATATTGCGGACGCTGTGCAGATGGAAAGGTGTAGAGTTGATCGAGGGAGAGATATGTCCAGATCATATTCACATGTTGGTGAGTATCCCGCCCAAAATGAGCGTTGCGGGGTTTATGGGATACCTGAAAGGGAAGAGCAGTCTGATGATCTTTCAAAAATGGGGGAATATGAAATTTGCATACCGCAACCGCGAATTTTGGTGCAAGGGATATTACGTTGACACTGTAGGGAAGAAT
>CANRLK010000027.1 GCA_947631465.1 uncultured Clostridia bacterium
ACGTCTTTCTTAAGCAAAGAGAGATTGCCGACTTAAATGTGTCCGATTTGGTTGAATTTTTGCAGGATACATTGTCAATCTCAAATCAAGCATTGGACTTTGACTTCTCCGCTAATCAAATTCACGGTATTATAGCGCAAATTTACGAAAAACGAAATTTTGACAAACAGCAGATTTTGTCTGCAATATCGCGGTTAAACGCATCTTTAAGGAAAAGTAAAAAGTTGCGCGAGCAACTGACTTCAAGTTCTATCGATGGATATGAAGGGTTCGTTGAGCAGAAAGAAATTCTTGAGGGAGCTCTTTCATCTTTAACCCTGAGCTTGGAACGTAAAAAGCAGGAATTGGAATCCCAAACGATTTGCTATTCTGATGCGCAAAGAAGTCTTGATAAAATTAAGACGCAATACGAAAGTGTTCTTAAAAATAAATCTATTAGCGATATATCGGAAAGAGCAGCTGCAACATTTTCGGCAATTGAGGAGAAATTGATTTTACGTCAGGCAAAATTGTTGCAAAAAGAGTTCATCTGCTGTTTTGAGTCCATCATCAATAAAGATAATTTCATCGACGGGATTGTAATAGATAAAAAGATCAATATAATTCCGTATAAATTAATTACGGTAAGGCGCAACCAGCTTGAGAACTATAAGACAGCAAATTGGGATTTTCTTGGCTTGTTCGATCATGTGCAATATATAGTTGATATAAACAATCTCGAATTTGGCAATGTTGATTCGATTCGTTTGCCATCGCCAATAAAGGCGCCGTTCTCACAAGGCGAGCGTCAAGTTTATATAATGTCAATCTATTTAGCTTTACTTAAGACAAGCCGCAAGGACATACCGTTCTTTATCGATACGCCTTTTGCTCGTATAGATTCTGAGCATAGAGAAAATATTGTCACAGAATTTTTTACTAAACTCAACAATCAGATGTTTATACTTTCGACGGATGAAGAAATCGCGGGGGAGTATAAGAATATGATGGAGGCGCAAATTTCCGACAAGTTTATGTTGCGTATAAGCGATTATGGTGTCACGGAAATCCTGAAAGATAGATACTTTGGAGAATAAATATGATATTTAAGTTGAAAACATCTAAGGAGACGATGCTCGTTTTTGAAGAAATAGGCTCGGTAATTCATTTACAACCGTTTGCCTTGTGTAAAATCGCTATTGCTTTGTCGCTACGTAATTCGGATCACCTGACGGAAGAAGATTTTAAAAGTGATAGTGATGGATTGGAATTGAATAGGCAAACAATTACGGGAGAATATGATGATATATTTAAGGCTTTAATTATCAGCCACTCTGGTGAGAAATTGGACGACAACCTTTATTTCCCGAAGTATTTGAAAGCGCATATTGATCGAGGAACGAAATACCTATATGCAGAGTATAAATATTCCAATGGCAATTTTTATAAGCATTTACTTGAATTAGACAAGGGGATTTGATATGAGTATTGAAGATGACGTGTATGATTCCGTTGATATGAGTGACAAACAGGCGGCATTAGAAGAATTGGCTGCACAGACGCTGTTGATCGAATTATTTAATGCGAAACAGGCTGAAGTGTTTGAGAACGTCGTCTTTGAAGGGAAGCGGCGTTATTATATTGAAGATTTAACTGAGCGTGATTATTCATTGGAAAACACAACGCCGTATCAGTTGGATATTCTTGGGCATGCCATTGAGGAACATTCTTGGGGAAATCTGCTCTGTCGAACGACAGAACTCTTGCTTGACTTATTCCCTGAATATCGGGAGAAACTATTAGAGTTCAGATGTTCGTGGACGAAAGCTCAAATGTTTTCGTTAGAAGGAAAAACGAATTATAAACCTATCAATGGCGGTTTTTGTATAAACTGCAATCATACGGCTTTACATTCTTGTTGGTTTTTACAGGATCTGTTAGATTACTTTAAGATCGACAAAGCAACGGTCAGTTTTTTAATACATAGACCTTCAAGTGCCGAGCCTAAAAAAGTTATAGATTTTGTAGAGCAGCGGTTCAAGCGAAACTTCGCAGATTATATTAAAATTCACCATCAAAAAGATGCCGAGTATGCCGATAAGGTTATCCGCATGATAGAAAAATATCTTAACCCCATGCTCACTAAAATTTCTAAGAGCTACACAAATCTCTTTTTGTTTGATGATAACGCTACAGCGTCCAATTACATCAAAAAAATACGAGAAATAATTGACGGAAACTATCGTATGGAAGAAAAGGCTAAAAAGGCATTAAATAAGTATTTGAATTATCTGTGGCAATATTATAAAGAAGGCTAAAACTAAATATTTTTCAAAATCAATTACCCATTTTGTTTCGAAGTGTCTGGCAGGATTAGAAAACCAGATTAAGTTTTTGTGCAAGTTGATTGTTAAGAACGGCGACCGCCCTTATCACCAATCCCAAAAGAACTCATCAAGCGGGCGATAGATGCTTCTCGAGATCCATTTGAAATGATTGCCGCAATTTTGTTTTGTTGTAGAAGAATTGAAATAGCTTTGAAAACTTTTGCAAAGGATAGTTGATTTATTTGGCATTTAATGTTATAATTATATTAAATTTCCAGAACCGCAAATTACTTTATTGACGAAAGTATAGATATGGATGAAATAAGAGGTAAAAGGTCATGGTTACAAAGCGTATAACAATTTTAGAAGCTATTAATATGGTTTTGGAAAATCAAACGATGACCGTTGATGAAATTTACTCATCAATTATTGATAGAGGCCTTTATAGTTTTGGCGCAAAAAATCCCAAAGGGGTTGTAAATGGCGAAATTCGTAGACACTGTGTTGATTTAGATTTCCCTACGGCTCATCCAGTTAAATATTTTTGCATAGTTTCTGTGAGAGATGGTAAGCCCGTATTCGGCTTATTAAATGACAAAAAAACTAAGATAAAAGAAAATCCCAGTTTGACAGATGAAGACGACTTACCGGAAGAACGGGTTGAAAAGGCTATCGGCAAATATAATGCCAAAATAAAAAGTGAACTTATGGATAAAATAATGAGTCACGAGCCTGAATTTTTCGAAAGATTAGTTGTCGATTTGTTACTTAAAATGGGATACGGATATGACAATCAATCCGGTGCCGTTGTAGGAAAATCTCACGATGGTGGTATAGATGGTATTATCAATGAAGATAAGCTTGGATTGGATCGCATTTATATTCAAGCGAAAAGATACGCAAAAGACCACAAGGTAACAAGACCAGACTTGCAATCATTTGTTGGCGCCATGGAAGGGGTGCAAAAAGGGGTTTTTATAACAACTTCAACTTTCACTAAAGATGGGATGGGTTATATCTTAAAGTTGCAGCATAAAAATATCAAGTTGATAGATGGAGAATTGCTGCTGAGCTATATGTTAAAGTATGAAGTCGGAGTGCAAGCGCTAAAAACATATAGTATCATGAAAATAGATGAGGACTATTTTGTATAATTAACTGTTTTGTGCTTAAAATACTACCAATTTTGAATCCGAGATTGGGACACATCGTTATCTATCTTGCAGAAAATAATGAGAAAGGCTTTAATATCAAACAAGGTGTTGTATGATCGGATATAGACAAGAATTTCAGGTTTGCCGAAGCAGAGAAGAAGCCGCCGAAAGCGTTGCGGAATACAGACAACCTGACAGACAGAGAGTTCGAGGTTTACAATCTCTGCGTGATCGAGGACAAAACGCAGGCGGAAGCGGCGGAAGAACGCGGATTTACGCAAGGCTATATTTCCATGACGCTCAAAAAGGCAAAAGAGAAAGTAACAAACGCCGAATTGAAGAAAGCCTCGCCCGAAGCGTATGTCCGCAAATGTTGGGATATTTTTCTCGATACAGGCACAATGCCTGATTATTTAGACGTCGAACTCGAATTTGTCATTCGTTGGCTTTTATTGGATTTGTTGCCGTTCGCCCATTGGTATTACGGCGTGGGCGAGTTCTGCAGCCATCTTATGACCTACTCTCTCTTTGACGAGGACAAAATAAAGGAAGATATAGCGAAGTATGAGGAAATAGTTGATGGCGAAGAACGTCTACACTTTGAGGAGTACTACGGCGAAAGACCGCCCATTGTGCAAGCCGTCTATGTGCGTCTTATGACGGAGATGAACCGTCGGCAGCAACAATTAGAGGGAGCAATGAAATGTGAACTGACAGTCCTTGAACAAGGGGCTGTTTTTTCTGCCCTCGAAAGGAGGTGAAACAAGATTTACAAGTATTACGAGAACAAAATGGGGATGCCCAAACCAAAGTTCCCACGGGACAAACACGCAACCATTTCCGTCATATCGCATAAGAAAAACGAATTCGCAAACATAGACGAATACCTCAAAGACTGCGAACAGCGGTACAAAGTAGAATACTTCAAAAGAATGTCCACGACCGAACAGGCGTGGAACGAAGTGATGAAGTCTACGAATGCAACATTAAACAACCGAGGCAAGAACATTGTTTTGGAGTGTCTGCAATTCGGCGGCAATCGGGAGTTTTGGAATGGCTTCAATTCCGAACACTATTTTGCCGTCTGCTATCGCTATGCCATAGACAAAATAGGCTTCATGGCACACATGAGAACATCATGGTGAAAGGCTATACCGAAGTCTTAGAACTGACGCCCGAAATTCTGAATAGCTTTATAGACAAGATATACGTCGGCGCGCCCGTAAGGATTGACGGAAAACGGACGCAGGAAGTAAAGATCGTCTATAAGCCCGTAGGCGCGGTGAACATACCGCAGTAACAAAAAATGAGCCAATTACCTTGGGGATCGAAAAAATCCCCAAGGATAATTAGCACATACGACATGGGATTTGCAAGTATCACATCGTGTTTGCGCCGAAATACAGAAGGAAAGTGTTTTTCGAGGAGAAGCGAATAGAGATACGGGAGATATTGCGGACGTTATGCAGATGGAAGGGCGTAGAATTGATCGAGGGAGAGATATGTCCCGATCATATCCACATGATGGTGAGTATCCCGCCCAAAATGAGCGTTGCGGGGTTTATGGGATACCTGAAGGGGAAGAGCAGTCTGATGATATTTCAGAAATGGGGGAACATGAAATTAGCATACCGCAACCGCGAATTTTGGTGCAAGGGATACGCTTGGACGTACGATGATAAGGAACAGCATTTCACGATCATTCCCGTCTCCAATTGGAGTATATTGCAAACTAGCTGAAACAGGACAAGGAAACGGACCAAATAAGTATCTTTGACCCGCGAGATCCGTTTACCGGTAGCGAGTAACAAATGTGTGTTCATGGAACTTTCGTCGCCCGCCACTTTCTCACACGGGTAGAACCCCGTGTTCGGTCACCGTTCGCGCCTCAAATGCGCTCACTCCTGTCGCATTGCACCAACGGTTATCAACCGTTGGCGCAGTGAAATGCTCCATCCCTCTAAGGGGACAGCAAGGAAGAGAAAAGCGCAAAGCTCATACTTTACCCAAAGGGAACAGTAGGAGCTGACGCGCACCCCCACCCCCTTTGCGCCCCTCTGGAATAGGGGTGGAGCGGCGCAACTTCTGTTCGACAGTGCAGTGCACTGCGAACTGCGCCGCGACAGCCGAGCTGGCGAGGCGGCCTTGCGGCGGGGGCGACCGCCGCAAGGCGGCGAGCGAAGCGTGACTGAGGGGGTGTCTCCTTATGTTTAAGCTCGACTGCATCCGCTCTCTTTCCATAAACAGCATTCATAAGTTTACTTTCTGTACTTTTCTACGGATTTTTGTGAATTTCAAACGGAAAATTGTGCCAAACGGTTGACGACGCTTTTTTTGTGTGTTATAATATCTCCGTTACTAAATTCAACAGGAGATCAATACTATGTTTCAAAATGTTAAGGACGTAATGGCATTTTGCGAAGAAAAAGGGATCAAGATGATCGACTTCAAAATGATCGACATCGACGGAAGATGGCGGCATCTCTCCATTCCCGTCTCGCGCTTCAACGAGGATACCATGAAGTACGGCATCGGCTTCGACGGCTCGAACTACGGCTTCGCCCCCGTCGAAAAAAGCGATATGGTCTTTATCCCCATTCTCGAATCCGCTGTCTTAGACCCCTTCGCCGAGATCCCTACGCTCACCATGTCAGGCGATGTGCGCGTTATCGATGCAGACAACAGCCGCTTTGATCAATATCCCCGCAACGTCACCATCGCTGCCGAAGAATATCTCAAATCTACGGGCATCGCAGACCGCATGATCATCGGTCCTGAGTTCGAGTTCCATCTCTTCGATCACGTCGCCTTTGAAAATAAGCCCGAAAAGGCAATGTTTCACCTCGACGCTTGGGAAGCCGATTGGAACAGCGGCGACGACGAATCGCAGAACTCAGGCTATCACACGCCGCATAAGGGCGGCTACCACGCCTGCAAACCGCAGGACGTTACCTATGACATCCGTAGCCGCATGTGCATGATGCTCGAAGATTGGGGCGTGAAAGTCAAATATCATCACCATGAAGTCGGCGGTCCCGGGCAGGTCGAGATCGAAGTCGAGCTGGACGACCTCACCAAAATGGCGGATAACACGATGATCGTCAAGTACATCGTCAAGAACCAAGCTCTGCAAGAGGGAATGACCGCGACGTTCATGCCCAAACCCATTTACGGCGAGGCGGGCAACGGGATGCACGTTCATATGCTGCTTCTCAAAAACGGCAAGCCCGTCTTTTATGACGCAAAGGGCTATTCTCAGCTCTCGGAGACGGCGCACTACTTCATGGGCGGACTTTTGAAGCATGCGGCGAGCCTTTGCGCCTTCACCAACCCTTCGACGAACTCCTATAAGCGGCTCGTTCCTGGGTTCGAAGCGCCCGTCACGATCGGCTATGCGACGGCAAACCGCAGCTCGGTCATCCGTATTCCCGCATATGCGAAATCGCCCGACAAGAAGCGCTTTGAACTTAGGAATCCCGATGCGACCTGCAACCCGTATTATGCCTATGCCGCGATTTTGATGGCGGGCGTAGACGGCGTGCTCAATAAGATCGACCCGAGAACGAACGGCTGGGGACCGTTTGATTTCAATCTCTTTGAGTTGAGCGAGAAGGACAAGAAGAAGATCAAGCATTTGCCCGAATCGCTCGGCGAGGCGCTTGCGGCGCTCGAAAAGGACCATGAGTACTTGACGAAGGGGGGAGTATTCCCCGAACACCTCATCAAGATTTGGATCGAGAAGAAGCGCGCGGAGCTTGACAAGATCAGCAAGATCCCGACGCCCGTGGAGTTTGAGCTTTATTACGATCTGTAATCGAAGATAAAAATTGATACAAAGATGATTCGGCGGGAGCAAGCGCTCCCGCCGTATTTTTTTTTGGAAGTCAAATCCTTGCATTTTTTCGGGCATATTTTAGCAGTCGCCTGCCCATTTCCGTATTTTGAGTTCAAAGAGTTGAGTATGTTCGGCGGTCATGAAGTGGATCGCCGAGAGAATGGCGAGCCGAAAATCAAGGCTCTCCGTGTCGCTGTTTGCAAGGAAACAGCGACCGTTTTTCATTTTCAAAAGCCGTTTGACATAATAGGGCAAATACGGTATTCCTTTCAGGTATCGGTCAACGCAGCCGCCCTGCCGCAGTCCCCGCGTCAAGACCGCCACCAAGAATTTGGCAATTTTTTCGTAACACGCCGTTAGAGCGGCTCGATCGGAGAAGGGCAAAGCGGGCTCAAATACATCGGACGCAACCTCGGTCGCAAGGATATTGTGGAAGAGCGGATATAGGCGCATGATATAGTCGCGTAATCCCTCTTTGTTGAATGCGCGTAAATCATTCTCATCATACCCTTTTCGCTTGCTGTACGGCGCAGTGTCAAATATGTCGCTCATGTGGAAGATAAAACACTCTCTCTCGAAGAAATCAAGCTCTTTGTCTGCAATCGTCTCTCCCGCCGCAATGGCTACTCCTTCAATATTCTCTCGAATGGAGAATACCCGAGCGTCCATTCCTAAGTCGTCGATAAACTTCTCGAACGGAATTTTGTCGCCCTGCCGTAAATCGCCGAAAATCACATTTTCGATCGCATAGGCATTGAACAACGCATTCATATTTATGACGAGATATGCATTCAATAATTTTGTAAACTCCTTTTGTTCTTCTGTTGCCTTTTCGGTATCCATTGTGTTTCTCCTATTGATAGGGATATAAATACGCCCTAATTATAGCATGTTCTGTCGCGTTTGGCAAGGGAATAGGGGCAGAATTGCGCCGTATTGAGAAAGATCGGTTTTGATAAAATAGTGTCGTAAAAATAGCCCTATTTTGGAGAAACTATGAAGTTGAGCACGGCAGTTGCATTGAGAGTCGGCAGGATCTTGCAAGACCGAGGGATGTCGCAGTATCGGCTTGAACGGAAGATTGCCATGCCGCACAGCACATTAAAATCGTTGATGGGTGAAAGAAATCAAAGTGTCAATCTGACTACGCTCATGCTCATCATCAAGGGACTTGACATGACCCCCGCGGAGTTTTTCGACGACCCGCTCTTTACCGACCCCGAGCTCATCATCGAGTAAAGGTCTGTGATTTCATTATAAATTTGTAAAAATAAGCGGCGGGAGCGTAAGCTTCCGCCATTTCTTGTCTACAAAGGAAACCACGCGATAAGCGCATGATTCAAGAGAGGCAAATTTAGATGTAAAAATCTTGCTGGGGCTTAAAATAAGGTAACACCCCCTCAGGCGCTCCGCGTTGCGTCGCGCCAGCTCCCCCTCAAAGGGGGAGCCAAGGGGGGAATGGACTTCGCTGCCTTGCTCCACCCCTCTCCGTAGGGGGAGCCAAGGGGGAATGGACTTTGTTTTGCCTTGCTCCACCCCGAGTTCGCGGCGGCGGGAGCGTAAGCTCCCGCCGTTTCTATATCAGAAAAGTTCTTGGCGGCACGGGGAGAAAATTCCTAAATATTGGTAAAATGTTTGCCCAATTCCACAAAATATGGTATAATACCCTTGTATCTTGTATTTTACGGACGTTCCAAGGACGAAATTCATCCCTCGTCCCTCGGAATGCGATCGGAGGCACTATGGCTCAAAAACATTACGATGCGGGCGACATCACCGTCCTCGAAGGGCTCGAAGCCGTTCGCCTGCGCCCCGGCATGTATATCGGCTCTACTGGTCCGCGCGGACTTCATCACATCCTTTGGGAGATCGTCGATAACGCCATCGATGAGGCGGCTAACGGCTTCGCCGACAAGATCCAGGTCATCCTGCACAAAGACGGCAGCGCGTCCGTCGAGGACAACGGCAGAGGCATCCCCACCGACATCCATCCCAAAATGAAAGTCTCGGGCGTGCAGGTCGTCTTTACCCAGCTCCATGCGGGCGGCAAATTCGACGCGCGTAACTACGCCTATTCGGGCGGCTTGCACGGCGTGGGCGCGTCCGTCACCAACGCGCTCTCCAAGTGGCTCAAAGTCGAAGTCTACAAAAAGGGCACGACCTATTCCATGGAGTTCCGCTCCTTTTATGATCCCAAAAAGAAAAAGACCGAGTCGGGCGTGCCCGTCGCGCCCCTTTGCGACACGGGCAAAAAGACCAAAAAACAGGGCACGCGCGTGCGCTTCCTTCCCGACCCCGACGTCTTTCCCTCGACCGAGTTCCAGCTCCTCACCGTTTATAACCGTCTCAACGAGCTCGCATTCCTCAACAAGGGTTTGACCATCCGTCTCATCGACGAGCGCATCACTCAAAACGAGTACGACGCCCAAAAAGAGGGCATGGAAGAGCGTCAACTCGACCTTGCGGGCGCGTCCGAACCCTATTCCGTCATCTTCCACTACGACGGCGGCATTTCCGACTTCGCAAAGTCCATCAACGAGGGCAAGACCACGCTCTATCCCAAGCCTCTCTACTATCAAACGGTCAAGGACGACATCACCGTCGAGTTCGCCATCCAGCACACGTCCGACTATACCGAAAACCTCTTCTCTTTCGTCAACAACATCCCCACCCCCGAGGGCGGCTTCCATGAGATGGGCTTCCGCAGCGGGCTCACCCGTATGCTCAACGACTATGCGCGCGAGATCAAGACCCTCAAAGAAAAAGACGCCAACTTCGTCGGCGACGACTTCCGCGAAGGACTCACCGCAGTCCTGTCCATTAAGATGAAGAACGTCCAATTTGAGGGACAGACCAAGACCAAGCTCGGCAATCCCGAGGCAAAGACGCCCGTCGAGAGCGCGGTCGTCGAGGGCTTGCGCGCGCTTGTGGGACAGTCGGGGTACAAAAAGACCTTCGACGAGATCTTAAAAAAGGCGCAGGGTGCGGCGCGTGTGCGGATCGCGGCAAGGCAGGCAAAGGACAACGCACGGGCGAAGAACAGCATCGACTCGCTCATGCTCGTCGGAAAACTTGCGGCATGCTCGGGGAGAAAGCCCGAACAGAACGAACTCTTCATCGTCGAGGGCGATTCGGCAGGCGGCACGGCAAAACAGGCGCGGGTGAGACAGTTCCAATCCATCCTGCCCCTTCGGGGCAAGCCGCTCAACGTCGAGAAAAAACGGCTCGACCAAGTGCTTGCCAACGAGGAGATCCGCACGATCATTTCCGCGCTCGGCGCGGGGATTGGCGGGGACTTCAACCTCGACAAGCTCAACTATCACAAGGTCATCATCCTCTCCGATGCCGACCAAGACGGTTTCCATATCCGCTGTATCCTCCTGACGTTCTTTTTCCGCTATATGCGCCCGCTCGTCAATGCGGGGCATGTGTATATCGGCATGCCGCCGCTGTATAAAGTGTATAAACAAAACGGCTCGCAGGAAGAGTACGCCTACGACGACAAGGAATTGCAGGAGAAGATCGAAAAGATCGGCAAGGGGTATCTCATCCAGCGGTATAAGGGACTCGGCGAGATGAGCGCCGACCAGCTTTGGGAGACGACGATGGACCCCATGCGCCGAAATTTGACGCAGGTCACGATCGAGGACGCGGTCGAAGCGGAAAATATGATCACGACCCTCATGGGGGACAGGGTAGAGGGCAGAAAGGAATTTTTAAGCCGCTATGCCGACTTCAACAAGGCGGATTCTTTTATGGATAAAGTAAAACAGAAGAAGGAGAGTGCCGATGAAGAAAACTGAACCGCAAGGCGCGCCGCAGGGGAATTTGTATATCACGCCGCTTGAAGAGGTCTTGCCCTCGTCCATGCTCCCGTATGCGGAGTTTGTCATCATGGACCGCGCGCTTCCCCGCGTCGAGGATGGCTTGAAGCCCGTCCAGCGCAGAATTTTATACACGATGTACGAAATGGGGCTCACCCCCGACAAGCCGCATAAGAAGTCGGCGCGTATCGTCGGCGATTGCATGGGCAAATACCATCCGCACGGGGACTCTTCGGTCTATGACGCGATGGTCCGCATGGCGCAGGACTTCAACATGGGCAAAACGCTCGTCAACGGGCACGGCAACTTCGGCTCGGTGGACGGCGATCCCGCCGCGGCGATGCGTTATACCGAGGCGCGCCTCGAACCCCTCGCCTTGGAGCTTTTGCGCGACCTCGACAAGAACACAGTCAATTTTTCGCTCAACTTCGACGACTCCTTGAAAGAGCCCGACATGCTCCCCGGGCGGTTTCCCAATCTCCTCGTGAACGGCGCGTCGGGCATTGCCGTGGGGCTTGCGACCAACATCCCGCCTCATAATTTGGGCGAGGCGATCGACGCCGTCGTCGCATTCATCGAAAAACCCTCCATCAAATTGAAGGAGATCATGAAATTTCTGCCCGCGCCCGACTTCCCGACGGGGGGATTCATCATCGCAAATGAGCTCGAAGAGGCGTATAAGACGGGCAAGGGCAAGATCGTCCTGCGCGCGCGGATCAAGATCGAACAGGGCGAGGCGGACAAGAAGAACATCGTCATCACCGAGCTTCCCTATCAGGTCAACAAGGCGAACCTGCTGCGCCGCATTGCGGAGCTGCGGGAAGAGAAGAAAGAGGAATTTGCGCCGATTACGCGGGTGACGGACGAGTCCGACCGCGTGGGGATGCGCGCCGTCGTGGAAGTGCGCGGCGGCACGGACATCCAAGCGATCTTGAAACTTTTGTATAAATATACGGATTTGGAGACCTCGTTCGGCATCAACATGGTCGCGATCGCGGGCGGGAAGCCCGTCCAGATGGGACTTTTGGACATCGTGCGGTACTATGTCGAATACCAACGCGAGGTGGTACTTCGGCGGACGAAATTCGACCTTGCGCAGGCGAAGGAACGCTGCCATATTTTGGAAGGGCTTATCATTGCCGTTCGGAACATCGACGAAGTCATCAAGATCATCAAGAACGCGGACTCGACCTCGGACGCGCGGGAGAAACTGCGCAAGCGGTTCGAGCTCTCCGAGCGGCAGGCGCAGGCGATCTTGGATCTAAGGCTTGCAAGGCTCACGAAACTCGAAGTGTTCAAGCTCGAAGAGGAACTCAAACAGCTGAAAGCGCTCATCGAGAAGCTGACGGCGATCGTTGCAAGTCAAAGGTTGCAGCTCGACGTCGTCAAAGAGGAGATCCTCGAAATCAAAAAGAAGTATAAAACGCCGAGAAAGTCGACGCTCGTCTCGGACGAGAGCGGCGCGACCGTGGAGCGCAATGACATCCGAAGCCCAGGGGTGAAATCGGCATTGCTGCTGTCGGCGGCGGGGACGATCAAATGCGTGAGCGTCAAGAACTATAACGCGTCGGGCAAGTCGGTGGGGGAGAAGTCCAAGCCGAACGCTGTCGTCAAGGCGCAGATCGAACTCATGTCCGACGAGGACGCGCTCGTCTTTTCCAACCTCGGGAATTGCTATCGAGTGCACGCGGAAGAGGTGGCTTGCAAGTTCTCGGATGCGGGCTCTGCGCTTTCGGACTTGTTTGATGAGGCGAAGAAGGGCGAAGTGCCCGTGGCGCTCTTCCCCGTTGATTTGCCCGAGGGGAATGTACTCTTTTTAACGAAGAGCGGCATGATCAAAAAGACGGCTTGGAGCGAGTACAACGTCTCGAAGGACGTGTTCCAAGCGATCCGCCTTGGCGATGGGGACGAAGTGGTCGCGGTGGAGACGGACGACGGGAACGAGAACGGGACGATCCTGTTTGTGTCCGAAGGCGGCATGTGCCTGAATGCGAGAAAGGACGACATTCCGCTGCAAGGGCGGGTCGCGGGCGGCGTGAAGGGCATGAATTTGAACGATGGGGACAGGGTGCTGTTCGCCTTCCAGATGGACGGAGAAGGGGAGATCGCCGTCGCCTGCTCGAACGGGAGATTCAAGCGGGTAATCGCGGCGCAGATCGACTCGCTGCCGCGCTATCGGAAGGGGGTGCAGATCGTTTCGCTCAAAGAGGGCGAGAAGGTGCTGTTTGCGGGATATGTGACAAAACCCTACCGCCTTGCCGTGCAGGGGACGAACGGGATGATCGAGCTTTCCACGGAGACCATTCCGATCGACGCGACGAACACGCGCGGCAGGGCGTTGAAATCGCTCGGCGAAGACCCCGTCGCGGTCTATCCCATGCGCTATTTCGACTGCGAACTGAAATGAAATGCGAATAAGGTGATATAATTTGAATAAGGCAAATAATTTGAGAGCCGCCGCGGGCAAGAACGCCCGCGGCGGCTTGTAGCTTAGCAATATTGCAATATTAAGGTTCAATGACGATTATTTTTATCCCTTGGCGCTTGGCATAGGAGATGGTTTTCATTGTGCCGCCTTTTTTACCATTGAACAGGGCGATGAGAAGAGAGGATTTTTTTATCATATACTCATCGCGTTCAAGCACACATTCCGGTCCGATGTAATGATTATAAACGCACCTTATTCCGTCCAATTGCCGCAGCAGAACTTGATACCGTTTTTTATTCTCGCTTGACCAAAATTTATCTTGATCTTTACAGGGAAGCGCGCCGATCAATTTAAGATCCGAATAGGTTTTTTTAAGTTCCAACACCGTTTCCGCGCAAATCATATCGAAGCCGATCGCCATGCCGCATAAAAAGGTTTTATAGCCGTTTTGAACTGCATCTTCAACGATGCCTCTCAGCTTCTTTTTCATGGCAAGACAGCGTTCGTCCGTCTCATGAGATCCCCACGGCAGTTTTTGACTTCTATGCCCCGAAAAGCATGCGGTCGAAGCATTGAGCCGCTGTACGATCTCGTCGATTTTCAGTTTCGTATTTTCAAATGTTTTTTGCTTGTCAGACATAAAATCGCCTATCCCATCGCTTTTCTTTTGATTATATCATAATTGAGTGAAAAAATAAAGCGTTTGCCCACTCTATCGTACATATTTTTCTAAGTCCGTATGATATTATAACCATAGTATAAAATAGGCGGGAAGAATTATCATGACGGTCAATCAAGCGTTTTCCATCAGGGTTCGCGAGATTCTCAAAGAGAAGAAAATGACGCAATATAAGTTGGAACAGGCGACGGGGATTTGGCATAGTACGATGACGTCGATCTTGAATAATAGGACGAAATCGTCCAATTTCAAGAGCATGGCGCTCATCATCCGAGAGCTTGGGCTCACGGTCTCCGAGTTCTTCGACAGCCCCGTTTTCGACCTTGAAGAGCTCGATTTGGATTAGACGTTTTTTCGGACAGACCAATTTACGGAGCGAAAAAGGGAAAAAGAGATTTTGGAAGCCGCCGCGGGCGTTTTTGCCCGCGGCGGCTTGCGTTTTTTGGAAAAATTTTCAAAAAGCCTTGATTTTTTCTTTCATCTGTGTTAGAATAACCTTGCGTTACGATTTTCATAATAATAACGAGGTACTCGGGGGCATCGATGTATCCTTTTTCCTCGTTATTTTGGAAATTGTGACGCAAACAACATGGATACTCAGTGCGGGCGCTCCATGTTGGAGCGTCCTTATTTTTTTGTGAAAAAAATTTATTTTTTGGAGGATATATATGAAACACAAAAGACTATTATTGATTGTTGCATTATCGCTTGTTGCGGTGATCCTGGCGGTTTTTGTTTTTGTTGTTGCTTGCAAACACTCTGCCAAAGAAGATCAACAGCCCCCGATCACAGACGATGGGGGCGATCAAGGTTCGCAAGGCAATCAAGGCGAACAGGACAACCAGGGCTCGCAAGGTAATCAAGGCGGAAACCAAGGTAGCCAGGGCGGAAACCAAGGGGAGCAAGGCAATCAAGGCGGACAGGGCGGCAACCAAGGGGAGCAAGGCAATCAAGGCGGACAGGGCGGCAATCAGGGCAATCAGGGACAACAAGGCAGCCAGGGCGGAAACCAAGGGCACGAGCACAGTGGAGAGACATGGGGGCATGATGAAACATCCCATTGGAAAGTCTGCGAGAAATGCGGAGAAGCGTTTGCCAAGGAAGCGCACATTGGCGAAACATGGGAGCGAGATGCAACGTCCCATTGGAAAGTGTGCGAGAAATGCGGAGAAGTGTTTGCCAAAAAAGCGCACGGCATAGAAGAAGGGGCTTGTTCGGATTGCGGCTATTCGGAGAAATTTACAGAAGGCTTAATTTTCAAATTAAACGAGGAAAGCGACACTTATACTGTATGGGGGATTAGCAATCGCGAGATCAAAGAAATCGTAATTCCCCCATATTATCTTGGAAAGCGCGTGACGACAATTGATATGGCGTTCACATTTTGCAGATCTCTTACAAGTATTTCAATTCCCGACGGCGTGACGAAGATTGGAAATGGTGCGTTCGAATATTGCTCATCTCTTACAAGTATCGAAATTCCCGACAGCGTGACGACGATCGGAAAGAGGGCGTTCTCTGAATGCACATCTCTTACAAGTATTTCAATTCCCGACAGCGTGACGACGATCGGAGAAGAGGCTTTTTCCAATACCGCATATTATAATAACGAAAGCAATTGGACGGGTGACGTGCTCTATATCGGGACTTTTTTGATCACGGCAAGATATACGATTTCTGGGAATTATGAAATCAAAGACGGGACAAGAACGATTGGAGGTGGTGCGTTCAAGTATTGCAAATCCCTTACAAGTGTCGAAATTCCCGACAGCGTGACTTCGATCGGAGATAGTGCGTTCGAATATTGCTCATCTCTTACAAGTATCAAAATTCCCGACAGCGTGACGACGATTGGAAGTCATGCGTTCTATGATTGCACATCTTTGAAAAGCGTTACGATTGGGAACGGCGTGACGGAAATTGGAGATTCTGCGTTCTCAAAATGCACATCTTTGAAAAGCGTTACGATTGGGAACGGCGTGACGACGATCGGAGAGCTGGCATTCTATGGTTGCGATTCTCTTACAAGTATTGAAATTCCCGACAGCGTGACGACGATAGGAGCGCGGGCGTTTAGCGGTTGCGCCTCGCTTACAAGTATCGAAATTCCCGACAGCGTGACTTGGATCGGGTACAGTGCGTTCTTTGGGTGCACTTCGCTTACCGAGATCAACTATCAAGGGACGACCCAACAGTGGAATGACATCGAAAAAGATTCCAGTTGGAACTACAACAGCTCCATCAAAATCATCCATTGCCAAGACGGCGATATTACCTTATAAATAATGATCGAAAAACACAGAGGGCGGCGGATCTTTCGATCCGCCGCCCGAAATTATCTCGGTCTCAAAACAGCGCTTTGATCATCTGTGAGACGTAACTTACGGGCACGAGTTCGATCTTGCCCTTGAACTTTTCGCAGGCTTTCATGTTCTTCGCGGGCAAGATCACCCGACGGAAACCCATCTTCATGCACTCATTCACCCGCTTATCGGCAAAGTTCACCGCGCGCACTTCGCCCGTCAGTCCCACTTCGCCAAAGACCGCGACCTCTTTCCCGATGGGCGTCATCTTCTCGGCGCTCGCAAGCGCGGCAAGCACCGCAAGATCGGCGCTCGGCTCGTTGAGCCTGATCCCGCCCATTGCATTGAGGTAGATATCCTGCGTCCCGAGCGGCAGTCCGCACCGCTTTTCAAGCACCGCAATGAGCACGATCATGCGGTTGAGATCGACCCCGAGCGACATCCGCCTCGGCAGTCCGTAAGAGCTCTTCGCCATGAGCGTCTGGATCTCGACCATCATGCAGCGGTTGCCCGTCTCGCTCGGCGTGACCGCCGCCCCCGCCGCTTCGCCGCGCGTGTCCGACAAAAACAGCGCGGAATAGTCGCTCACCCCGAAAATGCCCTCGCCCGTCATCTCAAACACGCCCACTTCCTGCACCGAGCCGAAGCGGTTCTTCACCGCCCGCAAGATCTTGAAGTTCTCCGTCCGCTCGCCCTCGAAGTAGAGCACCGTGTCCATGATATGTTCCAACACCTTCGGTCCTGCGAGCGTGCCTTCCTTCGTCACATGCCCGACGATGAAAAAGGTGATGCCCTTCGACTTCGCAATGCGCATGAGCTTTGCCGCGCACTCCCGTACCTGTCCCACGCTTCCCGCCGCCGACGACAACGCCTCGGTATACACCGCTTGGATGGAGTCGATCACGACGAACTCCGCATCGAGAAACGCCTCTTCCGCAAGGTCGATGTTCGTCTCGTTCAAAAGATACAGGTTGTCCGAATTGAGCCCGAGCCGTTCGCAGCGCAACTTCACTTGTCCGCAGCTCTCTTCGGCGGACAGGTACAGCACCTTGTGCGCTTTTGCAAGATGTGCCGACACTTGGGTCAAGAGCGTCGATTTGCCGATCCCCGGGTCTCCCCCGACGAGTACGAGCGAACCCCGTACGATCCCCCCGCCGAGCACGACGTCGAGCTCTTCGATTCCCGACGACACCCGCGGGATCTTCTCAAACGTCACCTGCGACAGCGGCACGGGACGGCTCGAAAGCGCCGAAAAGGCGCGGGACGGTTTCTTCGTCTCCGCGGGCGCGACGACCTCTTCGCATAGAGTATTGAATTTTCCGCACGAGGGGCATTTTCCCAGCCACTTTGCGCTCGCATAGCCGCACTCCGTGCAGACGAATTGGGTCAGCGCTTTGCTCATTTTATCACCGTCCTTTGCCGAAGCAGCACGACCGCATACGCCGTGATGCCCTTGCCTTCCCCGATATAGCCGAGCCCTTCGTTCGTCCCCGCCGCCACCGCCACAAACGGCGTTTGAAGCGCAGTCCGAAGATTTTCCTTCATTTGTTCGATGTACGGCGCAAGACGGGGAGTCTCGGCTAAGATCGAAATGCCCGCATTTTGCACGGCAAAGCCGCGCGAGCGGATTTTCTCCATGACTTGGGCTAACAGCTGCATGCTGTCCGCGCCGCGGAAGGCTACGTCGGTATCGGGGAAATAATGCCCGATGTCGTCAAGGCTTGCGGCGGAGAGCAGCGCGTCCATGAGCGCATGGACCGCAACGTCGCCGTCGCTGTGCGCTTGGAGCTCGCGCGAAGAGGGAATGAGCGTCCCGCACAGCTTGATATAGCTCAAATTGAGCCGCGCAATGCCGCGATCGAACTCCTCGGCATGGGCGAAGGCGTGCGTGTCCGTGCCGAAGCCCACCCGCTCTTCGCAGAAGAAGTCGTCGGCATAGGTGAGTTTGCGGTTTTCCCGCGTCCCCTCAAAGATGTGCGCCCGCCCTACATATGCCCCGTAGACGCCGCTCTCGTCGGTGAAGAGGTCGAGCTTACCCTCGCGCCGCGCCGACTCATAGGCTTCGAGCAAAGGGGCGCGGTAAAATCCCTGCGGGGTCTGGACGGTATAGAGTTCGCTTCTCGGCGGGTTGGAGACGATCTCGTCTCCCTTGCAAATTGCCGCCGTATCGGTAAAGGGCAGGGCGCAGACGCCGCTCCCGTATTGTTTCGTGCAGGCGATACATGCCTCGATGAGCGTTTCGGAAAGATAGGGGCGCGCCGCGTCATGGATGAGCACCAACTCGCCCTTTGCGGCTTTGAGCCCGAGATAGACGCTCTCGCCCCGCGTCTTGCCACCTTCGACGAGCTTCGCCTTCGGATAGGGCGAAAGCATGGGAAGGAGAAAGGGAACGTCCTGCTTGCGGCAGACGACGAGCAGTTCGTCCGCGTATTGATAGAGGGCGGAGAGGGAATAGAGCAGGGCGGGCGAGCCGAAGAGGGGACGCAGCACCTTGTTTTCCGAGAAGCCCGTGCGCACGCCGCCGCCCGCGGCGCAGAGAATTGCAGAGATCATGCGATCACCTCATAAAGCGAAGCGGCTTCGTCCTTTTTGACGCTCTCTTTGAGCGCGAGCACGCGGAATTTGAGCGACCCCGCCGCAAAGCAGAGTTCGACCTCGTCGCCGACTTTGAGCCGATAGGCGGGCTTGACGGCTTTCCCGTTGACCATGATCTTCCCCGCAGACGCCGCTTCTTGGGCGAGCGTTCGGCGTTTTAAGATCCTCGAAACCTTCAAAAATTTATCGATCCTCATTTTTTCTCCGAAATTTCGCAAAAAAACAGTGATTTCGACCTCGGAAATCATTGACGAAAATTTTTTTATGGGTTATAATACCATAATGTACCATTATGCTCGGGGAATAGGCGGTCGTACCCGAAAGACGGAAATTACGACCTTCTTAGAACCTTCCGTTACGCCTATTATAGCGCAAAATTTTTCGTTTGTAAAGCGTAGGGCGGTACAAAAATTCAAGCGTTTCGATTTTTATCGATGAAAAGATATACTCGGTAGATCGTCAAGAAACAGCAAATAGAGTAAGGAGTTAATTGACGAATGAATTTACCCATTCAAAAGTACGGGAAAACCGAACGCAGGAAATTCGGGAAGATCAACGAAGTGATCGACATCCCCGATCTTGTGGAGATCCAGAAGGAGAGTTATCGGACCTTCATCGGGGAGGGGATCGCGGACATCTTCGAGGATTTTTCGCCGATCACCGACTTTTCCGACCACTTTGAGCTGTACTTTCTCGAACACAGTTTCGGGAAGACGCCCAAGTACGACGAAAAGGAATGCCGCAACCGCGACGCGACGTATGCCTTGCCGCTCAGGGTCAAGGTGCGCCTTGTCAATAAGGTGAAGGACGACGTCATCGACCAAGACGTGTTCATGGGGGATTTCCCGCTCATGACCGAGAACGGCTCGTTCATCATCAACGGTGCGGAGCGTGTCATCGTCTCGCAGCTCGTGCGCTCGCCAGGCGTCAACAACGTCATGGAGACGGACAAGACGGGCAAGAAAATGTACGAGACGACGGTCATTCCCAACCGCGGGGCATGGTTGGAATTTAAGCAGGACGCGCAGGGCGTTTTGTGGGTCAACGTGGACAGGAAGCGCAAACTTGCGGCGACCGTCCTTTTGCGCGCGCTCGGCTTCGGCAGCAACCGCGCCATCGAGGACCTCTTCGGCTTCACCGACGAGCGTGGCTTGACCCATGTCGATAAAATGATCGCGGCGACCATCGAAAAGGATACGACCCGTTCGGAATCGGACGGCTTGATCGAACTGTACCGCAGGCTTCGTCCCGGCGAGATCCCGACCGAGGATTCCGTGCGCCAGCACCTTACCAATCTATTCTTCGATCCGCGCCGCTATGACGTCGTCAAGGTTGGAAGATACAAATTCAATAAAAAGCTCAACATGGCGTTCCGCCTTCCAGGCTGCCGCTCCGACCGCAACATCGTCCACCCCGAAACGGGCGAGATCTTGGCGCAGGAAGGGGAGATCATCTCCGAGGAGCAGGCGCGCGCCATCCAAAACGCGGGCATTAACGAGGTCATCGTCCGCGTCGTCGACCCCGAGGACGGCGAGATCCCGCACAAGATCATCGCGAACAACACGGTGGACTTTTCCGCGCTCTCCGACAAAGACCCGAAGGCCTTGGGGCTTCTCAAAACCGTCTATTATCCCAACTTTGCGTTCTCGAAAACGCTCGCAAAGGAATGCGAGACCCTCTCCGTCGAGGAAGTCGCGGAAAAATATCGCGACGAGATCAACGCGGTCTATTTCACCCGCGAGAGCGAGGCGGAAGAGGACGAGAAGCAAGAGGAGCGCAAGAACCGTATCAAGCGCGCCGAGAACCGCGTGAAGTTCGTCGCCGCCTGCAAGCTCTTCCATGAGATCTTGGCGCGGGACGACAAGGCGCAGGAGCAATCTGCCGCCCCCGTCGATTTGGAGGCGGGCGAGCGGATCGGCGGTATCTCGCCGCGGGAGAAAAAGCTCATCAAGCCGCTCGTCGAGAAACTCAATCATAAATGTATCACCGTGGACGACATCGTCGCCGCGATCTCGACCAACCTCGACCTTTGCTACGGCATCGGGACGACGGACGAGATCGACCACTTGGGCAACCGCCGCGTGCGTTCGGTGGGCGAGCTGCTGCAAAACCAGCTCCGTATCGGCATGGCGCGGCTCGAACGGCTCATCAAAGAGCGTATGGCGACCCAGGACCCCATGGAAGTCACCCCGTCGGGGCTCATCAACGTGCGTCCCATTTCGGCGGTCATCCGCGAATTTTTCGGCTCTTCGCAGCTGTCGCAGTTCATGGACCAGACCAACCCGATCGCAGAGCTCACGCATAAGCGGAAGCTGTCCGCGCTCGGACCCGGGGGACTCAACCGCGACCGCGCGACCTTCGAAGTCCGCGACGTTCACCACTCCCACTACGGGCGCATGTGCCCGATCGAGACCCCCGAAGGACAGAACATCGGGCTCATCTCGTCACTTGCGACCTTCTCGCGGGTGAACGAGTTCGGCTTCATCATGTCCCCTTACCGCAAGGTGGACAAGGCGACGGGCATTGTCACCGACCATGTGGACTATCTCACGGCGGACGAAGAGGACCGCTATATCGTCGCACAGGCGAACGAACCGCTCGACGAGACGGGAAGATTCGTCAATGAGCGCGTCGGCTGCCGCAGCAGAAAAGACATCACCGAAATGCCGCGCGAGAAGATCGACTATATGGACGTGAGTCCCAAGCAGCTTGTCTCGGTTGCGACGGCGCTCATTCCCTTCCTCGAAAACGACGACACCAACCGCGCCCTCATGGGCTCGAACATGCAGCGGCAGGCAGTGCCGCTCCTCAAAACCGAGGGCTCGATCGTTGCAACGGGCATCGAAGCCGCGATCGCGCGCGACTCGGGGGTCATCGTTCGGGCGAAGGAAGCGGGAACTGCGATCGCCGTCTCTTCGGACATGATCAAGATCCGCGAGGACAGCGGCTTTATCACCGAATATCCGCTTAAAAAATTCGAACGTTCCAACCAAGGGACGTGTCTCAACCAGCGTCCGATCATTTCGACGGGCGACAGGGTACAGAAGGACGAAGTCATCGCAGACGGACCTTCGACGAACAACGGCGAGCTCTCGCTCGGCAAGAACATTCTCGTCGGCTTCATGGAATGGGAGGGCTACAACTACGAGGACGCGATCCTGATCTCCGAAAAGCTCGTGCAGGACGACGTATTCACGTCCATCCACATCGAGGAGCATGAGACCGAGGCGCGGGATACCAAGCTCGGCGAAGAGGAGATCACGCGGGACATCCCCAACGTGGGCGACGACGCATTGAAGGACCTCGACGACGAGGGCATCGTCCGCATTGGCGCGGAAGTGCAGAGCGGGGACATCCTCGTCGGCAAAGTGACCCCCAAGGGCGAGACCGAACTCACCCCCGAAGAGCGGCTTTTGCGCGCGATCTTCGGCGACAAATCGCGGGAAGTGCGCGATACTTCCCTGCGCGTTCCGCACGGAGAAGGGGGGATCGTCGTGGACGTCAAGATCTTCACGCGGGAGAACAAGGACGAACTCTCGCCAGGCGTCAATAAACTTGTGCGCGTGTATATCGCGCAGAAGAGAAAGATCCAAGTGGGCGACAAGATGGCGGGCCGTCACGGCAACAAGGGCGTCATCTCGCGGGTGCTCCCGCAGAGCGACATGCCTTTCCTGCCCGACGGAACGCCGCTCCAAATCCTTTTGAACCCACTCGGCGTGCCTTCGCGTATGAACATCGGGCAGGTGCTCGAAGTGCACCTCGGCTATGTCTGCCGCCAGCTCGGCTGGAAGATCGC
>CANRLK010000028.1 GCA_947631465.1 uncultured Clostridia bacterium
GAATCCTCGGCAATGTCGTAGGTGAGATACCAAATATTATTCTCGGGCATGGTATCCACGGAGCTTGCGATCTCAAAGCAGAGCTCATGATGTCCCGCCGATGCGAAAGTATACGGAAAACTGAACGTCTGATTGCTCGAACTGAGTTTCAATCCTTTCTTTTCCACGGTTTTTACATCGCTTTCGCTTTGATCGGTAAACGTGATATCGATCTGACCCTCAAATGCGCTTCTTACCTCTAAGGCGAAGGGGATCTCTTCGCCCACGTTGTATTTGCGGTCGGGATAAGTCACCCCCGTGACCCAGACGTCGCCTTTGTAGCTTGTCGGATAGAACGAAGTATCGATCTCCACGCCGTCCATTGTGATCCCTGTGACGACACTCATCGCATCGCGGTCGGTTTGAAGCCCGTCGCTGATGAGTACGATCTTCGAGGTCTCGGGATGGCTGATGATCGCTTTCCCGTCCCCGCCGCTTGTATCATTCGCAGGGTCCCAGACAAAGGTCAATGCGCTTGCAATGTCGGTCGCAGTGATGTCGGGAAGCGCGGACGAAAGGTACGTTTGATAGGCTTCCTCGGGGTCGTACTCGCCCATTTCAAGGGCGACTTGTTGGTCAAAGCCGAAGGTCACGATGGACACGCGGCAGCGGTTTTTATTGGAGACGAGAATTTCATGCACGAAGTTGTTTGCGCGGTCCTTTGCATAGCCGCTCGAAAAAGACGCGTCTACAAGAATGACGAGTTCGTTTTGCTCATTGGGCTTATAGTACGAAAACGAGATCCCCGACAAAATTCCGACGCAGAGCAGCGTGACAATGCAATGGAGAATGAGCGATAAAATGCGGTTGCGGGTGCGGCGATACTTTTTCTTCATGCGGAAATACATGAAAAAAGCAAACGCAAATAAGGGAATGAGCAGGAGAAATACCCACGGACTTACCGAAAAATCAATTTTGAAATCGTACATTTTACACCACTTCCTTTATTTGCAGAGCCCACTCGACGGTGCACAATACCAAGAGCACGATGGCAAGATACATAAACAGGGAGATCCCGAGTTCTTTCCACGCCTCGACCTTGTCGAGCCGTATATCAAGTTTGATCATGCGGAAAAGACCGCTCTCATCGGGCGGGATATGGACATAAGCCTTCCGCACCTGAGGGTCTTTGTCGTAGTCAAATTGGGTCGTAAAGGTATAAGTGCCAAGTTGATTCAACTCTACTTCGGCGGGAAATTCATTCAACGTTTGTGTTCCGCCGCTCGGATCGGTGACGATGAGCTCTGCGCCCTGACAGTTGACATTTGCGATCTCATCCGCTTCGAAGTTGTATCTTTCAAGCGTCGGCGGAAGGAAGGTTTTGATGAAGTTGAACAAAAGCACCGTCAAGTGCGATTTCGACGGCAAATTGGAGCGGTTGAGCGAAAACGGCATGACGACGACGGGTTGTCCCGTCGTTCGGACAAGCAAAACGGGGTCGTTATTGCAAAACAAGATCGGCTGAAAGTCCGAACCGTAGCTTGTGATCTTATTGTAGCAGGTGACGCCCATCTCTCCCACGTTCAGATATTCCGTGAGCGGGTGCGGCTCGGGCGAGGTAAAATACTGCAAACTTCCGAAGCTCTGCTCTCCCCCCATCTCGATCCCGAAATTGCCCAGATCCTTGGGATCGCTCAAAATCAGGATCCCGTCCGTGGGGTAGCTTTCAAACGAGATATGCTCGAAAATATAGAACTCATAGCCCGACGATTCGATCTCGCCGCGGTTGTATGCCTGCCTGTATTGGATGTCATAGATTTTTGCCATAGGGTCGCGCAGGTAATGGAATCCGAGGTAGTAGAAGATGTTCTGCTCCGCGCTATAATATTGGACACGGACCTTTTCCCGCTCGCCGCCGTATACCATAAAGGTATCGTCCTCGGGAATGGAGTCGTGAAGCCCCTTGAAACTGATCTTTACTTCTTGGAAGGAATTATAATACCACTCCTCGTCGCCGCCCACTTCGGGGTCAGTCGCGCGAAAATCGATGTACTGGACCTGGGCAAACTCGCTGCTGTCGCTGTTGACGTCCACGGTGATCTCTTTGACAAGCGCGGGATAATCCATCGTCTCCTCGCCGCCCGTTTCAACGCCGCGGATCTCAACGTAAAGATTATATTTCTCGGAGATCCGTCCGTATGCTCCTACGCTGACATGGAAAATATATTCATTTCCTTCCAAAGAAACAGCGCAGTCGATGATCCCCACATTCCATTCGTTTGAAATATTGGCAAGGTTTCTGACGGTCACGGCAGAGCCGAGATCGCCATAGTCAGAGCCCGAATACAAGATCACCTGCGCCGCGGGATTGACGGACAGACGCTGCTCGGCAAGATGAAGCGCCCCTTGCATATCCGCCGAGCCGTAGTAACATTCAAGCCCGTCAAGCGCAAGCACGACCTCGGAATAGTTGTCGCTCGTCGCATCGCTCACCACATAACTTGCCTCTTTTCCCGCAAGAATGATGGAAAGCGTGCCCTCATTTGTGACGAGCCATTCGTCGATGTGCATTTTGATCTCCCGAACGGCACGCTCGAAACGGGTGGGCGAGTTTTCATCGCCCGCAAATTTTGCCCGCATGTTCGCGGACGCGTCGATGATGACGATGCGCTCGCTGTCGTCGTTGACAAACCCCTCGGTAAAGAGCTTCGGCTCTGCAAGAATCAATGCAAGCATCGTCAGCGCAAGCGCCTGACACAAGAAAATGATGATGTTTCGGATGGGCTGAATGGGTACTTTTCTCTTGCGCTTTTTGAGCATCACGCGCCAAATATAGGTACTCGAAAGAAACTTTTGCTGCAAATTGGGCTTAATGATATAGATGAGAATCAGCCCGATTATGCTCAAAAGTCCCAATAACCCCAGGGGTAAGATCCATTTGATCATGATACACTTCCTTCGGATTCGACGAAAATCTTCTCTTGGAAATATTTCCGTTCAAGATAACTTGCTCTTTTCCCTAAATAATGGTGCGAGAAGAATCACATTTCTTCGCTGCACGACTCAATTTGCGCCCCACAGGACGCACATTGTCGTGAAAACGAACAAGACGACCGACCCATTCAAGGCAGAAAAGCAACTTTCCTCGGCAAAAAGCTTCGCACGAAGCTTTTTGCCGAATAAAATTTTTACGGTTTCATGCCGTCGAAATAGCCGCTCAATGCGTCTTTGAGTTCGGGAGGCAGACTGTCGTCGTTTTCGACCGCCTCTTTTTCGGCTTGATAGTCGGTCGCATCCTTATAGTTCGTAGAGCCGTCGATCACGCTGTTGTTGTCGGTAGGGCCTCCCCAGCCCGCGCCGCCGCCTCCGCCGCCTGCGCTCTCTTCTTTGCCTGAGTTGCTGCCTTCGTTATCTCCGCCGCCCAATCCTTCACCTTCTCCCTCGCCTTCTCCTTGCCCGCCTTGACCTTCGTTTTGTCCGCCTTCACCTTCGCCCTCTCCTTCACCTTCTCCCTCGCCTTGTCCTTCGCCTTCACCTTGACCTTCACCTTCTTCCTCGCCTTCACCTTCGCCTTGACCTTCCCCTTCGCCTTCCCCTTGTCCGCCTTGTTCGGACTTCTTTACGAACACTGCGGTGACGTTCAGATCCTCGATAACGCTCCAATCCCAGCGTTCGCTCGTCATGACGCCGTCATCCCATTGGTCGAAGGCATAGCCCTCGTCCGCAACGGCAATGACGGGCGTAGCGTCCGAGCCTTTTACGATCTTCTGATAGGTTTCGCCCATGAGCGTGCCGCCCTCGCCCGCATTGTAATAGAGCTCCACATACTCGATTTCCTCTTCGGGCTGATGCGACGGGTCATCGGGAACGATCCCTCCGTCCAAGTTTTCGGGCGGATCGATATAAGCGGAAGTCAAAGCGGACAACGTCGTCATGGAAATGCCGAAAATGCACGCGACGATCAACGCCGAGAGCATAGAAACGGGCAGCCGAAAACGGAACATATTGGGATTGACTCTGTTTAACTTTTCGGTTGCGTCTTTCCGCTGCAAACGGGCGATTTCGGAAGTCTCCTTTTCGCTTTCGAGCATGGTGATCACCCGCTCTTCCAGTCCGAGGTTGTCGACCATGGCGGCGACCTTTTTCGCCGACGGACTGAATTTCAAAAAGTAGAGCAAAAAGCTCGACAAAATACCGATCCCGACGCTCGGCAGAATCGAGCCAAGCAGGACGGCAAGCGCTCCCAAATGGCAGAATAGCAGAATAAACGCCAAGAAAAAATCGACGCAGAATCCGACAAATATGCCGCACAGCGCCGCTTTGAGAACGGCGATCCTTCTTGCCCTTTTCCGATAATCTTTTAATATTTCAAGCGTTGTCATGATGTTCCCCCTTCAAAGTTTCAGTCCGTATAGTTAAATTGAATTTGACCGGGATACTTCGTCCAAGACGAGTTTTTGACGATCTTTCCCCAATCTGCCGCCGAGCCCCGATAGTAAAATTGCGCCGAACTTGAAATCTCGGTAAAGGCGTCCATTTCGAGCAGCGCGATCCCCTTGCCAAAGACGATCTTGCTTAAATTGGTGCAGTAGTAGATCGCATTCACCCTGATCGTCTTCATGCTGTCGGGAAGAATGAGTTCCGTCAGATTATAGTTGTAGCCAAAGACAAAGCTGTCGAGTTCATATGCTCCTTCCAAGAACTTGACGCTTTTGAGCGCCGAGCACCTCATAAATGCGCCTTTGTCAATTCTTCCCGCCGAAGAAGGGATCGTCACTTCCTCGATCGAAGAACAGCCGTAAAAACTATACTTCTTTACCCCGCACCCTTCGGGAATTTCCAATTTTGTAACGAGCTGTCCATTCAGATACAGCCCGCCTCCGCAGCTGAGCGGGTTGGAATTGTCGTAGACAAAGGAGATCTCGCACCAGGCTGCAAGGTCGGAAATGTTCACCCTTCTCACCCCACAACCGTAAAACGCCTGCCCGCCGACATTCTTGACGCCCGTTCCGAACGTCACATCCCCGAGGTATTTACAGTTGAAAAACGCCCTCGTCGCGATCGTATGCACGCTGTTCGGAATGGTGAGGGAAGAAATCGCACATGCGTTGAACGCAGCGTATCTGATTTCACGCACGCCCTCGGGAAGGGTGATTTCGGAAAGAGAACTGCAATTGAAAAATGCCTCCCTGCTTATGAGCCATGTAGACGAAGGGATTACGACCGTGCGAAGCGAGGTGCAATTCTTAAACGCGCCCTCTCCGATAAACAGCATTCCGTCGGGCAAAGTGATTTTGGTAAGCGACGCGCATTCTTGAAAGCCCTCTTTGTCTACCATAAGAACGGGCAGATTCCAATAGGTTTCGGGGATTACGATCTCGCTCTCGCTGCTTTTCTCGACACTTGTAGCAACGGCGTAACCGCAAAGTTCGTCCTCTTTCAGAAGTTCGGTATATTTGAGTCCGCCGTCTATGGAACTTTGTCCCCGGGTATATTCATTTTCGAGCACGAAAAAAGAATCGTAATACTCGTCGCCGAGCGGGTCGTCAAGCGGTTCGTCGTCGGGATCGATCGGATCGTCGCTGCCGCCGCCCTCCGACGGCTTGGGACGTTCGGCGCTGCTCGGATCGTCGTCGGGAAGCGCTGGATCTTCTTTCGGAACTTCCGTCTCAGGCTCGTCGTCGCGATCGTCCGTTTCGGGCTCGTCGGATTCTTCCGAATAATCGGGATCTTCATAGCCGCAAAGAGTGCAAACGCCGTCTATGAAGTTGTGCAAGCCTTGAAATCCCTTCTCGATGTCATCGCAAGTCGCTTTGCGCCAATGATAGGTTTCGTCATAGAACCAGCCGTCCGCATAGGAATGTTTGTGCTCTCCGCAGGCGCAAAAGCAGGTTAAGGACACCCCGACCATAGAGATCGCCAACCATTTTCGGATAACTTTTCGATTCATCTTCTCATCCCCTTATTTCTATTGTATCACGATTCTGCGCCGCCGTCAATCCCCGAAATAAGAAAAATTGCATTTTCAGTATTAAACTTATTTAATATTATCCTTTTGAAACGAAATAAAAAATCACCAAAACCCCTTCGGTGATTTCCTTTACCATAATTTGTTGCTGTCTTTTGTGGTCCCATTTGTTACATCACCTGTTGCGCCGGTAGGACCTGTCGGACCGATTTCGCCCGTTGCGCCTGTTGCGCCCGCAGGACCGATTTCGCCCGTTGCGCCCGTCGGACCGGTCGCGCCTGTCAAGCCGATGAGACCGATCGGACCTGTCGCACCCGTCGGACCAATCGGGCCCGTTGCGCCCGCAGGACCAGTTGCACCCGTGACGCCCGTTGCACCTGTGACGCCCGTTGCGCCTGTCGCACCTGTCGCGCCTGTCGGACCTGTCGGACCTGTTGCGCCGCCGCCTGCGCCCGTCGGTACGGTGAAGCTCGGCACATAGTACGAGCTCCCGCAGGAATTGCAGCCGCAATTGTTACAGCCGCAGCCGCAGTTGTTGCAGCCGCAATTGCATTGTTCTAAGACGAGAAACCGCCTTAAAATCGACATCATGATTCTTCCTCCTTTGGTCGTTTTGTGCGCAAGAGAATCTCTAAAACGCGCAAAACGCTTTCATTTCATCATATCCCGAAATCCCAAAAGAGGTGAATCCCTCCGTCTTTTCTTCTGACTCAAAAGCCGAAAATCACACGGTGTTTTCGGGGTTCATATTCTAATAGCGAGGTAAAAAACGTGAAACTATCCCTTTGTATGATCGTCCGCGATGAAGAAGAGGTGTTATCCCGCTGTCTTGAAAGCGCCGCGCCGCTCTTTGACGAGGTGGTGATCGCGGACACGGGTTCAAAAGACCGCACGGTCGAGATCGCCAAGCAATTCACGCAGGCGGTCTATTCCTTCCCCTGGTGCGACGATTTCTCCGCCGCGCGCAACTTCGCCCTCTCCAAGGCGACGGGCGATTATCTCGTCTGGCTCGATGCGGACGATCAAATCCCAAACGAGAGCGCGATCCTTCTCCCCGCGCTCAAAGAACTTCTATCCTCCGAGTCGCCCGATCTTGTGATGTGTCCCTACGACACGAGTTTCGACGGCGAAGGCAATCCCGTCTGCTCCTTTTACCGCGAACGGTTTATAAAAGCCGCTTCCCACTTCACCTTTCAAGGCAGAGTGCATGAGTGCATTGCCCCGCGCGGGAAAGTCATCCGATTCCCCTTCCGCGTTCGTCATTTGGGAAGCCGCAAAGAGCGCGGCATGCGAAACCTCATCCTCTATCAAAAGTGGAAGAAAGAGGTCGCCCTCTCCCCGCGCGATCTCTTCTACTACGGGCGCGAACTCTTCTATCACGGGCTGTATACCGAGGCGATCGCGGTACTCGAAGAGATGCTCTCCTCAGACGGCTGGTATGTCAACAAGATCGACGCGTGCAGGACGCTCGGGCTGTGCCGTTTGGCGCGCGGGGAGACGCAACAGGCGCTTACTGCCTTTTTCAGAAGTTTCTGCTTCGGCGAACCGCGGGCGTTCGTGTGCTGCGAGATCGGCAAGCTCTTCCGCGCGCAGAAAAACCTCAACGAGGCGGCGTTTTGGTTCGAGAGCGCGCTCCGCTGCCGCGATCATTCCGAAGAGGGCGACTTCGAGGACGCGAGTCTGCGCGGAATTGTCCCCGCTTTGGAGCTCGTCTGCATCTACTATGAAAAAAAGGACCTTGAAAAAGCCCTCTTTTACCATAAAAAATCGGAGGAGTTCTCGCCCAATCACCCCTCCGTCGTCTATAACCGAAAATTTTTCGGCTCAATTTCCTGATGTTTCCCCGAAAAGCAGCTTCAAAACCTGTCCGTAGTCCTTCGCAAACCGTCCCGAATACCCGTTCGGCGCGCCCGAAGGACAAAAGAGAATGAAGTCAATGCCTAAGCTCTCCGCGCATCGGGCGTCCGACGTCAAACTGTCGCCCACCCAGACGGCGCGTGCTCGCTCATATTGCGGGATGTGCGCTTCCGCGTACTCTGCGAACTGTTTGGACGGCTTATTATACCCCGTCTCCTCGGAGATGAACACGCCGCTCAAAAAGGGCGAAAAACCAGAATCCGCGATGTGCCGCCGTTGGATCGCCGCCCCGCCGTTCGTGACGATATATACCCTTCCCTTTTCCGCGAGCGTTTGTAAAAATTCCTTCGCGCCCGCAAAGGGAAAGCTGATCGCGGGGAAGTTCTCAAAATACCGTCTTGCGGCGTCCCGCGCGTCCCCGTCCAGGCGAAATTCTTCGAAGAGCCGTTCGAACCGCTTGACTTTGAGCGCTTCCCGCTCGATCTCGCCCCGTTCGAGCGCCTTCCAAAGCCCGTCGTTGATCAAATGAAAGCGTTTGAAGATCTCTTCGGTCATGTCCACCCCGACTTCCTTCAAACTCTTTGCAAGGTTGACCTTCTCCGCCCTTTGAAAGTCGAGCAGGGTATCGTCCATATCCAAGAGAAAGATGTCTTTCAAGCGGTTTACTCCCATTCAATGGTTGCGGGGGGTTTGGACGTGATGTCGTAGACCACCCTGTTCGCATGTTTGACCTCGTTCGTGATACGGGTCGAGATCTTCTCCAACACGTCGAACGGAATGCGCGCCCAATCGGCGGTCATGGCGTCCACGCTCGTGATCGCGCGCAGGGCGATGACGTTCTCATAAGTACGGAAATCCCCTTGCACGCCCACCGTCTTGCTGTCGGTAAGCACCGCGAAATATTGCCAGATCTCGCGGTCGAGCGAAGCCCTTCCGATCTCTTCGCGGAAGATCGCGTCCGCTTCCCGCAAGGTTTCGAGCTTTTCGCTCGTCACTTCGCCCATGATCCGAATCGCAAGCGCAGGTCCGGGGCAGGGCTGCCGCCAGACGATCTTATCTTCCAGCCCGAGTTCGCTCCCGACCTTTCTCACTTCGTCCTTGAAAAGATCGCGCAAGGGCTCGATGATCTCCTTGAAATCGACGACGCTCGGAAGCCCGCCGACGTTGTGATGGGATTTGATGACCGCGCTCTTCCCCTTGCCGCTCTCGATGACGTCGGGATAGATCGTCCCCTGCACGAGAAAGTCTACCGCGCCGATCTTCTTCGCCTCTTCCTCGAAAACTTTGATAAACTCCGCGCCGATGATCCGCCGCTTGCTCTCGGGGTCGGTCACACCCTTCAATTTCTCCAAAAACCGCTCGCCCGCATCCGCCTTGATGAGGTTCATCCCCAGCCTGTCGCGGAACACTTTCATGACTTCTTCGGGCTCGTCTTTGCGGTGCAGGCCGTGATCGACAAACACGCAGACGAGCTTGTCGCCGACCGCTTGGTGCACGAGAGTCGCCGCGACCGCGGAATCCACGCCGCCCGACATCGCGCAGAGCACCCGCCCTTCTCCGACTTTTTCGCGAATCTTTTCGATCTGCTCGCGCGCAAAATTCTTCATCGTCCAATCGCCCTTCGCGCCGCAGACTTTATAGAGGAAGTTCTCCAAGATCTTGTTCCCGCAGAGGGAATGGACGACCTCGGGATGGAACTGCACGCCGTAGATCTTCCTTTCGTCGTTTCCGTAGATCGCGGCGGGGCAGGTCGCGGTCGAGGCAAGAAGCGAAAAACCCTCGGGAAGGCGGGTCACATGGTCGGTGTGGCTCATCCAGCAGACGCTCTTTCGGGAAAGTCCAAAAATCAGGGGGCTGCTCCCGACAAATTCCACGTCGCTCCTGCCGTATTCGCTCTTGTTCGCCTTTTCCGCCTTGCCGCCGAGCGTCTGCGCGATGAGCTGGCTGCCGTAGCAGATCCCGAGCACGGGAATGCCGAGCGAAAAGATCTCCTTGTCGATATGGGGGGCGTTTTCGTCATAGACGCTGTTCGGTCCTCCCGTGAAGATAATGCCGATGGGCGAAATCTCTTTGATTTTCGCGATCGGAAGATCGCAGCCGACGAGCTCGCAATAGACGCTTAAATCGCGCACTCTCCGCGCGATGAGCTGGTTGTACTGCCCGCCGAAGTCGAGTACCAATACCGTTTGATGGGTCATATTTTCTCCTTTTTGTAAAGCAGAAACGCCGCGGGGAAGAGCTTCCGTAAGCGGCGTTTTGATCTTAATTTCTCGAAGTGTAGTTGGGCGCTTCCTTGCTGATCGAAATGTCGTGGGGATGGCTTTCGAGCAGTCCCGCATTCGTGATACGGATAAATTCCGAACCGAGGCGCAGCTCTTCGATGTTGTGCTTGCCGCAGTATCCCATTCCCGAACGGATGCCCCCTTTGAGCTGATAGACGATCTCGGACAGGCTTCCGCGGTAAGGGACTCTGCCCTCGACCCCCTCGGGCACGAACTTTTTGGAATCGCTCTTTTCCTCTTGGAAGTAGCGGTCCTTCGAGCCCGCCGCCATCGCCGCAAGCGAGCCCATGCCGCGATAGACCTTGAAGCTCCTGCCTTGATAGAGCTCGATCTCGCCCGGGGACTCGAACGTGCCCGCAAAGAGCGAGCCGATCATGACCGCGCTGCCGCCCGCCGCAAGGGCTTTGACGATGTCGCCCGAATACTTGATGCCGCCGTCCGCGATGATGCGCTTTTTGAACTTATCCGCCTCTTCCGCGCAGTCCATGACGGCGGTGAGCTGCGGTACGCCGATGCCCGCGACAATGCGCGTCGTACAAATAGACCCGGGACCGATACCGACCTTGACGACGTCCGCGCCCGCTTCGATGAGTGCACGGGTCGCCTCCGCCGTCGCGACGTTCCCCGCAATGACGGGAAGGGACGGGTATTTTTTCTTGATCTCCTCGACCCGACGCAGGACGAGCGCGGAATGCCCGTGTGCCGTATCGACCGCGATCACGTCCACCTTTGCCTCGACGAGCGCGGCAACGCGCTCCATCGTGTTCTGTGCCGTGCCGACCGCCGCCCCGACGAGCAGCCTCCCCTTCTTGTCGCGCGCCGAATTGGGATATTGGATGCTCTTTTCGATGTCCTTGATCGTGATGAGCCCCTTCAAGTACCCCTTTTCGTCCACGATCGGGAGCTTTTCGATGCGGTGTCTGCCCAAGATCTTCTGCGCCTCTTCGAGGGACGTGCCGACGGGCGCGGTGACGAGCCCGTCTTTCGTCATGACGTTCTCGATGGGCTGTTCGAAGTCGGTCTCGAACCTTAGATCGCGGTTGGTCAGAATGCCGACGAGCTTTCCGCCCTTCGTGATGGGCACGCCGCTGATACGGTAGCGTTCCATGAGGGCGACCGCGTCTTTGACGAGGTTTTGCGGTTCGAGGAAGAACGGGTCGGTGATGACGCCGTGTTCGCTGCGCTTGACCTTGTCGACCTGCTTCGCCTGCTCCTCGATCGACATGTTTTTATGGATGATCCCCATGCCGCCCTCGCGCGCCATGGCGATCGCGAGACGGTCCTCGGTGACCGTGTCCATCGCCGCCGAGACGATGGGAAGATTCAACTTGATCTCGTCCGTAAGGCGGGTGCTAAGGTCCACCTCCGAAGGCAGAACGTCGGACGCCTGCGGGATCAACAGCACGTCGTCGAACGTCAGCCCTTCCTTTACGATCTTACTCATTTGCGGTCTCCTCCTTATACGCTTGCGACTTCTTCCAATGCGTTTACGATCAAAATATAATTCCCGTTTTCCTTATCAAAGCGCCCCGTGTCGCGGATGGACCTTAACAGGATCCCGCAGAAAACGCCGTCCTTGCGGTCGGAGACTTCCGAGGCAAGCGCAATGACGGGGCAATCGGGCTCGATCTCGTCGCAGGATTCCTCGATCGCAAAGTCGCACACCGCCTGGCGCTCCTCGTCGGAAGAAGCCGTGCGGCTCTTGACGATTGCCGCCTGCGCGCATACCGCCGAACGGTAATCGTAGCTCGCAACGTCCTCGGGGACGCTCAGTTCGCTCCTTACGAAGGTCTGTGAAGTGCAGTATTCGGAGAACTTCGTGCGCTGTTCGCTGTCCTCTTCGCCGTAGAACTCGTCGAAGAGCTTCTCTGCCGCCGCGTCTTTTTCGTTCGTCGCCGCGATCTCGAACGCCCGCGCGAGATAGTCGATCTCGTTGGTCGTCATATACGCTTGATAGGCGTAATCGCCGCTGATGTTTTCCAGCCCAATCGTCGCGCAGAAATCCATCATGGCGGACGGAGCGAAGAAAGAGACGATCCCGAACAGGGAGACCGCAAAGATCATCGTCACGCAAAACGTGATGATCGCCGTCTTTAAAATCAGTTTTTTCATTTCTTTCCAACCTCACGAAAAATGGTTATCATGTATTTTACCATATTCCGCAGAAAAAAGCAACCGAAAAAAGCATATTTTTCAAGGTTTTTTTCATATCCATAGAACCATGAAACGACGTTCCCTATGTTTTCTCACCTTGGCACTGCTCCTTCCGCTGCTCTTTTTGCCCGTCGGCTGCAAAAAGACGGAAAATTACTTCGCCTTCGTCTCGGACATAAGATCCGACATCTTCTGCGCCGAAACGGACGCCTTCACCGTCACCGTCTCCTGCTTGGAGCGCGAACATCCCTTCGCCGTGGACGGGATCGTCTCCCCGAAGAGCAAGACGGTCGAGGTCATTCTGACCGAAAAAGCCGCGACGGGTGCGGAATACGAGGTCTATTTCCTCGAAGATATGCCCCGCGGCGGGGACATGACCTTTCAGAACGTCACGGGCGATTATTACTTCTCCCGCGGGGTCGAGGAGTTCCCGAGCGGTTCGCTCTCCCTTCGCATCGTCTCGGGCGATAAGATCGAAGAGCTCTTTTTGACGAGCGTCAAGACCCAAAAGACCCTCACCCCCGAGGAAGCCCTCTCGTTTGCCGTCGCCGCCGAAAAGGATACGATAAACAGCTTGACCCAAGACCGCTTCGGCGGGGAATTTCACGTCCGCCTTTTAAGACGGGACAAAAATTACTACTACGTCGGCATCGCCCACCCCGAATCGGGCACGCTCTCCCTGCTCCTCGACTCCGAAACGGGCGAAGTGCTCGCGCGGCGGCAATCCAATCAATAACTCCCCCACTTTTTCCCTCACGCCTTCGGCAAGGCAAACTTTCCAAAACAAGTTGACAAAACCCTTCGCTTGGGCTATACTGTGTGTGAGCCAAGGAGGAGAAGAACATGGAGAAAACGGGCAAGGCAAAGAAGATCGCGCTTTCCGTCTTTTCGTGGTTTCTCGTCCTTTTGGGGGTGATCTTCGTGTTTCTTTCGGTCTCGGAGGCGGTCGTCGACAAAACGGCGCGCACCCTTCCCTCTTATCCGCGCGAAGATCTGACCGAAGTGCTCGCAAAACCGCATTGGAACGGGGACGATCTCCAATTTTTATACCGTCAGACGGGCTTGGGGCGGGCAGCCCTTCAAGCCATGGAGAAACAGCGGGCGCGCATCCCCTACTTTCAGGACGCGCTCTACTATGAGGGGACGCTCAAACACGAGCTGGCGGCGTTCACAACCCCGCACGACTATTTCGAAGACTATGCCGCGCCCATCGCCCCGCTCGAAGACGGGGACGTGATCGTGTCCTCTTCCTGCCATACCTTCGGCTGGCGCAACGGACATGCGGGCATCGTCGTCAAAGCCGAGACGCAGTCCGTATTGCAATCGGTCGCCCCAGGGACGATCAGCCACGTCGAATCGATCGATTGGTTTTCCCTCGCTTCCAACTTCATCATTCTGCGCCTCAAAGACGTCTCCAAAACAGAGCGCGCCGAGATCGCGAAAAACGCACTCGAAAAGCTGCGCGGGCTGCCCTATACCCTGTTTGCGGGCATCTTTTCAAAGAAAGACGCGGGCGAGGACATCAAGGCGACCAACTGCTCCCATCTCGTCTATCAGGCGTACAAATACTTCGGCTACGACATCGATTCGGACGGCGGCGCGGTCTGCACTGCGCGCGACATCGCAAAATGCGATCTCTTCGAGGTCGTGCAAGTCTACGGCTTCGACCCCGAAAAACTCTGGTGATTTATTCCATATATTCGGTCAAAATTTGATTCTGCACATAGAGGAACTCGTCCTTGATCGACGTCCTGTCCCCCGCTTCGTGCAGATATTTTTTTGTCTTTTGATAGGCTTCCTTGAAATCTTCCTTCCAATCGCTTTGAAAAACTTCCCGATATTTTCGGGACGAAATTCCCTCGCTCGTCCGAAGAGCGAGCATCAACATCTCGAATTTTGCGTCTTGTTCGGCGACTTCCTCGCTCTCGATGACGGGATAAAACCCCGAAATGACGCATTTCATGTACTCGTCGAGGTCGAAGGTGTTGGTAAATCTGCGTCCGAAGAAGAAGGAGCTCGCCGAAACGCCGAAGCCGAGGTATTCCC
The DNA here is from genome assembly GCA_947631465.1 of uncultured Clostridia bacterium. Lineage (GTDB taxonomy): Bacteria > Bacillota > Clostridia > Christensenellales > Borkfalkiaceae > Gallimonas. The sequence goes on from CANRLK010000028.1 coordinate 14,287, forward strand.
CCCGCCGCCAATAGTTGAGATTGTGCCGACTCTCCTTGCCCTTCTTTGCGAAATTGCTCACTTCATAGCGGGAAAAGCCCTCGGTTTTTAGAAGTTCGCGTCCGAAATCGTAGAGCGATGCGACCTCGTCGGGCGAGGGCAGCTCGCCGTTGAGATAGTCGGTATAGATCGGCGTGCCGTCCTCGGGGGTGAGCGCGTACATCGAAATGTGCGACGCGCCGCTCGCGGCTGCAATCTTGATCGTCTTTTCCACGTCCTCTTTCGTCTGTCCTTTGAGCCCGAGCATCACGTCTGCCGAAAAATTCTGCCCCTTCAAGAGCGAGGTGCAGTATAAATAGTCCCGAACATGATGGATCCTGCCCAAATTTTCGAGCTGGGCGTCGATCGCCGTCTGCAAGCCGATCGAAAAGCGGTCGATGCCCGCCTTCAAATAGGTCTCGATCTTTTGCTCGCTCACCGTCCCCGGGTTCATCTCGATCGTGATCTCGGGGTCTTTGGAGAGCGCAAAGTGCTGCTTGATTTGATTCATCGCCCCATAGATGAGTTTGGGGTCGATGACGGACGGCGTTCCCCCTCCGAAATAGACGGTGTCGAACACGACGTCCTTTTTCGCCTTTTCAAGCTCCTTCCCGCGCATTTCGAGTTCCTTATAAAGGCACGCCATGTACGCCTCGGCAAAGGCGAGGCGGTTCGGAAAGGACGTAAAGTCGCAATAGGTGCACTTTTGCCTGCAAAACGGGATATGGACATAGATGCCCGCCATTTAATTTCCCTCCCAAAAATAAACGGAAAGATCCACCCTTCCGTCCTCGACGGCAACGCCCTCTTCCCGCAAAAGAGAGGCTTGGACCTCTTCCCCGCCGAAGGCAAAGGCGGGCGCGAGCCGCCCCTCTCTGTTGACCACCCTGTGGCAGGGAACGACGACGGGCGTGGGGTTGCGGTGCAGGGCATTCCCGACAAGGCGGGACGCCCGTTCCCTGCCGATGGCGCGGGCAATCGTGCCGTAAGTCGTCACCTTCCCCCGCGGCACGCGCTTGACATATTCATAGACTTGTTCGTCGAAATTTCCCAAAATTTTTCCCTCAAAATCACTTGTCGCGGTTGGTCTTTAAGATCTCCATGAACACTTCGGACGGCACTTCGACCGTGCCGATCTTGCGCATGCGCTTTTTGCCCTCTTTCTGCTTTTCGAGCAATTTTTTCTTGCGCGTGATGTCGCCGCCGTAGCACTTGGCAAGCACGTCCTTTCGGACCGCCTTGACCGTCTCGCGCGCGATGATCTTGCCGCCGATCGCCGCCTGCACGGGCACTTCGAAGAGCTGCCGCGGAATGGCGTCCTTCAAATTTTCGCACAGCGTCCTGCCGCGAACATATGCCCTGTCCTCGTGCACGATCGTCGAGAGCGCGTCGCAAATTTCCCCGTTGAGAAGAATGTCCATGCGCACGAGCCGACTCTTTTCGTATCCCTCGATCTCATAGTCGAAGCTCGCATACCCCTTGGTGCGCGATTTGATCTCATCGAAGAAGTCATAGACGATCTCGTTGAGGGGCAGCGAGTATTCGATCTTGACGCGGTTGGCGTCGAGATAGCTCATATTTCGGAACGTGCCGCGCTTGTCCCTGCAAAGGTCCATGATCGAGCCCATGTATTCGGGCGGGGAATAGATCTCGGTCTTGACGATGGGCTCTTCCATGTAGTCGATTTCCGAGACGGGCGGGAGATGGGACGGGTTATCGACATGAAGAAGAGTCCCGTCCGTCTTGTGGACGAGATAGGAAACGGACGGCGCGGTCGTGATGATGTCGAGATTGAACTCCCGTTCGATGCGCTCCTGAATGATCTCCATGTGCAGAAGTCCCAAAAAGCCGCAGCGGAAGCCGAAGCCGAGCGCGACGGAATTGTCGGGCTCGAAGGTGAGCGCGGCGTCGTTGAGTTTGAGCTTTGCGATCGCGTCTTTGAGGTCGAGGAACTTCGACCCGTCCAAGGGAAAGATCCCGCAAAAGACGACGGGCTGTACTTTTTTATAGCCCGGCAGCGGGACGGTATCGGGGAATGCCGCGTCGATCACCGTGTCTCCCACCGAAACGTCCTCGATGGACTTGATGCTCGCGGCAAGATAGCCGACTTCCCCCGCAACCAGGCGGGTCTTGGGTTGAAGATAGGGCGCAAACGCGCCGACCTCGGTCACTTCGTACACTTTTTCGCCGAGCGCGGCTTTGATCTTGTCCCCCGTCTTGACCGTCCCGTCCTTGACCCGAAGAAAGAGGATGACCCCTTTATAGTTGTCGTAATAGGAATCGAAGATGAGCGCGCGAAGGGGGGCGTCGGTGTCGCCGTCGGGGGGCGGAATGCGGTTGACGACCGCTTCCAACACGTCGCGGATGTTCGTCCCCTCCTTCGCCGAGACACAGGGACAGCCCTCGGTGTCGAGCCCGATCACGTCCTCGATCTCCTTCTTCGCCTCGTCGATCCGCGCCGATTGCAGGTCGATCTTATTGATGACGGGCACGATTTCAAGGTCGTTTTCGAGGGCGAGATAGACGTTTGCGAGCGTCTGCGCCTCCACTCCTTGGGTCGCGTCCACGACGAGGAGCGCGCCCTCGCAGGCGGCGAGCGAACGGCTGACTTCGTAGGTGAAATCGACGTGCCCCGGGGTGTCGATGAGGTTGAGCTCGTACTCCTGCCCGTCGAGGGCGGTATAGTACATGCGCACGGGGGCGAGCTTGATCGTGATCCCGCGCTCCCGTTCGATGTCCATGCTGTCGAGCAGCTGTTCTTCCATGTCGCGCTTGCTCACCTGTCCCGTGAGCTCCATAATGCGGTCGGCGAGGGTGCTCTTGCCGTGGTCGATGTGCGCGATGATACAAAAATTGCGTAAATTGCGGTCGGGCTTTGCCATGTTCTTCCCTTAAAATCAAAAACTTGTCCAAATATTATAGCAATTTTTCCGACATTTTGCAAGCGATGATTGTACTTTTCCGAAAAAAGTGATAAAATGGTGCGCATGAAAACAAAAACGCAGAAAAAAACGCTATGGTCGCTTCCGACCGCCCACCGCGGACTGCACGGCGCGTCCGCGCCCGAAAACAGCCTGCCCGCCTTCGAAGCGGCGATCGAAAAAGGCTATGCGATCGAGACGGACGTCCACTTCACAAAGGACAAACAGCTCGTCCTCTTCCACGACGACGGTCTCTTCCGCATGACGAAAGATAAGCGAAGGCTGTCCGAATGCACTCTCGGCGAGCTGTCCTCGCTCCGCCTCGGCGGGACGGACGAAAAAATCCCCCTTCTCGAAGAGCTCTTGCGGCTCGACGGGGGGAGAACGCCCATTTTGCTCGAAATCAAGAACGAGCCCGAGGCGGACGCAGGGGAATTTTTGGGCGCGATCGCCCAAGCCTTTTCAAATTATAAAGGGGCATATGCGGTGCAGAGCTTTCAGCCGATGTATGTAAAGCGGTATAAAAAGCTGTGTCCGAACATTCCCTGCGGGCTTCTGACCCATTCCGACCCCAACCCGAAGATCTTCTTTCCGCCGTTTGCGGGAATCAAGCGGCACATCGTGGCGAAGATGAGCCTGAATTTTCTCGTAAAGCCCGACTTTTTGAGTTTTGAATTTCATTCGCCGACGAAGAAAGCCCGAACCTTCAAGGGGACGAAATTTTGTTGGACGGTGCGCTCGAAAGAGGACGAGACGCGGGCGCGGAAGGTCGCGGACAACATCATCTTCGAAAATTATCTTCCCTGAGAGACCGCCTTCGGAAAAGCTTTCCGAGATTTCCGAAAATTCTCTCTATAATTTTCCTATTATAAGGCGAAATGTTGTTGTCAATCGGAAAAAGTTGTGATATAATACGGCATGAGAGCGGAAGAACCGTTTCTCTTTTTCCGTGAGGACACGGAAAAGACAGAAGAATTCAGGAGGTTAGGAATGGAACATTGTGCAGCGTGCGGTACGGCTGAGCAGGAAAAAGCCTTGAAAGCCGTCATCGAAGAATCGCGCTCTACGCCAGGATGCCTCATGCACATCTTGCAAGAGGCGCAGGCAATCTACGGATACCTGCCCATCGGCGTGCAAAAGACGATCGCGGAAGGCTTGGGGATCTCCCTGTCCGAAGTTTACGGGGTTGTGACGTTTTACTCGCAATTCTCGCTCAAACCGAAGGGAAAGCACCGCATCAGCGTCTGCCTCGGCACGGCGTGCTATGTCAAGGGCGCAGACAAGATCTTGGCGGCGGTCGAAAAGGAACTCGGCATCAAGTGCGGCGAATGCACGGAGGACGGATTGTTCTCCATTGACAGCTGCCGCTGCGTCGGCGCATGCGGGCTTGCACCCGTCATCATGGTCGGCGAAGAGGTCTACGGCAAACTGACGCCCGAAAAGGTCACGGCGGTCATCAAGGACTATAAGAAGCAGGAGGGCTTAGAATGACAACTCAGGAATTGGACGCGATCCGTCAGAAAAAGAAAGAACTCGTCGAAGTGCGCCGCGTCATCAAGGAACAGGGCGAAAAGCTCGCCGCAAAGACAGGCTACCGCAAGCAGGTGCTCGTCTGCGGCGGTACGGGCTGCACTTCCTCCCACTCCATGAAGGTCATCGAGCAGCTCGAAAAATCCATGAAGGAGCTCGGCATCGACGACGTGCTCGTCGTCAAAACGGGTTGCTTCGGGCTCTGTGCGCTCGGTCCCATCATGATCGTCTATCCCGAGGGTGCGTTCTATTCGCAAATGACCCCCGAACATGCAAAGACCGTTGCGGAAAAGCACCTCGTCAAGGGCGGCGAGATCGTCAAAGAGCTGCTCTATGCGGGCACGGTCCATGCGGACGGGTCGATCATTCCCTTCGCGGAAACTCCTTTCTATAAAAAACAACTCCGTATCGCGCTCCGCAACTGCGGTATGATCGCGGCGGAGGACATCGAAGAGGCGATCGCGGCGGGCGACTATGCCGCGCTCGAAAAAGTGCTCACGAGCATGACCCCCGACGACGTCATCGACACGATGCTCAAAAGCGGGCTTCGCGGCAGAGGCGGCGCGGGCTTCCCGACGGGAAGAAAATGGGCGTTCGCAAAGGCTTCGCAGAGCGACGTCAAGTATGTCTGCTGCAACGCCGACGAGGGCGACCCCGGCGCTTTCATGGACAGATCTGTCCTCGAAGGCGACCCCCACTGCGTGCTCGAAGCAATGGCGATCGCAGGCTATGCGATCGGCGCGCATCAGGGCTACATCTATGTCCGTGCGGAATACCCCATCGCCGTCCAACGGCTTCGCATTGCGATCGATCAGGCGCATAAGTTGGGGCTTCTCGGCAAAAATATCTTAGGGAGCGGGTTCGACTTTGACATCGACCTTCGTCTCGGCGCGGGCGCGTTCGTCTGCGGCGAGGAGACCGCGCTCATGACGTCCATCGAAGGACACCGCGGCGAGCCGCGTCCCCGTCCTCCGTTCCCCGCGGTCAAGGGACTCTTCGAAAAACCCACCATCCTCAACAACGTCGAGACCTGGGCAAACGTCAATCCCATCATCATGAACGGCGCGGATTGGTATGCAAAGATCGGCACGCAGGGCTCTACGGGCACGAAAGTGTTCGCGCTCGGCGGCAAGATCACGAACGTCGGGCTCGTCGAAGTGCCCATGGGCACGACGCTGCGCGAGATCATCGAAGAGATCGGCGGCGGCATCCCGAACGGCAAGAAGTTCAAGGCTGCCCAGACGGGCGGACCTTCGGGCGGCTGCATCCCCGCAAGCCTCATCGACACCCCCATCGACTTCGATAACCTTGCAAAGATCGGCTCGATGATGGGCTCGGGCGGGCTCATCGTCCTCGACGAGGACACCTGCATGGTCGACATCGCGAAGTTCTATCTCGAATTTACGGTGGACGAATCCTGCGGCAAGTGCACGCCTTGCAGGATCGGTACAAAGCGTTTGTTGCAGCTTCTGACCAAGATCACGGAAGGAAAGGGCAAGCCCGAGGATCTCGACAAGATCCAGGCGCTTGCGGAGCACATGAAGGCGTCGTCGCTCTGCGCACTCGGACAGACCGCGCCCAACCCCATCCTCTCCACGCTCCATCACTTCCGCAACGAATACGAAGATCACATTTACAACCATCACTGCACGGCGGGCGTATGCAAGGCGCTCCTTACATACACGATCGACAAAGACAAGTGCATCGGCTGCGGGCTCTGCGCGAGAAACTGCCCTGTTTCCGCGATCTCCAAAACGGACTACACCGCTCCCGGTCACAAACTTCCTTCTTACGCGATCGATCCCGAAAAGTGCATCAAGTGCGGCGTCTGCATGAGCAACTGCAAAGTCAAGGCAGTTGAAAGAAAATGAGGTAAAAACGAATGGCTAACATGGTTAATTTGAAAATCAATAACATTCCCGTGACAGTACCCGAGGGTTCGACCATTCTCGATGCGGCAAGAAAGGCGCATATCGAGATCCCCACCCTCTGCTATTTGAAGGACGTCGCGTGCGTCGGGTCTTGCCGTATGTGCCTTGTCGAAGCGACGGGCGCGCGCGGACTTGTCGCGGCATGCGTCTATCCCGTTTCCGAGGGCATGGAAGTCCAGACGAACACCGAAAAGTGCAGAAAGAGCAGAAAGATGAGTCTCGAACTCATGCTCTCCAAGCACAAGAAGAAGTGCCCTTCCTGCGAACGCAACCACAACTGCGAACTTCAAAGACTCTCCGCGGAGTACAACTGCGACGAAGATTACTTCGAAGGCGAGCCGATGGAGCACGAGATCGACTGCTCCGCGCCCTATGTCGTGCGTGACAGAGACAAGTGCATCAACTGCAACCGCTGCGTCGCGGCGTGCAAGAAGCAATCGGTCGGCGCGATCGGACCGATCGGAAGAGGCTATGCGGTGCATATCGGCAGCGCGTTCGAGATGTCGCTCATGGAATCGGTATGCGTGGGCTGCGGACAGTGCATCGTCGCCTGCCCCGTGGGTGCGCTCAAAGAGCGCACGACCGTCGACGAAGTTTGGGCGGCGCTCGGCGATCCCAACAAGAAGGTCGTGTTCTTCACCGCACCTTCCGTGCGCGCAACGCTCGGCGAAGCGTTTGGTCTTCCCGTCGGCACGAACGTCGAGGGCAAGATGGTCGCTGCGATCAAGCGCCTCGGACCTGACCATGTGTTCAACATGGACATCACCGCGGACCTTACGATCATGGAAGAGGCGACGGAGCTGATCCACCGCATCACGAACAACGGGGTGATGCCGATGTTCACGTCCTGCTGCCCTGCCTGGATCAAGTTCGTAGAACAGAAGCACCCCGAGATGATCCCTCACCTTTCGACCTGCAAGTCCCCGCAGGAGATGTTCGGCGGACTGCTCAAAACGTATTGGTGCGAGAAGAACGGCATCGATCCCAAGGATCTGTTTGTCGTCTCGGTCATTCCTTGCACGGCGAAGAAGTACGAATGCCATCGTCCCGAGATGAAGGGCGAAGTGGACGCGGCAATCACGACGCGCGAACTTGCGCGGATGATCAAGACGGCGGGCATCAAGTTCGAGGATCTCGAAGACGAGAAGTTCGAAGATCCGTTTGCGACCTGCTCGGGCGGCGGCACGATCTTCGGCGCGACGGGCGGCGTGATGGAAGCGGCGCTCCGCGTTGCGGCGCGCATGCTTGACGGCAACTTCAAGCTTGTCGACTTCAACGAGGTGCGCGGCACGAACCCGATCAAGGAAGCGACCTACGAAGTTGCGGGACACAAAGTGCGCGTTGCGGTCGCGAGCGGGCTTTCGAATGCGGAAGAGATCATCAAAGGCTTGCATGACGGCACGCGGAAGTACGACTTCATCGAGATCATGGCATGCCCCGGCGGCTGCGTCAACGGCGGCGGTCAGCCGACCCTTCCCGACAGCATGCGCAACAGCTTGGATCTCAAGAGCCTCCGTGCGCAGGCGCTCTATACGAGCGACAAGGACAACAAGCTCCGTTGCTCAAACGAGTCGCCCGTCATAAAGCAGCTCTATGACGAATACTTCGAGAAGCCGAACAGCCACAAGGCGCATGAAGTGCT
>CANRLK010000029.1 GCA_947631465.1 uncultured Clostridia bacterium
GACGTGTTCGCCTTCCCCTACAACGTCAATGCGGAGCAGGGCGCGGGCTGTAACGAGCTCATCAAAAAGGGCGCTTACCTTTGCACGGACGAACAGGACGTGTTCGACGCGTACGGGATCTCGGCGCAAAAGCAGGAGAGCGCCTTGGAATTTACCGAGCCTGAGCTCAAAGTCCTTCGCGCGCTCTGCAAGGGCGATGAACTGCACGCCGCGATCGTCGCCGAGGATTGCGGATTGCCCGTCTATGAAGTCTCGGCGATCTTATCTTCTCTCGAACTCAAAGGCGCTGTCGTCAAGGCGGGCGCAAACCGATATTCTCTGCTGCTCAATTCTTTCTAAGTTTCGGGCGCAGGACAAAACAATCAAAGAGGTCATTATGGATTTGATCATCGTGGAGTCGCCTTCCAAGGCAAAGACGATCTCCAAATATCTCAAAGGAAAATACCGCGTGGACGCTTCGGGCGGGCATATCCGCGATCTTCCGCAAAAATCGCTCGGCGTTGCGATCGACAAGAACTTCGAGCCGAGATATGTCATCTTTCCAGGGAAGGAAGAGACGATCAAGCGGCTGACGGAAGAGGCGAAACAGGCGAAGAAGATCTTTCTCGCGACCGACCCCGACCGCGAGGGCGAGGCGATCTCCTGGCATTTGCAGACCGTTTTAGGGCTCGACCCCGACACGGAAAACCGCATTGAATTTAATGAAATTTCGCCCAAAGCCGTGGCGCGTGCGCTCGAAAGCCCGCGCAAGGTCAACTATAATCTCGTGGACGCGCAACAGGCGCGCCGCGTGCTCGACAGGCTCGTCGGCTATAAGCTCTCGCCCCTTCTCAACAATAAGATCCAAAACGGGCTCTCGGCGGGCAGAGTGCAATCGGTCGCGCTGCGGCTCGTCGTCGAGCGCGAGCGGGAGATCTCGGCATTCAAACCCGAGGAGTATTGGACGATTTTTGCCGATCTTCAAGACGGGCAGAAAAAATTCGCCCCCTTCAAAGCAACGCTCGAAAAGGCGGACGGGAAGAAGGTCAAGATCGGGAGCAAGGAAGAGGCGGACAAAGTGCTTCATTCCCTGGCGGAGGGCAAATACGGCGTATTGTCGGTCAAAAATACGATCGCGAAGTCGCATGCGCCCGCGCCGTTCACAACGAGTACCCTGCAACAGGACGCATCCAACAAGCTCGGCATGACCGCGCCCGAGACCATGCTCATCGCCCAGCACCTCTATGAGGGCATCGACGTCGAGGGCGAGGGACATATCGCCTTCGTCACCTATATCCGTACCGACTCGACGCGCATTTCGTCCGACGCGCAAGCGGCAGCCCGCGATTTTATCATGGAGAAATACGGGACGGAGTTCTATCCCGAAAAGCCCAACTATTATGCGTCCAAGAAGGGCGCGCAGGACGCGCATGAGGCGATCCGTCCGATCGATGTGACGCTCAGCCCCGAGCGCGCCAAGAAAATGCTCGATAAAAAGCATTTTCAGGTGTATAAACTCATCTATGACCGCTTCCTCGCGTCGCAAATGGCGGAAGCGCTGTATGACAGCATGCAGATCGAGATCGCAAACGGGAGATATACCCTCCGCGCGAGCGGCAAAACGCTGCGCTTTGCGGGCTTTACCGCCGTCTATCAAGAGGCGAAAAAGGACGACGAAGAAGAGGGGAGTGCAAAACTCCTGCCGCCGCTGAAAGAGGGGGACGAACTCACGTCGCTCGGCACAAAGGGCGAGCAGAAATTCACCAAGCCCCCCGTCCGCTATACCGACGCGTCCCTCGTCAAGGCGATGGAAGATAAGGGCATCGGCCGCCCCTCGACCTATGCGTCCATCATCTCCGTCTTGAATAAGCGGAAATATGTCACAAAAGAGGGGAAGTACATGGTCCCCACCGACGTTGCGTACCGCATCACCGATATGCTCGTCAAATATTTCACCGACGTGATGGACGTCGGCTTCACCGCCGAGATGGAGGAAAAGCTCGACGACATCGAAGAGGGCGGCAAGGATTGGCATTCGATCATTGCGGATTTCTATCCCCCGTTCGAGGAAAAGCTGCGCTTTGCGAGCACGGACGGCGACGAAATGACCGACATCCTCTGCTCGAAATGCGGACGCCCGATGGTGAGAAAGAACGGCAAATACGGCAAATATCTCGCCTGTTCGGGCTATCCCGCCTGCTCCAATATCGTGAGCGAGGGAAAGGTCGAGACGACGGACATCCCCTGTCCCAAGTGCGGGTCTATGATGACGATCAAGTCGGGACGGTACGGAAAATTTCTCGCCTGTCCCAACTACCCGACCTGCAAATCGACGTTGCCGCTCAGTCCCGCGCCCGCCGCAAAAACGGAAAAGGACGAGAGCGCAGGGGTCTGCCCGCAGTGCGGAAAGCCGACGAAAAAGCTCTTCTCGCGCACGGGCAAGGCGTATTTCGGCTGCACGGGCTATCCCGCATGCAGGTTCATGAGCTGGGACGACCCCACGGGCGAAAAATGCCCGCTGTGCGGCGGCGCGCTCGTCAAAACCGCGAAGGGCGTGCTCAAATGTTCCAATAAGGATTGCAAGTTCAAGGACGAGAGCGAGAAAAAGAAGCCCGAAAAGGAAGAGGCATGATCAAGATCGTCGGCGCGGGGCTTGCGGGCTCGGAAGCCGCTTGCTTTCTCGCAAGCCGAAAAATCCAGGTCGAGCTCATCGACATGAAGCCCGAAAAATTCACGCCCGCGCACTCGGACAAGAATTTCGCCGAACTCGTCTGCTCCAATTCCTTGAAGAGCGACGACGCGCTCGGCAACGCCTGCGGGCTGTTGAAAGCGGAAATGCGGCGGCTCGGCTCTGTCACCATGCAGGCGGCGGAAATTGCCAAAGTCCCCGCGGGCGGCGCGCTCGCCGTGGACCGTGAAAAATTTGCCGCCTTTATCACAAAAAAAATCAAAGATGATCCCTATATCAAGGTGACCTGTGAAGAAACAGAAGAGCTTCCCGAAGAGGGGATCGTTGCGACAGGACCGCTCACGGGCGGAAAGCTGTACGATGCGATCGAGCAAAGATTCGGCGGTTCGCTGCACTTTTTCGACGCCAGCGCGCCCATCGTATCGCGGGAGAGCGTGGACCTTGACAAGACCTTCTCCGCCGACCGCTACGGAAAGGGCACGGGGGATTATCTCAACTGCCCGATGACGAAAGAGGAGTACGAGACGTTCACTGCGGAACTCTTAACGGCAAAGCGGGCAAAATTGCATGAATTTGAAAAGCGGGAGATCTTCGAGGGGTGCATGCCGCTCGAAGTGATGGCACAGCGCGGAATCGACACCCTGCGCTTCGGCACATTCAAGCCCGTGGGGCTTTTCGGTCGGGACGGAAAACGTCCCTACGCCGTCTTGCAGCTGCGGAAGGAAAACGCCGAAGGGACGAGCCTCGGGCTCGTCGGCTGCCAGACCAACTTGCAATTTTCCGAGCAAAAGCGGGTCTTTTCGCTCATCCCCGCGCTCAAAAACGCCGAGTTTGAACGCTACGGCGTGATGCATCGGAATACCTATCTGCATTCGCCCGACGTACTCAATGCCGATTTTTCGGTCAGATCGCAGCCCAAACTGTACTTCGCGGGACAGATCACGGGCGTCGAAGGGTACGTCGAAAGCGCGATGAGCGGTCTGCTCGCGGGCATCCATTGCTACCGAAGACTTTGCGGAAAGCCGACCCTTCTGCCGAGCACGGAGACGATGTGCGGCGCGCTCTCCGACTATATCGCAAACACCCGCGGCGCATTCGAGCCGATGAACGCCAACTACGGCGTGCTCAAAACGGACATTTCCTGCAAGGACAAGTCCGAACGGAGAAAAAAGATCGCCGAGCGCGCCTTGGAAGAGATCGAAAAGCTCAAAGAAAGTATTTGATTTTTGGATAGAAGTACATTAAAATACACCAAAAGTACATAGAGAAGGAGGAAGAGATGGAATTTCACGGAACGACGATCTGCGCCGTCAAGAAGGACGGCGTGACTGCGATCGCGGGAGACGGACAGGTGACGATGGGGGAGCATGTCGTATTTAAGAATACGGCGGTGAAGGTGAGAAGGATCTACGGCGGCAAGGTCATTTTGGGCTTTGCGGGGTCGGTAACGGATGCGTTCTCGCTCTCCGAACGGTTCGAGGGGATGCTGAATAAATTTGCGGGGAACTTGATGCGTTCCGCGGTGGAGCTTGCCGACCTTTGGCGGAGCGATAAGATCGGCAGAAGGCTGGACGCGATGATGATCACGGCGGACAAGGACACGCTGCTCATTCTCTCGGGCACGGGGGAAGTGATCGAGCCCGACGAGGGCGTTTGCGCGATCGGGAGCGGGGGGAACTACGCCTTGGCGGCTGCGCGTGCGCTCTGCCAAAACACCGACTTTTCCGCAGAGGAGATCGCAAGAAAAGCGCTCAAAATCGCCTCGGAAATTTGCGTCTATACAAACGACCATATTATATGTGAGACAGTGTAACGGAGAGTTTCAAACAAAATCCTTTCTGCGCTTTTACACCCCCTCCGTCACGCATGCGTGACAGCTCCCCCTCCAAGGGGGAGCCAAGTTGAAGGGAAGCGTCGCGACTATCCTTGCTGTCCCCTTCGAGGGGAAAGTGGCGCGCGATAGCGCGTCGAAAGGGGTGTCCCACTCTTGACGTCCCCTTTGAGGGGTGGAGCATTGCACTCCGCCAATGATTGATAATCATTGGCGCAATGCGACAGGAGTGAGCGCATCAGAGGCGCGAACGGTGACCGAACACGGGGTTCTACCCGTGTGAGACCGTGGCACGAGCATCGCGAGTGTCGAAAGGGGTGTGCCCCAAGCGACTTGAAAACAGGGTCAAGAAGTCACGCATAACATCATAAAAAATTAGGTAAATTCGGGAGGACTTATGAATCTTTCACCCAAACAGATCGTAAACGAACTCAATAAACACATCATCGGGCAGGAGGAGGCAAAAAAGGCGGTCGCGATCGCGCTTCGCAACCGCTATCGCCGTGCAATGCTCTCCCCCGAACTTCGTGAGGAGATCACGCCCAAGAATATCATCATGAAAGGACCGACGGGGGTCGGCAAGACCGAAATCGCCCGCCGCCTTGCAAAGCTCGTCAAAGCGCCGTTCATCAAGGTCGAGGCGACAAAATACACCGAAGTCGGCTATGTCGGCAAGGACGTCGAGGGCATGGTCCGCGACCTCGTCGAATGCGCGTTCCGTCTCGTCAAGGACGAAAAGACCGCGGAAGTCGCCGTCAAAGCGACGGACGTTGCCGAGCATAAGATGGTCAAGATCCTCTCCGAGGCGCTCAAAGCCGACCGCGGCGAGACTCCGCGTGAGCTCTTCGAGGAGAACCTCCTCGAAAATCTTCGCAAGGGACAGTACGACAACATGATCATCGAGACCGAGATCGCCGAAGAGCCCAAGAGTATGGAACTCATCCCGGGCGGGGCGGCGATCAGCCTCGGCTCGATCTTCGGCGAAATGCTCCCCCAGCGCAAGCGCAAGAGAAAGATCAACGTCAAAGAGGCGATGAAATTCTTCATTGCCGAGGAGAGCGACAAGCTCATCGACGACGAAGCGGTCAAGGAAGAAGCGCTTCGCCGCGCCGAGAACGACGGCATCATCTTCATCGACGAGATCGACAAGATCGCGGGCAAGGAAAATACCTCGGGCGCGGACGTCTCGCGCGAGGGCGTCCAACGCGACATCCTGCCCATTGTCGAGGGCAGCACCGTCATGACCAAATACGGCGCGGTCAAGACCGACTATATGCTCTTCATTGCGGCGGGCGCGTTCCACGTTGCGAAGGTCGAGGACCTCATCCCCGAGCTTCAAGGCAGATTCCCCGTCTCGGTCGAACTTCAATCGCTGACCAAAGAGGACTTCGTCAACATCTTGACGAACACCGAACATTCTTTGACCCAACAGTACGCAGTGCTGCTTGCGGTCGATAACATCGACTTGAAATTCACGCCCGACGCGATCGACGCGATCGCCGAGATCTCCGCGGAGATCAACCTCACGAGCGAGGACATCGGCGCAAGACGGCTTCATACCGTCATGGAATATCTTCTCGAAGACATTTCCTTCAACGCGGGCGGGGACTATCCCCCCGTCACGGTGGAGATCAACCGCGCCTACGTCGAAGAGCATTTGAGCAAGATCACGCGCGATCGGGATCTCAAAAAATACGTCCTTTAATTTCCATCGGGCGGGAAGGGGACTTCCCGCATGACAAGGAGCAGAAATGATCAATATCCCCAAGGGGACGAAAGACGTTCTTCCGTCCCAAATCTACAAATGGCATTATCTTGAAAGCATCGCGAAAAAGACGGCGGAAGCGTACAACTTTCTCGAAATCAGAACGCCCGTCTTTGAGCATACCGAGCTCTTTTCGCGCGGCGTGGGGGAGACGAGCGACGTCGTCACCAAGGAAATGTATACCTTTTTGGATAAAGGCGGCAGGTCGATCACCCTGCGTCCCGAGGGGACGGCGGGGGTCGCGCGCGCCTTTGTCGAAAACGGGTTGCAGGGCGCGGTGCTGCCGTTCCGCGCATATTACCTTTATTCCGCCTACCGCTATGAACGCCCGCAGGCGGGACGGCTTCGGGAATTTCATCAGTTCGGCGCGGAGCTCTACGGCGCGTCCTCGCCTTTGGCGGACGCCGAGGTCATTGCCTTCGCCCATTCTTTTTTAAGAAATTTGGGACTCAAAGAGATCGCCTTGAAGCTCAATTCCATCGGCTGCCCCGAATGCAGAAAGACCTATCAAGAGGCATTGCGGGAGTATTTTCGTCCGAACCTCGATAAAATGTGCGCCGATTGCAGGACGAGATTTGACAAAAACCCGATGCGCATGCTCGATTGCAAGGAGGAGACCTGCAAAAAGATCGCAATCGGCGCGCCCAAGATGCTCGATTATCTCTGCCCCGAGTGCAAAGCGCATTTCGAGGCGGTCAAGCGGTATTTGGACGGCGCGAAGATCAGATACGAAGTAGACCCGTCCATCGTGCGCGGGCTCGATTATTACAGCCGCACGGTGTTCGAGTTCACGTCCAAGGCGGCGGGCGCGCAGGGGACGGTGCTCGGCGGCGGCAGGTACGACGGCTTGCTCGCCCAAATGGACGCAAAACCCACGCCTGCTGTCGGGTTTGCGGCGGGCTTGGAGCGGCTTCTAATGGTCATGGAAGCGGAGCAGGTCAAGATCGACCCGCCCGAGGGCGTGACCTGCTATCTTGCGGGCATGGACGAAAAATCCCGCGAAAAGGCGTTCCTTCTTTCGGAAGAGCTGAAAAGAGAGGGGATCTCGTGCGAGACCGATCTTATGGAGCGGTCGGTGAAGGCGCAGTTCAAGTATGCGGACAAGCTGAAAGCAAAGTTTGTGGCGGTCATCGGCGAGAGCGAGCTGGAAAAGGGCGAAGCCGAGCTCAAAGATATGAGAACTTCCGCTTCAACGCGGGTGAAATTCGAAGAACTTGCACAATACTTATCGAAGAGGTGATATTATGGTTAAGACAATGACGGGAAAAGAACTTGACGAGTTGGTCTCGAAGGGCGGGACGGTCGTCTGCGATTTTTGGGCGGAATGGTGCGGACCTTGCCGCATGCTCTCGCCCGTGATGGACAAGCTCTCCGAGGAATTTGCGGACAAGGCGGAGTTTGCCAAGGTGAACGTGGACGAGGACGGCGACCTTGCGGCGTCGCTCGGGATCTTCTCCATTCCCGACGTGTTCGTCTTTGCGGACGGGCAGGTCAAAACGCACAACCTCGGCTATCTTCCCGAGGAAAAAATGCGCGAATTTTTGAAAAACAACCTTTGAGGGGCTCAAAAACCCGCGATCTGCCGAAAATTTGCCGCGGGAATCGGCGCGCCGAAAAGATTTTGAGATTTTTCAAAACAAACGCTTGCCAAATTTTCGGGCAAATGATATAATATACCACGCAAAATGATCGGCGAAGCCGTCATTTGAAAAAGAGATTTTAAGGAGTTAATTATGATCGATCTGTCCTGTATCAGAAATACCGACCCCGAGATCGCGCATGTTATGGATTTGGAACTTGCGCGTCAACGCGGCAATCTCGAACTCATCGCGAGCGAGAACATCGTCTCACCCGCCGTCATGGCGGCAATGGGAAGCCACCTTACCAACAAGTATGCGGAGGGCTATCCCGGGAAACGCTACTACGGCGGATGCGAATTTGTCGATATGGCGGAAAACCTTGCGCGCGAGCGCGTGAAGGAACTCTTCGGTTGCGAGCACTGCAACGTCCAACCGCACAGCGGCGCACAGGCGAACTTCGCCGTCTATTTCGCGACCATCAAGCCCGGCGACACGATCATGGGCATGAACCTTTCCCATGGCGGACACTTGACGCACGGCTCGCCCGTCAATATCTCGGGCATGTACTTCAACATCGTCCCTTACGGCGTTTCGCCCGAGACCGAGACGATCGACTACGACGAGATGGAAAAGATCGCGCTTGAAAGCAAGCCCAAACTCATCGTTGCGGGCGCGAGCGCATATCCCCGCTTCATCGACTTCGCGCGCATCCGTGCGATCTGCGATAAAGTCGGCGCACTCATGATGGTGGACATCGCGCACATCGCGGGGCTCGTCGCGGCGGGCGTTCATCCGTCTCCCGTTCCGTATGCGGACTTCGTCACTTCCACGACGCATAAGACCCTTCGCGGTCCGCGCGGCGGCATCATCATGTGCAAGGAGCAGTATGCAAAGGCGATCGACAAGGCGATCTTTCCAGGAACGCAAGGCGGTCCTTTGATGCACACGATCGCGGCAAAGGCGGTCGCGTTCAAAGAGGCGCTTTCGCCCGCGTTCGGCGAATATCAAAGACAGGTCGTCAAAAACGCCGCGGCAATGGCAAAACGCTTCACCGAAAACGGCGTACGGCTCGTTTCGGGCGGCACGGATAACCATTTGATGCTCGTCGATCTTCGCAAGGAGAACATCACGGGCAAGGAGCTCGAAGCCCTGCTCGACAAGGCGCACATCACGGCGAACAAGAATACCATCCCCTTCGAGACGACCTCTCCGTTCATCACGAGCGGCGTCCGCATCGGGACTCCTTCCATCACCTCGCGCGGCATGAAGGAGAAGGAAGCGATTGAGATCGCAGATCTCGTCACCGAGGTCATCCGCAAGAAAGAGGAAGCGATCGACAGCGTCTCCGAAAAGGTCGGCGCGCTCTGCAAGAACTTCCCGATCTACGAGAACGACATCAAGTAAAATTCTATCCGCGGACAGAATCGTTTGCACGGCTTTGTCCGAAAACAATTGAAATCTTTGGGGCGGAGTGAAATTCTCCACCGGCAGTGACAGTCTGCGAAGAAGCGTCTTGCTTCCCGAACGGGTGCAATTCCCGTACCGACGGTATAGTCCGGATGTGAAAAGATCGAAAGGCATTTGCAACGCGCAAGTGTTTCGCCCCGCATTTTTGCGGGGCATTTTTTGTACCGAAACCCTTCGCGCATGCAAAATCCGATGCCTTTTGAGGGAGATATTTTATGTCAAACGATCGCAGTTACTTTAATTCCACGCGCATTGTCATGATCGCGCTGTTCGGCGCGCTGACGGGGCTCTTGCACATTGCAAAATTCCCGCTGTCCTTCGCGTTCCCGAGCTTTCTCGAATTTGATTTTTCCGATCTCACCCTGTTCATCGGCACGTTCGCGCTCGGACCGCTTTCGGGGTGTCTGATCGTCATCGTCAAGATCCTCATCAAGCTCGTCTGCGTCGGCACGGCGAACATGTTCGTCGGCGAGCTTGCCAATCTCTTGATCGGCTTTGCGTTCGTCATCCCCGCGGGGCTGCTGTATCAACGGTTTCGGACGCTCAAAGGCGCGGTGCTGTCCCTTGTCGTCGGCTCTGTTTGTTCGGTCGCGGCTGCCATTTTTGCGAACCGCTTTCTCCTCATTCCCTTTTATGTCGAGATCATGTTCAAGGGGAGCTTCGAACCGCTCCTCGGTATGATGCGTCCGCTCTTTCCCGCGATCACCGAGGGGAATTTCTACGCATTTTATCTTTGGGTGTCGGTGCTGCCCTTCAACGTCATGCGCTGTTTGATCGCAAGCCTTCTGTGCTTTTTGATCTACAAGCACGTTTCAAGGCTCATCAACCGTCTGAACGAAAAGCTCTCGCCGAAGGGGGAGGGAACAAAGACGCGCACGCTCGTGTTTGCGCTTGTCTTTGCCGCGGTGCTGGTGCTCTTGGCGGCGTTCGCGTTGCTTCGGTATTTCGTGTTTGAATAAAAAAAATTGTTGACAAAACCCTAAGAGTTGAATATAATAGAGGGACTATGGACGAGGAATTGAAAGCGCTCTTGCAAGCGAAAGATTATCAGGGCGTCGCGGAGGCATTGAAGGATGCGGAAGCGGCGGCGAAGATCTTTGCGGAACTTCCCGAAGGGGAAGTCCTGCCGTTTGCGCGCGCCCTCGAAGCCGACTTCTTGGCGGAAGTTCTCGTCCTGCTCGAACCCGATCTACAAAAAAAGATTGTCTCGGGGCTGCATGACGACGAACTGCAAGAGGTCATGGAGGACGTCTCCGTCGACGACACCGTCGAGATCATCCAGGAAATGCCCCAGACCATCGCGCTCCGCATTGCCGAAGAGGACGAAATCTTGAAGCTCCTCGAAGGGAAGAAATTCTCCGTGCTCAAACCTCTGCTCTCGTCCATGAACGAGACCGACCTTGCCGAGATCTTCGAAGAAGTGCGCGAAGAGGACCTTCCGCTGCTTTTCAGGATCTTGCCCAAGGACCTTGCAGCCGAGACGTTTGTCGAGCTCGAAACGGATACGCAGGAAAAGCTCTTGAAGAAGCTCACCGACCGCGAGATCAAGGACGTCATGGACGAGCTCTTCCTCGACGATACGGTCGATCTTGTCGAAGAGATGCCCGCGAACGTCGTCAAACGTCTGCTCGCCCAGAGCGATAGCGCGACGCGCACCTATATCAACGAGATCTTGAAATACCCCAAGGACAGCGCGGGCAGCATCATGACGATCGAATACGTCTCGCTGCGTCCCAATATGACCGTCGAAGAGGCGTTCGACCGCATCCGCGCACAGGCGATCGACAAGGAGACCATTTATACTTGTTATGTCACGGACGAGGCGAATAAGCTGCTCGGGCTTGTGACCGCGAAAGATCTCATGCTCGCAAAGAAGGACGCGAAGATCGGCGACATCATGGAAGATAACGTCATCTACGTCAATACCTTGGACGATCGGGAAGAGGCGGCGAGAAAGATCACCGACTACGGCTTTTTGGCGCTTCCCGTCACCGACAGGGAGAGAAGGCTCGTCGGCATTGTCACGGTCGACGACGCAATGGACGTCATCGAAGAGGAGACGACCGAAGATATCGCCAAGATGGCGGCAATTTTGCCCGAAAACAAGCCGTACTTAAAGACGGGCGTCTTTTCCATTTGGAAGAGCCGCGTCCCGTGGCTTTTGATCTTGCTCGTGAGCGCAACGTTCACGGGGCTCATCTTAAATAAGTTTGAGAATTTGCTCTCGACCGCAATGCTCGCCTGCGTGCCTATGCTCATGGATACGGGCGGGAACTCGGGCTCGCAGGTCTCCGTCACCGTCATCCGCGCGCTTGCCCTCGGCGAATTGCAGACCAAGGATACGTTGAAGGTCGTTTGGAAGGAGATCCGCGCCGCGCTCTTGCTCGGGCTCACCTTGGCGGCGGCATGTTTCGTGAAACTGATCCTCATCGACAAACTGCTCTTCGGCTTCGAAGGATATACCTACCTCGCCTGCGCGGTCGTCTCGCTCGCCCTCTTTTGCACGGTCATCGTGGCAAAGCTCGTCGGATGTCTCTTGCCGCTGTTCGTCAAGAAATGTCGGCTCGACCCCGCCGCCGTCGCAAGCCCGTTTATCACCACCATTGTAGACGCTGTTTCGCTCATTATTTTCTGCGGTCTTTCGGTCTTGATCTTGGGATAAAGGGGAAATTGTTCGCAAATGCGAACGCAAGGGAAAAAGGCAAAAAAAAGTTTGGAAAATGGGGAAAAATTTTTCGAAAAACACTTGCAATTTATGACGAAACGTGATAGAATGTGTGCAATCAAAAGATGTATGAATATTCATTTCCAAAACATTGTATAAAATGCAGGGGGAGAACGGGTGTCGGGAAGGGCACACAGAGCATGTATCTTTTGTATAATAATAAGGTGAATAAACCGACCCGAGAACGGGTACGGTTTGGGAGATTAAAGATATGAAATTCAATCGTAAAGGCAAGACGGTATTTGCGATCGCGCTCACAGCCTGCATGGCAGGCATGGCGTTTTCCGCATTGCCCCTCCTCTCCGTTCAAGCGGTTGAGGAATGTGAAGAGTTGAAGTGCACTGAACACAAACAGTGTGACAAAAATGGCTTTAATAAAGAAGGCCCATGCAAGACCTATACTTTTGAAGCGACCGAAGAAACTACTTGGCAAGATCTTGAAGATGCTGCAAAGCAGGTGACTTGCACGGGTTGGACCTTTGACGGCTGGTATACGAAGGAGCTTGAGTATTCGTATTGGGGCGATAAGTGCGATGTTTTCGGTTGCTCCGAGGAAAATGTTCTTTATCCTCATAAAGGTTGGGAGTGTGCGCTTGAATTTGCTGAATATTATACCGATAATAATGGGGAGTTTAATGTTGAAGGCGTAAAGAGCAATTATACTGACACCATATACTATTACAAGGAACTTTTCAATCGTTGGCTCACAAGATTTAAGGACGACTGCAAAGTTGTAGAAATGGAGGAATTGCAATCCCAAGAAGAGAAAGACCCTGCCGTTAAAATCATCACGGAGACCGAGAAAAAGATTAAGAATTATAAGGTAACAAGCGATAACTTCAATTGCAAAGTTAAAAAAGCATGCGAAGAATGCAAGGAGAAAGAAGATAAAATCACACTCTATGCGCGCATGAAGCCGCAAAAAGTGCAAATTCAGCTTCTCTCCGATAAAACCCCGGAGCAAGAAGAAAAGGATAAGGCGAGAGCAAATCTTCCCGGCGTTATCTATGGCAACAAGTATTTGACGATTTACCGTCAATACGGCAGCCCGCTCGGCGATCTTCCGAAGAACATCGGCGAAAGACAGTACGGACGTACTCTTATCGGTTGGCGCAAAGTTGGCACGGAGACGGCGATTAGTGAAGAACTCGACAATGAGATTGATACCGTAGATGGAATCTGGATGCCGAAACCTGGTACAATGATCAAATATTGGTGGGCTCCGAAGGCTTTGACCGAGAAATTTGTCGAAAAAACGGATGGCGATGAGATAGACCGTGATAACGTCACCTATCAATGGACGTTGGAAGTCAAAGCGATTTACGAAGGCGAAGACGTGCACGAGAAAGCTGTGCAGGAAATGAAAGTCAAGGCAATGGGGATGAATTCGATGCCTCTTCCCTCTGTCGATGAAGAAGTGGAGCAAGAGCATGTTTGCGGCAACGGCACGCTCATTTTCAAAGAGGCGACCTGCCAAGAAAAGGGCGTCAAGGCGCACTTCCAATGCTCCTGCGGTAAGGATTATTGGGATCAGGGTTGCACGAAACCCGTAGAGGACGGCACGGATTTCACTACGGAAATGCATCATAACTTGATCAAAATTCAGGGCAAAAAGGCGACCTGCACGGAGGCAGGCAAAGCAGATCGTTGGGTCTGCAATACTTGCCATAAGAACTTCACCGACGAGAAGGGCGAGCATGAAGCAAGCGATTTCACGATCGAGGCATTGGGTCATGAATATAAGGATCAGGGGAACGGCAGGCAGATCTGCACGAGATGCGGCGATGTCATTGAGTCCGAAAAGACCGTTGAGCCCGAAGTGAAGCCGCAAGAACAACCTCAGGTACAGCCTCAGGCGCAGGAGCAGCCGACGATAGAAGAGACGAAGAAGGAAGAAGCTCCGAAGACCGAGACCAAGCAAGAGGTCAAGGAAGAAGTTAAGAAGGAAGAGGTCAAGAAAGAGACCAAACCCGAGCCCAAGCAGGAGACGACCGCACCGCAGACTCCCGTAGCGCCCGAGAAGGACGAGGAAGAGGAGAAGGACGAAGTGGTCGTGGAGCGTGAGCAGCAGACTCGTCCGAGCAGCAGGAGAAGCGCTCGCGCATAAGGGATAATTTTACGGAAGATCGGCTTTGCAGGAAACATGCAAGCGAAGAAGCAATTTGGCAGAAAAGCATTTGCGGGTAGAAACCTTTTTGATCGAAAGGCTTCGAATAAGAGATTTTCGAAAGAACGGAGAACGGGTTGCGCTCTCCGTTCTTTCTTGTTTTTCACCCCCTCAGTCGCTCCGCGTTGCGTCGCGCCAGCTCCCCCTCGCAGGGGGGAGCCGAGGGAGGGTGGGAAGTCGAGCGTTTTCCTTTGCGCTTTCTTTTTTTCTTGCTGTTCCCTTTGAGGGGTGGAGCATTGCACTCCGCCAATGGTTGATAACCATTGGCGCAATGCGACAGGAGTGAGCGCATCTCAGGCGCGAACGGAGACCGAACACGGGGTTCTACCCGTGTGAGACCGTGGCGCACAGTTCGCCAAAAGGGGTGTATTGCAGACGAGCTTATAAATAAGGAGACACCCCCTCAGGCGCTCCGCGCCAGCTCCCCCTATTCCAGAGGGGGAGCCAAGGGGTGGGGGATTTCGGTCGAAACACGCACATGGGAAAATCTTTTCCCAAACGGCGGCGCATTGCTTGATAATTTTCCCGAAACGTGTTAAAATGGAAGAAATCCTTGGGGGCATGTCCATGGGCGTCTATTTCTCCCGCTCCGAAAGCGAGACCCTTCTATGGGCGGAAAATTTTGCGAAAACCTTACAAAACGGCGACGTCGTCCTTCTCTTCGGCAACATGGGTGCGGGAAAGACCGTCCTTTGCAAGGGCATCGCGCGCGGGCTCGGCATCCGCGCCGAGATCACGAGTCCCACCTTCGCCTATGTCAATGCCTATGAGGACAGGCTCTATCATTTCGATTGCTATCGTATCCAAAGCGAGCGGCAGGCGTTCGAGCTCGGACTTTGCGACTACTTCGATGTGGGCGGGATCTGCCTCATCGAATGGAGCGAAAATATCGCCGCTCTTCTTCCCGAAAACTGCAAACGGGTCACGATTTCGGGGAGCGGAGACGACGTGCGGGAGATAAAATTTTGAACTTTCTTGCGATCGACACGGGCGGAAAATATTTGAGCGTTGCGGCATTCCGCGACGGGCAGCGCTATCTGCGCTTTCAGCCCGATCTTGCCCTGCAACATTCCATCCGATTGATGGATGAAATCGATCTTGCCTTGAAAGACGCTTCCCTGCGCCCGAATGATTGCGATTTTTTCGCCGTTGTCGTAGGTCCCGGGTCTTTCACGGGCATCCGCATCGGCATTTCGACGGTGAAGGGGCTGTGCCTTGCCTGCGATAAGCCCGCCCTTGCGCTCACCTCGTTCGACGCGCTTGCATATACTGCATCGTGCCTTCAAAATGCAAAGCCCCGTCTTGCGCTCGTCGACGCGGGGCGCGGCTGTTTTTATACCTGCGCCTATGACAAAGCGGGCAACGTCGTCCGCGCCCCTGCCTTTTCTAACATGGAAGAGACGCAGCGCTTGATCGGCGAGGGCTTTGTGCCGATCGCGGCAGAGCCGCTCGCGCTTCAAGGCGTGGAAGTCGTCTCCCCGTGCAGCGGGCTCTTGGAAGCCGCGCTTCGGAAGGCGGAAGAGACAAGATCGCCGTCGCTTCTGAGCGCAATGTATCTTCGGAAGTCGTCTGCGGAGGAGAACAGGAAATGAACGGACGGGAATGGACCTTTCAGGACTTGGGTGCGATCGCCGAGCTCGAAAAGGAGTGCTTTTCGATCGAACCCTGGAACGTACGCATGCTCGCGGAATCCTTTCTTTCGGGGCGGTTTTTCGGCTCGTTGCTCGAAGAAGAGGACGTGATCACCGCATACGGCGCGATCACGGTCACCGAGGACGAGGCGGAACTCGTCATGATCGCGACCGCAGAGATGTATCGGCGTTGCGGCAGGGCGAAAAAGATCTTGGAAGATCTCGAAGAAGAGGCAAAGAAGCGCGGGGCGAAGAAGCTGTTTTTGGAAGTGCGCGTCTCCAATTCCTCCGCGCTTATGATGTACCTCAAAGACGGCTTTTCGGGCATCTATGCCCGTTCTCGCTACTATCCCGACGGCGAGGATGCGATCGTCATGAAAAAGGAGCTCATTTGAAAATTTCCGCGCTGCAAAAAGGAGAAGGGCAAGATCTCGTGTTTTTGCACGGCTATCTCGCCTCAAAGGAGAGTTTTGCCCCGCAGATCGAGTATTTTTCCAAGTTTTACCGCGTGACGGCATTTGATTTCCCGGGCTTTGGCGGGAGCGATCCCATCCCTTCCGCTTGGTCGGTGGGGGATTACGCCGATTTCACGCTCAACTATCTCGAAGGACAAAACATCACGCAGCCCCTTGTCATCGCCCATTCCTTCGGCGGGAGAGTTGCCGTCAAGTGTCTCTCGCGCGGAAACGTCTTTGAAAAGGCGGTCCTTTGCGGCTGTGCGGGCATTGTCCCCAAGCGGACGATAAAATACCGCATGAAGGTAAAGACCTATCGGCTCGTTAAAAAAGTCGCGCCGAAGTTCGCCGCAAAAAAATTCGGAAGCGAAGAATATAGATCGCTCTCTCCGCTCATGCGGGAGAGTTATAAAAAGATCGTCAACGAGGACTTACGCCTCGACGCCGAAAAGATCGCCCGCCCCGTCCTCTTCATCACGGGGGAGAACGATCGGGAGACCCCCGTTTCTTCGGCGAAGATCTATCACGAACATGTAAAGGGCAGCCGAATCAAGATTTTGAGCGGCTGCGGACATTTTGCACATCTCGACGATCCGCTCGCCTTTGATTTGGCGGCAGAGGAGTTTTTCCATGGATTTTGACCTGATTTCCGTCTTGTCGATCATCGGTGGCGGCGCGGCGTATGCCGTGCTGCTTCTGATTGTCTCTTTCCGTCTTGCCGCGCTTATGCAGCAATGCGGCTATCGGGGACGGCGCTTTCTGAAATGGTACGTCTCCAAAAACAACCTCACGAGAAAACGCCTGTCCCTTTTGTGCCTTGCGCTCGTCCTTTTGACCGCGCTCTTCAACGTCTGCTTCTCGTTTTTAGGGGACAAATACGCCAACCTCATTTCGGCTGCGCCCGTCTTGCTGCTTTTCGCGCTCTACCTCTTTTCGGAGAAGAAATACGCGCTCAAAGTTTCGGCAAAAAACAGCGCGCGGCTTGTAAGACTGAAAATCGCCGACGGCATTTTGATTTGTGCTTTTTCGATCGGGCTGAGCTTCGGGCTCTACTCAATATCCCTTGCTGTCGGCGCGGAATGGTTCGCGCTTTTGCGCTTTGTTCCCGTCAATTTGCTTATTTTGGTGCTCTTTGCCGTGTTGGCTTTGGGAAACATTGTGATGCAGGCATATGAGCGCCCGCACAATCAAAGATACATCCGCCGCGCAACGCGGGAGCTGGAAAAGAGCGCATGCGTCAAAGTTGGCATTACGGGGAGCTTCGGCAAGACGAGCGTCAAGCACTTTGCGGCGCAGATGCTTGCGGAAAAGTATAAAGTGGTCGCAACGCCCGCTTCCTATAATACGCCCATGGGGGTCGCGCGTACCGTTTTTGAACAGGGGGTCGATTGCGACATATTCCTTGCGGAAATGGGTGCAAGGAACGTCGGCGACATCGAGGAACTTTGCAACATGGTAAAGCCGACGCTCGGCGTGGTCACGGGCGTGTGCGAACAGCATATCGAGACCTTCAAAACGCTCGAAAATATCAAACTTGAAAAGGGCAAACTCGCCCGATTTGCCGAAAAATGCGTCTTGGGAAAGACGGTTTCGGACTTTGCCGCAAAATGCGCATTGGTCGAGGGCGTGGATTTTGAGATCGAGAATTTGAACTGTACGGAAGCGGGCACGTCGTTTGAACTGACGATCGCGGGAGACCGCATTCGGATGGAGACTCGGCTTTTGGGCGAGAACGCCGCCGAGGACGTCGCGCTTGCCGCCGCACTGTGCCACCTGTTGGGAATGACGGGGGAAGAGATTTTCCGCGCCGCGCGGAAGTTGCAGCCCGTGCAGCACCGATTGCAGAAGATCGAGGCAAACGGGCTCGTCATTTTGGACGATTCATATAATTCGAACATTGAGGGCGCGAGGGACGCGGTCAAGACCCTTCGGCTGTTTTCGGGCAGGAAAGTGGTCGTCACCCCCGGGCTCGTGGAGCTCGGCGCGCTCGAAGAGGAACTGAACTATCGGCTCGGCGCGGAATTGAAGGGTTTGGACGTGATTCTTGTCGGCGAAACGCTTGTGATGCCCGTTCGGAAGGGCTTTTTGGACGCGGGCGGGGACGAAGAGAAGATCAAGATCGTTCCGACTTTGGATAAGGCGCAGGAACTGCTCGCGGCGCAGTTGAAAGAAGGCGACTGCGTGTTGTTTTTGAACGACCTTCCCGACATGTATTTGTAAAAAGTTTCTATTGGCTGTTTTTATAAAAGCGCGCGCCTTTTGCGCGTTTTTTCTGTCTATTCAATTTGGACAAAGTGTGAGTTTTTTCTGCTGTCCCCTTTGAGGGTGGAGCATTGCAAATTCTGCTCAACAGCCCAGTGGGCCGTTAGCTGCAATATGAAGATGAGTCATTCTATTGTTTCCATGTGAGGCGCGCGAGCAGAAGGCGAGTACAGCCGAGCTGGTGGTGAGGCGGACTTGTAGCGTGAACGCCACCCCACCCTTTGGCGCTCCCTTCGAGGGATGGAGCATTGCAATTTCTGCTCAACAGCCCAGTGGGCTGTGAGCTACAATGCGCCAGCCGAGCTGGTGGCGAGGCGGACTTGCGGCGGGGGCGACCGTCGCAAGGCGGCGAGGCGAAGCCGAGACTGGGGGGGTGTCTCCTTGTGACTAAACTCGTTGCGACATACCCCTTTCGGTACAAAGAAGAGGAATAGACTTTGCCTTTATCCCCCCTTACAGGGGCAGGGGGCATAATATAATGTTAATGGTAATTGAGGGCACAGTCATGCCCCACTCAATTTGCCGCTTGCGGCTTATTGCAAGAAAGGCTTGTCCATAAATAAGCATAAAAATTACAAAAAAGCTCTTTTTGTTTTATATAGTTCTTCTTTTTTCACGCTTGAAAAATCGGGAAGCCCGCCTATTATCGACCCGTCATTACTTGCAAACGAGCCCGCTGCGGCGCAAGGAGAACGCCGCAGCCCCGTACTTCGCGCTACGCGCTCGTGCCGCCCAAGGAATCATAACAGTAGATAGGCGGGGCGCGTATCCAACGCTCCTGTACTCGCCTTCGGCTCGTGCGCCGCGCATGGAAAAACAATAGAATGACGCGTCTTCTACGGCGCAGTTCGCAGCCCACTGGGCTGTCGAACAGAAGCTGCGCCGCTCCACTTGCGATGTGTCCCGAACCCCGTAGCGCTTTTTTGCGATTTTTTGCACCTTCACTCTCTGCGCCGCCGCAAAGCGGTGTTGTATCGTTACCCAACAAGAGCGGCGCATCGAAAACCCCAGTCTCACCGCCTTGCTTGGGTATGCATCGTCGCTCCCACTAACTGTCCCTATAAGGGCAATTGAGCTCTTACACAAAGTATCACCCCCTCAGTCTCGGCTTCGCCTCGCCAGCGTCTCACACGGGTAGAAACCCGTGTTCGGTCACCGTTCGCGCCCTCCGATGCGCTCACTCCTGTCGCATTGCGCCAATGATTATCAATCATCGGCGAAGTGCAATGCTCCACCCATGAAAGGGGACGCCAAGAAGGAAGGCAAGTAGTGACCTCACTCTCCACTTGTCGTTTCCTCGAACTCCCTGCATTGTGCGGGGATTTTCGTTTCTCATAGAATTCGGTATCAGCATGGACGAAGTCCGTCATATGCTGAATCGGAGGAATTTTATGCAAACAGTAGCGGTGTTTTTCGGCGGGCGTTCGAACGAGCGCGAGATCTCCGTCATCACAGGCATCTATGCCGTCAATCTATTGCGTTCGAGTTTCGAAACGCTTCCGATCTATCTCGACGAGGAAAACCAAATGTACCTTTGTCCGTCCGCGCGCGACGTCAAAGGGTTCGCGAAACAAATTCAAAAGCAGCCCTTGGAAAAGGAGTTTGTCCCCGTGCAGCTCATGCGCGGCGGGCTCGGGGTCTTGAAGGGGAAGAAGGTGCACAAGGAGATCAAGCTCGACTGCGCGCTCAATTGCTGTCACGGCGGTTTGGGCGAGGGCGGGGGACTTTCCATGCTGTTGAGCTGGAATCAAATCGTCTCCGCATCTCCGCAAGCCGCGCCGTCCGAGATCTTCCTCGATAAGATCCTCGCCAAGATCTTTTTGCAGGGCGCGGACGTTCCCGTCGTGCCGTATGCGACCGTGCGCGAGAAAAATTGGCGCGAAGATGAAGAAAAGGCGATGGAGCAGATCGAAGCGTCGCTTGAATATCCCGTCATCGTCAAGCCGAGCAAACTCGGGTCGAGCATCGGGATCACCGTCGCAAGAGACCGCGCGGAGCTGAGAAAGGCGCTTGATCTGTGTTTCCGCATTGACGATGCCGCACTCATCGAACAATATTTGAAGGAGAAGCGCGATCTCAACCTTGCCGCTTATCGGGTGGGGGAGAGAATGGAATTTTCAGAGATCGAAGAGGTGTTCTCGGTTGCGCCCATTTTGTCGTTCGAGGAGAAGTACGAGGGCGCAGCGGAGCGCGCGTCGAAAAAGCCCGCCGAAATTTCGAAAGAGACAGAGGCGAGGATGCGCGAGATCATGACGACCGTCTGCGAGGTGTGCCAAATCAATGGGATCGTCCGCGCGGATTTTTTGATGAGCGAGGGGCGACTGTATTTTAATGAGCTTAACACCGTCCCCGGGACGCTCGCGACATATCTATTCTCGGAAAGTCTGACGGGCGCGAAGGAGCTGCTTTGCAAGCTGATCGAGACGGCGATCGAGCGGGAAAAGGGAAGAACAAGGAAGGAGATCTTGCAAAGCGGGGTTCTGACGCGGCAAAATTTCGGCTCAAAACGCGGAAAAATTTGGTAAAAAGCGTAAAAAGTGCCCATTTTTGGATTATTTCGACAATTTTCGAAATAACATCCATTCTTATTTCGATGATTTTCGAAATACACATAAACGCGCGAAACGAGGCGTATGATACAGAGAATGAGGAACACCCCTTTCGGCGCAAAGCAACGCGTCGCGCCCCTTCCCCTTGGCTTCCCCTCGTAGGGGTGGAGCGGCGCAAATTCTGTTCGACAGCCCAGTGGGCTGCGAACTGCGCCGCGACAGCCGAGCTGGTGGCGAGGCGGACTTGCGGCGGGGACGACCGCCGCAAGGCGGAACGCGTGCGTGACTGAGGGGGTGTCATGGGTTCGATAAGCTTTTTCCATATAATATGTACGCGCGCGCATGTGCGTGTAATATAAGATGGAATGCGGCGTGTCGGAGATTTCGTATGGCAAGAGCGACGCGACATATGCGCGGGCGGGCGGTTTTGCTGTTCCGATCCGCAAGATCTTCCGAAAGGGGAGAGGGAAAAGCGGAAGCGCGAGGAAACGCCCCTAATCTTGCTGTCCCCTTTGAGGGGAAAGTACCCGAGCGGTGCGAGGGGGAAAGGGGTGTACATCGCGAACGGACATAAAAATGCGCCACCCCCTCAGTCTCGCTTCGCTCGCCAGCTCCCCCCCTGTTAGGGGACGCCAAGGGGTAGCGAAGGGCGCGCAGGCGGGATATAAAAGTTTGAAAAGAGGTCGCAAAAGGGGTAAAATTGAGAAAAATTTGACAAAAAAACCTTGCAAAGATAAAAAAGGCACAAAAATGCAGGAAATTTCGCAAAAAATTTTCCCAAAAATCTTGACAGGAGAAATTTGTTTTGTTATAATAAACACAAGTTCTTAGCGTGCGGGTTAAGGGCGATGTGGTAAAAATTGAATATTGCGGACGAGGAACGTGAGTAGGGCCTTCCATGTATAAGCGGAGACGCGCGCCGAAGTTGGCGGTGTTTTTCGCCGACTTTGGGTAATTTTGTAAATTTTTCAAAATACGTTTCTAAGAAATGCTTGAATTTTGCTTGACAGCGAACTTTATCCGTGATACAATTTATGCCATAGCGGTCATAACTTGCAGTTATGGGGCTTTAAGATTCGAAAAAAATATAAAGGAAAGGAGAATCATTTATGAAAAGACAATCA
>CANRLK010000030.1 GCA_947631465.1 uncultured Clostridia bacterium
AGCTTGATAACTTCGCCGAAGTTCAAGGACAAGAGGTTATTGATGAGTTCGTTCGAATCCGTATCATTTTCGGGAATCTCAACAAAGTTTTCGACAAGTGCAATTGCTTCATCCACCTTCGCCGAAAGTTTCAATCCGTCAAACGTGATATAAATGATATTGTCCTTATAGACAAGTTCGATTGCCTTTTCGATTCCGTCGTAGGTGAGCGTCAAGTTTGCTTTCGCGATGACATTCTTCACATTGAAGTCGATCGTGCCCGCAATTTCGAGATTTTCAGTCTTGTACGAAACATCCGCATGCAAAACTTCGCTTTGGATGAGCTCAATGACCGTCGAAGCATATTTCACAACGTCGATGAAGTTGTCGGTGTTCGCCTCAAACGGTGTGCCCGAGGTCAAGGTTACTTCTGCGCCGTAAACTTCAAGTGAGATGTCACTTGCGCCAATCTTCACTTGTGCCTGCCCGAGGTCGAAGGTCAAGCCGAGCGCTTCGAGCAGTTTCGTCCCGTCAATTGCCGCTGACAAAGTATCTTCGGATTCAGAGAGCTTGATGACCTCGCCGAAGTTCAAGGACAAGAGCTTGTTGATGAGTTCGTTCGAATCCGTATCATTTTCGGGAATCTCAACAAAGTTTTCGACAAGTGCAATTGCTTCATCCACCTTCGCCGAAAGTTTCAATCCGTCAAACGTGATATAAATGATATTGTCCTTATAGACAAGTTCGATTGCCTTTTCGATTCCGTCGTAGGTGAGCGTCAAGTTTGCTTTCGCGATGACATTCTTCACATTGAAGTCGATCGTGCCCGCAATTTCGAGATTTTCAGTCTTGTACGAAACATCCGCATGCAAAACTTCGCTTTGGATGAGCTCAATGACCGTCGAGGCATACTTGACAACG
Organism: uncultured Clostridia bacterium; assembly: GCA_947631465.1. Classification (GTDB taxonomy): domain Bacteria; phylum Bacillota; class Clostridia; order Christensenellales; family Borkfalkiaceae; genus Gallimonas. The sequence continues at coordinate 901 of CANRLK010000030.1, forward strand.
TCGATGAAGTTGTCGGTGTTCGCCTCAAACGGTGTGCCCGAGGTCAAGGTTACTTCCGCGCCGAGAACTTCGAGAGCGATTTGGTCGGCGTCGATTCTTACCTGTGCCTGCCCGAGGTCGAAGGTCAAGCCGAGCGCTTCGAGAAGCTTCGTCCCGTCGATGGCTGCTGTCAAGGTGTCGTTGGATTCGGACAGCTTGATGACCTCGCCGAAGTTCAAGGACAAGAGGTTATTGATGAGCTCTTTCGAGTCGGTATCCCCTTCAGGGATCTCAACAAAGTTTTCAACAAGTGCAATCGCTTGCTCAACGTTCGCAGAGAGTTTAAGCCCGTCGAGGGTGATATAAATTGTACTGTCTTTATAGATAAGTTCGATTTCTTTTGCAACGCCGTTGTAAGTAAGTTTCAAGTTTGCCTTTGCAATGACGTTCTTCACATCGAAGTCAATCGTGCCCGCAATTTCGAGATTGTCGGTCTTGTACGAAACGTTTGCATGAAGCGCTTCGCTTTGAATCAATTCAATCACCGTCGAAGCATACTTCAAAATATCGACATAGCCATCCGTCGAAATATCGAACTCCGTGCCCGCAGTCAAAGAAATCTTCGCGCCCAAGGCGTCCACGGAAAGGGCGTCGTCGCCCACGGAGAAGCGGACCGTTCCAAGATCAAACTCCACGCCGAAGGCGCGAAGAAGCTCCGTCCCCTCCACGAGAAGCACGAGCAAGTTCTCGCTCTTCGTCGATTCAAAGCGGCTCGCAAACTCCTCCGAAAGCACCTCGTTCAAGATCTTCCCAAGATCGAGCGCCCCCTCTTCGGGCAACGAAAGCTCGGGAAGCTCGAAATATCCCGACAAAAGCGCAAGCGTCTCTTCGATATTTGCCTTCACCTTGATCCCGTCGAGCGTGATAAAGATCTCGCCGTCCGTATACAGAAGTTCCGCCGTCTTTGCAAGCGTGATTCCGTCTTTTTCCAAGCCAAGATCGAGTTTCCCAAACAGCGCAAAGCCGTCCTTCACCTTCAAGCCGAAGCCGCCCGTGACCTGTACGCCGTCGCCGCTGTATTCCGCATCCAAATGCAAGACGTCCGAACCGAACAGCCCGATCAGCGACTGCGCATACGGCAGGACATCGACATATTCTTCCTCATTCGCGATCTCTCCAAGGGTCTCGTCCCCGAACGAGAGCTTCGCCCCGACCGCGAGTTTTTCCTTGATCTCGATCTCCGTTTCGACATGGTCCAAGGACGCCGTCTTATTCTCATCGAGCTTAAAGAAAAACTTCACGGGGATCTCCACGCCCGCGATCGGCAAAACCGACGACAAGGTCGCCTCGCTCCCTTCCACCGAAAATTCTCCGCCCGCAAGCGCGCCGAGAAGATCGCTCTCCCCTTCCTCGGGAGCAATCGCATCGCCGAAAAGCGAGACAAGCTCCTCGATCTTCAAGGAGAACTTCATCCCGCCGTAATCAATGTATGCCTTTCCGTCCTGCACCCACAGCTCGACCGCCCCGAGCCGCGCCTTGGCGCTCACTTTGGTAAGATCGGGCGCGGAAAGATCCAGCCCGCCCAAATCGAGGTTCACGACCCCCTTTTGCGGCGTGCCGTTCAACGTCAAATCGAGATCGAGGCTGACAGGTCCCGTCAACACGCTTCCGAATGCCTCGGCAAGACAGTTGAGCGCGGTCACTTCCTTTTCGCCCGTTTCTCCCCCGTTGACATCCACAGACGCCCCGAGATATTGCTTGAAATACTCCTCATAGGCGCTTGAAACGGCGCGTTCGGTGTCGTACTCGTACTTGGTCTCCGACGTCGAAACGCAGCCTGCCGCGATCGGACCGTATTTCGCATTATAAGACTCGACGATCTCGGTCTTGAAAACCCGCCAATTCTTGTCGAACGTGAACGCAACGTTGATGGATTCAAATACAGGCGCTTCGGGAAGCCCGCCCGTAAAGATCATTTGGTTCGCATAATATGCCGTCGCGCCCTTCGTGACAAGCGCGCCGTTTTCCTCTTCCTGCCATGTTTCGGGCTTCAAAGAATAGGAAATTTTATAGAGCCCGTCCTCGGTCATGTTGACGTCGGACGCTTCGAGGATGGTGTTCTCTTCGATGACATAGACGCTGAGCTCATATGCGGGCAAGCCGTTCTTCGCCTTGAACCCGTCCTCGCCGTTGATCGTCATCACGCGATAGGGCTCTCCCGTCTGCCATTCCGTTTCGAGCCCGCGATAGGTCGAGGCATTGCCGACGGGCTTGCGCCACATCACGAGATCTTCGTCTTTCAAATAGCAAAATTGGCTCGCACCGCTCACGAGCGAGCTCTTCGTAAGGTCCGCGGAGACCAAAATGCCGTTGTCGTACTGCTTATATGTCTCGATCTCCTGCTGAATGACCGTATCGACCGTGCCGTGCATCTCCCCGTACCAACGCTTTTGACGGGAAAACGTCCAATTGAGCCGCGCAAAGATGTCGACGGGAGAATATCCGCGGTCGGGCGAGTACGTCTCGCCGCTTTCGACCGCACTCGACACCGAACCGTAATCCAAATTGACAAAATTCCTCGAAGGGTCGCGGAAAAACGCCAGCCCCACGCTGTACGCGCAGGCAACCAGCGACACAACAAGACAGAGCGTCGCGATCTTCGTCGAACGGCGCATTTTGCGCTTGGTCTTTAAGCGCGGATTTTTCTTCTTGTCCGCCTTGACCTCCACCCGCTTCTTCCGCTTGATCTCGTGCAACCCTTCCTGTAAATGCTCTTTTCTGCCCATTCTTTTTCTCCCTCTTTGATTCGGTCGGCCCGTAGGAAGTTTATGACATTTGTCATAGAAACCTATGATATTATTCTATCATCTAAGATGACAAAAGTCAACCCGATTTCCTCATTTTCTTTGTGAAATTTTTGATTGAGAAAGAAAAAAGCACGGGAGACCCGTGCAGTTGGTGAAATTTACTCTTTTTATTTGGAAGTAAAAACAATCTTATCGTTATAAAGATCGGCGTAAATTTTACACTCGGGGGGGAATCTCCCAAGCAAGATTTCCTCGGACAGGGGATCTTCCAGGAGCTTTTGGACGGTACGCTTTAAGGGTCTTGCGCCAAATTCCTCGCTGTAACCTTCGGAGACGATCTTGTCGCGCACGCGGGAGCTGATCTCGATCTCGATGCCGCGGTCGGACAGCTTTTTCTTCAAAGTCTTTAAGAATTTGTCGCAGATCTTCGACGCGTCCTCGCGGGTGAGCTGGTGAAAGATGATGACGTCGTCGAGACGGTTCAAAAATTCGGGACGGAAGTGCTTTTTCAGCGCCTCGTTGATGTTCTCCTTGACCTTTTCGTAGGCGTTTTCCTCTTCCTGCGCGCTGAATCCGAGCTTGCCCACTTCCTTCACCTCGTGCGCGCCGATGTTGCTCGTCAAAATGAGCACACAGTTTTTGAAGGAGACGACCCGTCCGCGGCTGTCCGAGAGCCGCCCGTCGTCCAAAATTTGAAGCAGGATATGGAACACGTCGGGGTGCGCCTTTTCGATCTCGTCGAAGAGGACGACCGAGTACGGCTTGGTGCGGACGCGCTCGGTAAGCGTCCCCTGGCTGTCGTCGAAGCCGACGTATCCCGGCGGCGCGCCGATGAGCTTGCTGACAGAATGCTTTTCCATGTACTCGGACATGTCGAGGCGGATCATGAGCCGCTCGTCGCCGAAGAGGCTCTCGGCAAGCGCCTTGCAAAGGTCGGTCTTGCCCACGCCCGTCGGTCCTACAAAGATGAACGACCCGACGGGACGGTTGGGGTCTTTGAGCCCCGCCCGCGCACGGCGGATCGCCCGCGAGATCGCGGACACCGCCTCGTCCTGACCGATAATGCGGTCGTGCAGTTCCTCTTCCATGTGAATGAGCCGCTTGCTCTCGGTCTCGGTGAGTTTGACGACGGGCACGCCCGTCCAGCTCGAAACGATCTCGGCGATCTCCTCTTTGCCGATGGAAAGATGGGTCAATGTGATGCGGTCGCTCTGCTCCGCCTTCATGGCGCGTATCTTCTTTGCGAGCTCTTCGCCCTCGCGCATGAGCCGCTCGGAACGCTCCGTATCCCCTCGTCCGACCGCGCGCTTGTTTTCAAGGCTGATGCGCTCCAAACGGTCTTCGAGCTCGTGCATTTCGGCAGGTCCGTTCAAGGACACAAGGCGTTTTCTCGACGCCGCTTCGTCGATGAGGTCGATCGCCTTGTCGGGCAGGAAGCGGTCGGTGATATAGCGGTCGGAGAGCCTTGCCGCTTCCTCGATCGCCTCGCGCGTGATGATGACGTTATGATGCGCCTCATATTTGCCCTTCAATCCCTCCAAAATGGTGATCGTGTCCTCGACGGAGGGCTGTTCGACCATGACGGGGGTAAACCGCCGTTCGAGGGCGGCGTCCTTTTCGATGAATTTGCGGTACTCTTCGACGGTCGTCGCGCCGATCGTTTGAAGTTCTCCCCGCGCAAGCATGGGTTTTAGGATATTGGAAGCGTCCATCGGGCTCTCCGAGGACGCGCCCGCGCCGACGATCATGTGGATCTCGTCGATAAAGAGCAGGATGTTCTTGTCCTCTTTGATCGCGTCAATGACGTTTTTGAGCCGCTCTTCGAACTCCCCGCGGTACTTTGCTCCCGCGAGCAGTCCCGTTAGATTGAGCGAAAAGACGCACTTGTCGCGCAAGAGATCGGGCACGTCGCCCGAGACGATCGCCTGCGCCAAGCCCTCCACGACCGCGCTCTTTCCCACGCCAGGCTCGCCGATCAAAACGGGGTTGTTCTTGGTGCGCCGCGATAAGATCTGAATGACCTTTTCGATCTCGTCCCGCCGTCCGATCACGGGGTCGAGCCGCCCTTCGAGCGCCTTCCGCGTGAGGTCCACGCCGTATTTCATGAGTTCGGAATCGGGTCCCGAGCCCTTGGGCCTGCGATAGAGCCTGTCGCTCTCCGAAAACGAACGCTTCATCGCCTCGTAATAAGGTCCTTTGCGGGAAGGTTCACTCTCTTCGTCCTTGTCCTCCTCCGCAAGGGACGGGGGCACGATGCGCTCCTGCGCACAGCGGCGAAGGCGGTCGGGATCGATGCCCATGCGCTCTTCGAGCATCCTGACGCCGATGCAGTTGGGAATGGACAGAATCGCAAGCAGCATGTGTTCCGTGCCGATACAGGGCTTGCCGTGCGTGCCCGCGCTGTCCTCCGCGGAGAGCGCCTGCGCGCGGTCGACCATCGCCTTGGTGCGCGGGGAAAATCCCGACATCGTCGAGGAACGCGTAACGCTGCGCTTGAATACTTCGAAATATTTTTTGAGGGTCACGCCCGCCGCGCTGAGCGCCAAGTTCGCCTCGCAGTCCTCCACCCGCAAAAAGGCGAGCAGAATGTGCTCGCTCCCGACGAGCCCCGTCTTAAATTCGGCGGCGGCTTCCTTCGCCTTCCTTAAAACCTCCGCCATGTGCTTGGTAAAGTCCTTATTCGGAAATTCCGCAACTTGCATTTTTTCCTCCTTCATAGAGCTCTTCCCATCTCTCCTCGGTCAAAAGCCCGATCGCCCGCAGTTCGGCATGGACATGCTCCGCGCGGAACACGTCCCGCTCGCTTTCAATGAGCGGCGTGCCGTTCAGATGATCGAGATTGGCGGGACGCATATCGACGAGCAGTGCGTCGAGCCGCGTCAGATCTCCGCTCAATACCCCGAGACATACGCCGATCTTCACTTCCGTGATGAGCTGTAAAAAATCGCTCATATTGAGCGTCATGCAATTGGACAAAACGCCATATGCGCGCATGATCTTGTCGATCAAAAAGATCCCCCCGCTCTTCAAGAGCTCTTCGCGCGCCTTCCACTCTTCCGCGGTCAGAAGCTCGACCGCGTTTTCGACGCAGGTCAAGATCTCCTCTTCACTCACGCCGAGGGTGATCTCGTTGCTGAGCTGATACATATACCCCTCTGCGCCGCTCCCCTCGCCGAACGCCCCGCGGATGGTAAGCCCCAGCCGCTTGAACTTCGGGAACAGCGATTTGAGCTTTCCGAGCCGCGCAAGCCCGGGCAAAAACAGCATGACGGACGCGCGCATCCCCGTCCCGAGATTGGTCGGACAGGACGTGAGATACCCAAGCCTGTCGTCAAAGGCGTAGGGCATGATCTGAGAGATGTCCTCGTCGATGCTGACGAGCCGCTCATAAGCCCGCCTCAGGTCATATCCGAGCATAAACACCTGCTCGCGGACATGGTCTTCCTCGTTGAGCATGATGGAGACGCTCTCGTCGCAGGCGATGAGCGCGGCGGATACCCGCTTGTTTTGGATGAGCGCGCGGCTGATCATATTGCGTTCAAACAAAAATTCCGCCTCTTCGGGGGGAAGGGCGTCCATATCGTATGCGGTGAGGTCCTCGACCTTGCCCAAGAGCGCGCCCGTGACTGCGCCGACGATCTCGCTCGCCGACTCCGTTTTGAGCCGATTGGGAAAGGGATAATCCGCAAAATTGCGCGCAAGCCGCACCCGCGTGTGGACGGCAACGTATTCGATGGAGCGTTCGATCACGTCACGTCCTCCCGATCGAAGCGCTCTTTTTTCTCTTCCGAAGGCGACTGTTTCTTCCCTTCGAGCGTGCTGTCGAGCTGTTCGATCTCCGTTTCGAGTTCGATCGCCTCGGTCTCTTTCTCCTCGTTGAGCGCCTCGCGGAATCTGTCCTGCAAGACCTTGCGCTTCAAATAGAGCTGTTCTTTGATCTCTTCCGCGCTCTCCCGCTTTTCGACGTGCCGCGTCTTGCCCTGCACCCTGCGGACCACCTTCAAGACCTCTTCCTCAAAGACGTGATAACACTGCGCGCAGCCCAAGAGCCCGCTCTTTTGAAACTCCCTCAACGCCGTCCCGCAGTTGGGGCACACTTTTTCCCGTTCTCCCTGCGTCATAACTCCACTTCCTCGAACCGATAGGTCTGCGCCGCATCGGGATACTTTTCACGGTCCACGGGGGACAAGAACATCTCCAAGGGACGGGCATAGAGCTGCCGATCCCCGTACAATGCGCGGTACAAGACGAGCTTTTCGCCCGTCTCGGAATGGGTCGCAAGCCCTTCGGTGATATAATACTTTCCCTTGAAATGACGGTAGACCTTAAAAAGCGCAAGCTCTCTCACGGCTCTTTCTCTTCGCCCCCTTCGTTAGCGACCTTTGTCTGTTCTGCGGAAAACTCCGAGGCAAATTCTTCCGTTTCCTTCTCCTCTTTTTCGGGATGAAGGGCATAGATCGCCTTCAAAGCCCCCTCGAACATGGGGAAATCATACGCGCCGTAGGGGCACTGCGCGCGCATGCGGTCCTTGCCGTCCCGCACGACGGGCTTGATAGACGAAAACTCCTCCCACTTCAAAAACACGCTTTCGACGCCCGTCGGCTCGCTGTAATAGACCCCCTCTTGATAGAGGAAGAACAGCGCCCTCGCGCGGAAAAAGGCGATGAGCGCGCGCACCACGATATACACGCCGAGAAGCAGGATCACGCTCCCGACCGAGATCTCCTTGAACGCGACGGCGACCGTCCCGCCGATCAAAAACAAGATGCCGAAGGCGACGAGAATGAGCGCCTTGTTCTTCCGTTTTTGGTCGGGCAGCACGAACTTTTGCAGCCGCGTATACTTGTTTTCCTCTTTTTTCGCCTTTTGGGGCTCGGCATTCTCCTCTTTGACGCACTTCGGCACGGGCTCGCCCGAAAGCTCGATCCCGAGCTCTTCGAGCCGCCGATAAAGGCGGGGCTTGCCCTCCACCTGAACGAGCAAAGGCTGCGCGTCGCGCACCGCGCCTTTATTGAAATAGCGCGCGGGGATCTGCATGACGACGCTCCACCTGCCCCCTTCCTTGGGCGCGCGGCGGGTGCAGACCGAGAAAAATTTGATGTCGTAATAGGGAATGGCGAGATCGCGTTTCTTTTTGACGGGCTCGAAATCCCCGTCCGCGTCCTCTTCCGCGTCCTTGTCGGCTTGCCCGCCGTGCAAAAAGAGATCCTCTTGGCGGAAGGTCGCAAGCGTCCCCTCGCCCACGAAAAAGCTGTTGACGTCGTCCTCGCGCTCCAAGGCGTCGATCTCCAAGACGGCATAGCGATCGCTCTGTAAATAACAAGGATAGGCGCACGCCGCAAAGATCGCGGCAAGAATGATGAATCCCGCCGTCAGAAGTCCCATGATCAATACGTCGCCCTTGCCGAGCCCGAGCATGATGACCGTGAACAAAAATCCGACGACGCAGGCGACCGAAAGCACCGAAAACGTCCAGAAAAAGACGTTCCAACGCTTGCGGATCTTGTAGAATTTGTCGGATGAAAGCGCAGTATGCTCCATAAAAATTCCCCCCTTAGGTGTTTTTCTCGTGAATTTCGCGGAATCCCGCCTTTCTGCGCCAGACAAAGAAGAAGAGCGCAAGCACTTGAAGCGGAATCCCGATCAAGAACAAAAGCCAAATGCTCGACCCCGCCCCCAAGGCATAGGCGACAAAATAGACGCAGGTGATCGCCGTCCAGATGAGCACGGTGATCGAGATGATGCGCACCCATTTCCAATGCCAAACGCAGCTGAACACGAGCACGACGATCGCCGAAGCGGGCACGGCAAAGAGGAAGGGCAGCCACTTGAAGGAGAGATGCTCCCCGAAAATGCCGAGCAAGACAAAGACGCACACGGCGACGAGCCAGCAGATCCCCACCGAACAGACGACGGTGATAAAGCGGCTGCGGATACGCGTGTTCTTCGGAACGACCGTGTTTTCCTTGTGTTCGCGGATGAGATCGTCCACCGTCACGCCGAAAAGATCGGCAAGCCGCACGAGCACCCGAACGTCGGGAAGGCTGTTCCCCTGCTCCCACTTCGAGATCGCCTTGTCCGAGTAGTTGAGCTTCTCGGCGAGTTCGAGCTGGGTCATATTTTCCATTTTTCTTAAACGGGTGATGTTTTTCCCGAAAATCTCCGCAAGAGAATCCTGTTCATCCATAGCTTTATTATACCAAATATCCCCCGATTGTCAAGTATCTACCGTGGGTAGAGTTGATTTTTTGCACTCTACTGCGCGCGACCGCGTTAGAAGAGCCGAAAATCGAAACGGTAGGTTGACATTTTCCCCCGCCGTCCCTTACAATAAAGGGGCAAGCGGCGCAAAGCGCGCCCGATCCAAAGGCAACATCCCTTTTTCGGCGCGAGCGCTGTTTACAATTCCTTTCCGAAAAGGGTTGCGGTCCCAGCCGCAAAACTTTTACCTCTCCTATCACACAGTCTCTTCCGCCTTCGCGAAAGGGACTGTCGTTTTTTTCGCGGTTTCTTCCTTAAAAGATCGCGGCTTGGAGCATGGGGTCGGGTTCTCCCCAAATGAGGTCCGCCTCGACCGCGACCGCGCCGTCCGAAGGGACGACGCCCACGCCGTGAATGCTCTTGCCGTTGGGCCAAAAGATCTCCGCGGTCGTCATCTTCATCGCCGCGCCCGTGAGCGGATAGGTATAGGTCGTCTGCATGATGCCCTTCCCGTACGTCTTTGCGACGCCCTTCTCGTTCTGGCGCAAAATGATGTCCCCAAAGCCGAGCGTGCCGTAGTCGATCATCGCGCCGATGAGGCATTCGGAAGCCGAAGCGGTGTTCTCGTCGGCGAGGATGCGGAACTTCGAGTCCGCATTGAAATACTTGGAAAAGTCGTTGCCGCTTGCGGAGAACTCCTCTACCGAGCCGTCGCGATAGACCGCGCGCGCCACAACGGGCGAACGCCCCGAGGCATTCCGAAGAAGATGCGCGGCGATCTTACAGAGCACGTTCATCGCGCCCCCGCCGTTCGTCCTCAGATCCAAGATGAGGTTGCTCCGTCCCCGCTCCTTCATCTTTTCGAGGCACTCTTCGAACTCCTTCGCCGCATTCCCGTTAAATTCGTCGAGACGGATGTAGGCGGTCTTTTCATCGAGCGAGGCGATGGGCTCATTCGTCTCGGTGAGGGCGAGTTTTTTCTCGCCGAGGAAGCGGAAGGAACTCTCGCTGTCCCGATAATGGACAAATCCCGCTTGATAGCTCTTCTGCGTGAGGGTGAAGAGCTTCGCGTCCGACCCGTCGCGGAGATACCCGCAGCGCACGACGAACTCTCCTTCCGTTTCGCTCATGAACTTGTTAAAGTCCGAGCCCACGCCCGATTGAAGCTCGCTCTCGCTCTTTCCGAACCCCAAGAGGTACATGCCCTTTCTCAGTCCCGCATTGCAGGCGGGTGAATTTTCATAGACGATGAAAAACCGCGGAATCGTCACACCGTCCTTTCTCTCGTCGCTGAGCGAGACCCCCACGCCGACGTTATGCCCCGCATTGTCCGCCTGGTAGTCGGAATAATCGACGGGCGGGAAAAAGCGGGTGTAGCTGTCGAGTTTGAGCCCGTTATAGACCGAATCGTACAGCTCGTCCTCGTCCACGGGACGATAGTAGTTGTCCTGCAAGGTGTCGAGCGCCCATAAAAGTTCGCGCTCCTTCTCATCTAAGGTGAGATAGTGGATGAACCACCCGCCCGCGAACGCCGCGATCGCCACAATGAGCGCGCCGCAGACCGCAAAGGCGGTGTAAAACGCCCTGCTCCGCACCTTGCGCTTCTTTTTCTCTTTGAGCGTTTCCTCGCCCGCCGCCTCTTCTTCAAGAAGCTCGGAAAAGGTCTCGTTGAAATCGTCTGAGTTCTCGGCTTGCCCGTTTTCCTCTTCTTCGATCCCGGGGCGCGCTTCCCGCAGTTCCTCTTCGTTTTGCGCATTCTTCTGATCACGTGATCTCTTTCCCATAATTTTCCTCCAAAGCCTTTCTTTTCGCATTATACCACGTTGCGCGGAAAATTTCAACAACTTTTTAAGAAATTTGCGAATCGTCCCAACAAGCGATAATGGGGCAAAAGCCGACAAGATCCGCACGGTGGGAATGCTATAATAAGCTCACAAATTTTTTGAAAGAAATTTTCGGGGGTGACAACATGAAGGACAAGACGGCGGCAAGAAGGCAGCGGGAGACGGAACGAGAAGAGGCGCTTCGGCGCGCGCCCGTCTATGGCGCGTTTGCGGCGCTTTTGACGCTCATCGGCGCGGGGGGACTGCTCATCGGATACTATATCGGGGGCTCGTCCTTGGGCTTTGCCGTCGCGGGCGGGGCGACCGTCTTGAAGGGTTCGCTCATCGGCGTCGTGATCGAGATCGTGCGCGGCAGCATCCCCATGCCCATGGTCTTTCCCCTGTATCGGCTTTCGGAAGTATTTCCGCTCTTTTTGTATCTTGCGGTGCTCTTTCTCGTTGCCGCGATCGGGCTGTCCTTTCTCATGACCATCGGCGCGCTCCTCTGCCCGCGCGCTGCGAGAAAGCTGTGCCTTCGCATCGGAAAGCTGCTGCTTCTCGGCTACGCTTTCCTCTTTTTCGGGAACTTCGTCTTTCTCGCGCTCCTTCAAGGAAGGTTCGACGCGCGCCTTTTCGATGTGCCGACCGCGATCGTTCTCGGACTGCTCCTTCTCTTTTTGCTCTTCCTCTCTTTGATGGAAAACCGCGGCAAGGGCGCGTGGAACTTGCTCTTTCTCGTGCTGTCCGTCTGCCCCGTTGTCGCGCTCTGCCTTCCGAGTTCTCCTTTGAGCGCCGACGTCGAGGCGGTCGTGCTCCTCGGCGGCACGCACGGTGAGGCGGCAAGGACCGCCCTTCTGCTCCTTTGCGGCGTGTCGCTTTTCAATCTCCTCTTTTCGCTTTTGCGGCTTCACGTCAAGCGCGGATTCTTCTTCGACTTCGTCCGCTTTTCGGCTCAGCTCGCCGCGGAAGTTCTGCTCTGCATCGCCTATGAGGACGTGTTCGGCTCTTTTACGAAGTTTTTCACGGCGCAGCCCCTCTCCGCCGCCCTGCTCTTTTCGAGCGCGCTCCTTGCGGTCGTTTCGACCCTGTTGTCCTGCGCGGTCTCGGGAAGAAAACGCGGCGCAAAACGGCAGCAAAAACCGCAAGCCGAAGCGCGGCGCGAACGCACCCCCGCCAAGGCGTACGAGTTCGACCTCGACCCCTCTTCCCGCGGCGCGGTGTGAACTTTTCGCAATCCAAGCTATTCCTTATATATAAGAATATATAAGATACAAATTCGGCAAGGGTATCCCTTGCCGATTTATTTTTTCAGCCAATTTTGATCAAGACGCAAACGCCGTCTTTTTCGGAATATCCGCGCTTTTCGCAGAAGCTGTCCACGAGGAAAAGTCCCCTGCCGCGCTCGGAATAGACGTCCGCGTTCACGCTCGTTTCGGGCGGGCGGAAGTCCTTTTCTCCGCGCACGAAGAGATAGATCTCGTCCCCGCAGCGTTCGGCGCGCAGGGTCGCCCTGCCGCCGCCGTGCTGTAAGACGTTGGACAGCAGTTCGTCCGCGACGAGCCGTATCTTAAAAAGCGCGTCCTCGGGGATGAGCTCCGCCGAAAAACGGCGGCACATTTCATGAAGCGCATACCTCAGCGCGTTGAAATCGCCGATCTCGAAGGTCATCTCATTCCGCCATATTTTTTTTGAGGGACGTCCTCAGTTTTTCCAAGATCTTTCGTTCGAGACGGGAGACATACATCTGCGAGACGTTCATGCGCTTTGCGGTCTCCGTCTGGGAAAGTTCCATGCCGTAACGATAGGACACGAGCGCGCGCTCGGTCTTAGAAAGTTCTTTCAGCGCCCGCTGCACCACGTCCTCGCGCTCGATCTTGTCGAACGCGTCGTCGCTGTCGGGCACGATGTCCATGAGCGTTCCGCTGCTATCCTCGGTCGGACGGTCGAGCGAGACTACCCCGCCCGCTTCCATCGCGCTGATGACTTCTTCCTCGCTCGCGCCGACCTTTTGAGCGATCTCCGAGACCGTCGGATCGACTCCCGTCGCCGCAAACATCTCCTCCGCCGCGGCGCGCACACGGCTACGAAGCTCGGTCACCCGCCTCGGAAGATGGATGAGCCGTGAATGGTCGCGGAAATAGTTCTTGATCTCCCCTGCGATCGTGGGGGTGATGAACGTCGAGAAGCGGATGCCCTTGGTCTCGTCGAACCGTTCCACGCCCTTGACGAGCGCAAGCGACGCGACTTGATACAGATCGTCGTACTCGACCCCCCGCCCCACGAATTTTTTCGCGATCATGGCGGCAATGCAGAGATTTTTCTCGACGATCTCGTTCAAAAGCGCGGGGTCGTGCGTCTGTTTATAGCGCCCGAAAAGTTCCCGCTCGTCCATTACAGCGCCCCGAACCCGAAGGAAATTCGGGCATGCTCCTTTTCGCGAACGATTTCAAGGTCCTCGACGAACGCGCGCAAAAGCGCGACGGAGATCTCCTCTTCGACGGGCGCGCCGCTCTTTTCGCCGCTGTACTCCGCTTCGAGCAGGACGGACAATTTCTTTCCGCGCTCGAAGGTGACTTTCGCGTTCTTCCCGCCCCCGCCGAGCAGCAAGAGCAGGCTCTCCGTGACGCAGACCTTGCAGTCCTCCGCCTCGTCGAGCCCCAGCCCCACGAGCGCGCACACGCCCCCCGTCACGAGACGGACGGTCGTCAGCACCTCTTTCCCAAGCGGAAATTCCAAAGACATGAGTTTCATCATTCGATCTCCATGATCGCATCGAGCGCACAGATGACAAAGAGTTTCTTGATGCGCGGCTGCGTTTTCGTAAGTTTCATCGCCTTTCCCTGTTCCTTGACCCGCTTTAAGATCTTGACGAACGCGCCGAGCGTCGTCGAATCGATAAAGGAAAGTTTTTCACAGTCAAATACGACGTCCTTCGGCGCTGCCTTGAACGCCCCCAATACCTCGGCTTCGAACTCGTCGGCGTTCTTGGAATCGATCTCCCCCGAAAGCGCAAATTCAAGCACGGATGCACTCTGTTTCAGCGTAACTTCCTGCATGGTCTCTTCTCCTCAACTTTTCTCTATGACATTATCTTTTATACCCGCTTTGAACGATCTTCAAACAATTCTCAAAGCAGCTCGCAAATCGTATCCAGCACGAGGTCGGGCGCATCTTCGATCGATGAAAGCATGTCCCGCGTCGTCTCGCCCGAGAGGACGAGAATGCTCTTTAATCCGTTGTTCCTTGCAAAGCGGATGTCCGTGTACGCACGGTCTCCGACCATGCAAAGCTCCTCTTTTTTCAGCCCCAACCGCCCTGCGACCGAGTCCGCCATATACGGATAGGGCTTTCCGACGATCACATCGGGCGCGCGGCGGGACGATCTTTGAAAGAGGGCGAGAAACGACCCCACGTCGGGCATGCTTCCCCCCTTTGCGGGGCAAACGTCGTCGGGATGGGTCGCGAGAAAATACACCCCCTGCCGCAAAAACCCATCCAATTTTTTGATCTTTTCAAACGTCAGCTCTTTGTCGTAGGCGAGCACGCAGACGTCGGGACATTCTTCGACGACATTCACGCCCGCCGCTTCGAACTCCCGTTTGACCTCTTCGGTCGCCGAAAGATAGACCCGCTTTCCCCGAAAATGCGCGTTCAGATACTCCGCCGCGGCGTTACCCGACGTGTAGACGAGATCGCCCGTCTCAAACAGTCCCGTGCGGGCAAGTTCCGCTTCATAGCGTTTTCGGGTCTTAGAAGAGTTGTTGGTGAGAAAGACGAGCCGCTTGCCCGCGCTCCGAAGGCGGGAAAGGGTCGCCGTGACCCCCGGAAGGGGGACGCCTTCCAGAGAGACGGTCCCGTCGAGGTCGAGCAGGAACGCCTTCGTGCGTTGTAAGATCTCCTCTTTTGTCATAGTTCCCATTCCATGAGCCCGAAATCGCGGATGACGGCGGAAAGACCGAGCGGCGCGCGTTCGGGCAAGATTTTGAGATTGCGAAGTTCCCCCGCTTTGAGCGAGACGGGCTCGCCCGCAAGGGCGGTCATGATCTTGGCAAATTCTTCCCGCTCGTCCGAGAGCGCCGCGCTCGCGCGGGCAAACGGGGCGCGGATGCGTTCGAGCGCCATGGCGCGCAGCACATACTCCTCTGCCGAAGGGACGGAAAAAAACGCGTCGCCCGCTTCTTCCGCGCGCTTGCGGTAGTCGGGCGTGAAGTATCGCCGCGGCTTGCCCTTTTCGAAAAACGCCGCATACAGCGCCGAAAGCTGCAAATACGCCCGCCAGGCGGGATATTTCTCCCCGCGCTCCTTCAACAGCTCCGAAAGTTTCTTTCCCTCGCCGACGGGAAAACCCGCCCGCTCTTTTTTTCGCTGGCGCGCGTTGGCAAGGACGATCTCTTCGGCTTCGATCGATGCGGGAAATTCCGCTTGAAGTGTCGTTTTTTCGCCGCCGAGCTCTTTGAGCGCCTCGCCCTCGATCGCCGCAAGACGGGCGATCAAACAGCGGGCAAAGCCCTCGGGAAGGCTCTCTTTGAGCATTTCCTTGTCGAGGACAACTTCCGCGTCGCAGGTCAGGGGCACTTTTTTGACTTCCCCGCCGAGGCGCACCCGCCCCTGCGCTTCAAACGCCCCTTCGAGCGCGGCGTGTTTGGGATAGAGCGTGCAGGCAGCGCCGCGGATCTCCGAAAAATAGCGCGCCGCCCGAAGGGTCGCCTCGTCCCCCGTTGCTAAAACGCGGGATACGCCGTCGGGCATCGAAAAGAGGGGCAGACAGTCCCCGTCGAACACGACCGCGATCGCCTTTGGATTGCAGGCAGCCGCCGCAAAGGCGCGGTCCTCTCCGTCAAAGACGAGCAGCGTCCGTCCCGCAGACAGCGCGAACTGCTCTTTGACGCTCTCTTCCTCGCTCTGAAATGAAATCTCTCCTTCGTATCTCTCCCCGCAAGGGGGGCTCTTCTTCGGTGAAAGACCGTTTTGCCCCATGATCTCCTCCAAAGAATATATGTCGATACGGGCGTTCGCCCCGATCTTCGCTCTTTCGAAAAGAACACCCCGTAAATAAGGTGTTCTTCCGTCGTTTGTCGCTCGTTTATCTGCCGCGCTTTGCGGGTTTCTTTTGCTCCACCTCTTCGTCTTTGATCTGCCGCTCCGCCTGCGGGGTGAGCGGGACAAAGGAAGCGTCCTCGGAAAATTCGGGAAGGGTCTCGTACTGCTCGTCCCGTTCGAGCATGGTCGCCTGCGTGTAGCCGTCGAAAAGATGAATGCGCTGCGGGTCGATCGCAAGCTGAACGACGTCCCCCGAGGAGACCGCGGCGCGCTTGTCGACGTCCGCGATGAGCTGGGTCGGATCGTCGCCGATCGACTTGCCCCCTTCGATCATTTCGAGCTGGCAGTAAAGCTGGGTCTTTTCGCCGAGCGTCTCCGCAACATCGACGCGCGCCGAGACCGTCTGGTCGGGAAAATCTTGCAGGGCTTGCCTGTCGATACGCACGTCCTCGGGACGGACGCCGAAGGTGACGACCTTTCCCGTATTGATGTATTCGTCGGCGTTTTTGATCCTTGCAACGAATTGCTTGGGGAGCAAGATCTTGTTGTTTGCGCCGAAATTGAGATAGATCTTTCCCTCTTCGAGGGTGATCGTGGAATTTTCATAGAAATTCATGCGGGGACTGCCGATGTAGTCCGCGACAAAGAGATTGGCGGGATAGTCATAGAGATTGCGCGGCGTGTCGATCTGCTGCAAGAATCCGTCCTTCATGACGGCGATACGGGTCGAGAGGGTCATCGCCTCGCGTGCGTCGCGGGTGACGTAAATAAACGTCCCGTCGAGCCGCGCATGCAGTTTTGCAAGCTCGGTGCGCATTTTGACGCGAAGGTTTGCGTCCAAATTGGAGAGCGGCTCGTCGAAGAGGATCGCCTTGGGCTCGCGCACAAAAATTCTGCCGAGCGCAACTCTGAGCCGCTGCGCGCCCGAAAGCGCCTTGGGCTTTTTGAAGAGGCTGTCCGAAAGCCCCAAGATCTCCGCCGCCGCCCGCACCTTCATGTCGATGATCTCGCGCGGCACTTTGCGCCGTTTGAGCCCGTAGGCGAGGTTGTCGTAGACCGAGAGATGGGCATAGATGATGTAGTCGGGCAGCACGACCGCAAGATCGCGCTCCTTCGCCTCTTTCTCGTTGACGAGCACGCCGTCCACGCGGATCTCGCCCGAAGTGACGTCTTCGAGCCCCGCAATCATGCGCAGAACGCTCGATTTCCCGCAGCCGTCAGGTCCCGCGATCGCCAAAAACTCGCCGTTTTTCACGTTTAGCGAAAAATCGTAGACCGCGTGCGCCCCCGCAGGATACACCTTATTGACCGATTTCAGTAAAATTTCAGACATACGATCCCAAAAAAAGTTTATTCTGTCCTTATTCTACAACAAATCCCGAAAAAAATCAATCAAATTCGGAACTTTCTTTCAAATTTCGTTCGTTGCCCGCAAAAACACGGCAGTTTGCGCCCGCGCATTCCGCGGCGGCGGGCTCGTCTTGACAAACTGCACCCCCGTTTGCGCCCGCTTGCTCCGAAAATGCGGGAATTTCTCCGATTTCTTCCAAGCGCTCCGCGCCGCCCGTGCCGCCCGACGTGTCCTCCCGCTCCGAACGCTTGATCAGCCTTCGGTATGCGAAGAACAGCAGCGCCGCCTGCAAGAGCATGTTCGCGACCCACGAAATGGGATAGGAATAGAACAGGACCTCCAATGTATGATAAGCTTCGACTTTGAAAATGGTGTATACCCACAAAATTCTCATCCCGCACACGCAGGCAAGGGTGATGAGCATGGACGACGTGGAATGCCCCATGCCGCGGAGCACGCCGCTCAACACATCGCCGACGCCGAACGTAAAGTAAGTGACGCAGATCATTCTCAGTCGGACCATGCCGATTTCGATGATGTCCTCTCTGTTCGGGGTATACAGGTTGAGCAGGGGGTGTCCGAGCGCGAGCGCGCCGAGCCCGAGCACGAGCCCTACGACGGAGGTACAGAGGACGCAGAGGAAGGTGATCTTCTTGATACGCCTGTATTTCTTCGCGCCGATGTGCTGTCCCGTGAAGTTGAGCGCGGTCTGATGGAAGGAGTTCATGCCGACGTAGACGTAGCCCTCGATGTTGGAAGCCGACGTGTTGCCCGAAACGACGACCGAACCGAACGGGTTGATGCTCGCCTGGATGATGATGTTGGAGATGGAAAAGAAAGACCCCTGGATGCCCGCGGGAAGCCCGATAAGCACCATGCGCAAGAACTTGTCCTTATAAAAGCGCATCTTTTTGGGTTCGAAGCGGTAGGAATCGTGTGAGCGCATCATATAGGCGACGACAAAGACCGCCGAGATCGTCTGCGAAATGACGGTCGCGATGGCGACGCCGTCCACGTCCATGTGAAAGCAGAACACGAAGATCAAATTGAAGATGACGTTGACGACCCCCGCAATGACGAGAAAGATGAGCGGACGGATGGTATCCCCCACCGAGCGCAGGATCGCCGCGCCGAAGTTGTAAATGATTGAGACGGGAATACCGATCGAGTAGATCTTGACATAGAGGGCTGCCTTGTCCAAGAGATCGTCCGTCGTCTTCATGAGGATAAGAAATTCCCTTGCGCCGAAAAAGCCGACGAGCGCGAACAAGATCCCGCCGATCGCCGCCGTCGGGAACGCAGTATGGACAAGTTCGTGCATGCTCTTTTCGTCCTTCGAGCCGAAGTAGTTGGCGGCGAGCACGCCCGCGCCGACGGACAGCCCCAAGAGAAGGTTGACGATCAGGTTGATGAGCGGTCCCGTCGCGCCGACGGCGCCGAGCGCGGTCGGTTCGGTGGAATTGCCCACGACCACGAGGTCCGCCGTATTGAACAAGAGCTGCAACACGCCCGTCGCGATGATGGGCAGGGTGAAGAGCACCATCTTCTTGAAAAGATTGCCCTCGGTAAGATCGACCGTCGATGCGGCGCGTTTGATTTTTTTCGCTTTGAACGCCATATCTCCTCAAAATCGCGCTTTTCCGCGCAAAACATGCGGAATTTTCCGCACAGCCTTACCTATTTTAACGCCGCCCCCTCTTTAAGTCAAGCGGAACGCTCCGTTATTCCTGTGAAAAACCTGTTAAATTTCTTTTCGCCGCCAAAAACTGTCCGAAAAACCCCGTATTCGCCCTCTTTTTCGGAAATTTTTTGCAAACGGCGCTTCAAAACAGCTTGCAATTTCGCTTGCCGTGTGCTATAATTTTCTCTGTCCGTTAAGAAACGGACAAATCCACACTCGTTCGACGCCGCTCGCCGTGCTTCCGCAAATCCCAACCCGCGGAAGAAAGAGCGGAACTGCCGCCGAAACGAGGAGGGACAACGGAGGAATTTATGGCAGTCATTACCATGAAACAACTTCTCGAAGCGGGCGTCCACTTCGGACACCAGACGAGAAAATGGAATCCGAAGATGAAGAAATACATCTTCGCGGCAAGACACGACATCCACATCATCGACCTTGAAAAGACCGCAAAGCTCGTGGAAGAAGCGTATGCGTACGTCGTCGATGCGGTCAAGTCGGGCAAGACGGTGCTCTTTGTCGGCACAAAGCGCCAGGCGCAGGACGCGATCAAGGAAGAGGCAGAGCGCTGCGGGCAATACTATGTCAATTCCCGCTGGCTCGGCGGATGTCTCACCAACTTCAAGACCATCCGCTCGCGCATCGACTATCTCGAAAAGCTCGAAAGAATGGAAGAGAGCGGCGAGTTTGACCTGCTTCCCAAAAAGGAAGTGCTCGGGCTCAAAAAGGAGATGG
>CANRLK010000031.1 GCA_947631465.1 uncultured Clostridia bacterium
ACAAAGCGAATCTTCTGCTGGTCTGTCATTGCTACCGCGAGAGCGAATCGGTTATAAGGATCATATCGGCACGGCGAGCAACGAAAAAAGAAGAAAAATCTTATGGAGGAGGAGACAAATAATGTTGGAAGAACACGATTTTTCGAAGGCGACAAAAAATCCCTATGTCAAAAAACTGAAACGCCAAATCACCATCAACCTCGACAGCGACACCGTCGAGTACTTCAAATCCCTGTCCGAAAAGACGGGAATCCCATATCAAACCCTGATCAACCTCTATCTTGCCGACTGTGCAAAGCAAAAGCGGCAGCCCGTCTTTTCTTGGAAGTAAATTTTCCACCATCATTTATAAATATCCAAAACGAGCCGTGCATGCGGCTCGTTTTTTCAGACCGTTTCGTCATTCACAATTTTCGCTTTGAATAAAAATTCTCTCATTATCATTTTTGCATAAAAATCCATGCCTTGCAAAGACTTCTTTCAGGCGCATTTTTATGAGACATCAGACCATCTATTTCAAACACAGACCCAAGATTGTCGCAACGAGCACGATCGCAGGCACGAAGGAGTGCGAAGGCATCATCGGACGGTATGTCGAGACCGCGCTCTCCGACGATATGTTCGGCGAGTCCACTTACGAAAAAGCGGAGTGCAAAATGCTCTCCCATGTCATCGACGGCGCGATCGCAAACGCCAAACTCGACCGCCATGAGGTGGATATGATCGTCTCGGGCGACCTTCTCAACCAAATTATCTCGGCGAGCTTCGCCGCACGCGACTTCTCCGTTCCCTTTTTGGGCGTGTACGGCGCATGTTCCACCATGGCGGAGAGCCTCGCCGTCTCGGCGGCTTTTATCGACGGCGGGTTTGTCGAGCGCGCCGTCGCCGCAACGGGCAGCCACTTTGCCTCGGCAGAGCGCCAATACCGCTATCCCTTGGAACTCGGCACGACCCGCCCGCCCCAATCGCAATGGACGGTCACGGGCGCGGGCGCAGCGCTCATTGCAAATTCGGGCGACGGCATTTCGATCACCGCCGCGACCCTCGGCAAGGTCGTTGACTACGGCATCACCGACGTCAACAACATGGGCGCCGCCATGGCGCCTGCCGCGGCGGACACCATCTTGACCCACTTCCGCGAGACGGGCGAAGATCCAAAGGCCTACGATCTCATCGTCACGGGCGATCTCGGCGCGCTCGGCAGTCGGATCCTAAAAGACCTCACCTGGGAAAAGGGTTTGAACCTCAACGAAAACCACGTCGACTGCGGGGAGATCATCTACAACGTCATCGAGGATGAATTTCAAGGCGGCAGCGGCGCGGGCTGCTCCGCCGTCGTGCTCAATTCCTACCTTCACCAAAAATTGATGACGGGCAGCCTCAAACGTATCCTCTTTGTCGCAACGGGCGCGCTCCTCTCCACCGTCACCTCGGGGCAAGGCGAGAGCATCCCTTGCATCGCCCATGCGGTCGTCTTGGAACGCTGAAAGGGACGCTGAAAAGACCCGCAGTTTATCTTTGAAAGTTAAAAAACGGGCGCAAGTTTGCCCATTTTGATACACGTAAAACCCATTCGGCAGCATGCCGAAGCACACGGCGGAAGGAGCGCCGAGAAAATGGAATTTTTAGAAATATTTTTAATGTTTGTAAAGGCGTTTGCGGTCGGGGGACTGATCTGTGCGATCGCGCAGGTCGTCATCAATTTTACCGAGCTGACCGCGGGCAAAATACTCGTGCTGTTTATGCTCATCGGAATCGTGCTGACGGCGCTCGGGCTGTATCAACCGATCGTGGAGTTCGCGGGCGCGGGGGCGACGGTGCCCATTTCGGGGTTCGGATACCTGCTTGCGAACGGTGCGATGAAGGGCGCGGAGAAGGGGCTCTTCCAAGCCCTGACAGGACCGCTCGTCGCCGCAAGCGCGGGAGTTTCGGCTGCCGTCGTGTTCTCCTTTATCATGGCGCTCATCTTCAAGTCGCACACCAAGCACAGCTGAATCAAAACCTGCGCAAGAGCCCCACGACTTTGCCGAGGATTTGAACGCCGCTGTCCTCTTCGAGGACGAAGTCGCTCATGGAGGGGTTTTCGGGGTGCAGGATGACCTTGCCGTCCCGACGGAAGAAGCGTTTGACGGTCGCGCCGTCCTCGACGCCGTCCTGGTCGAACATGGCGACGACGATGTCGCCGTTTTCCGCGTCTTGGGTGCGTTTGACGACGATCTTATCCCCGTCGAAGATGCCCGCTTCGATCATGCTCTCGCCCTTGACGCGCAGCATAAAGAGCTCGTCGCCGCCGAATTCGGCTGCGGGGAGGCTGTAATAGCCCTCGAAATTCTCCTGTGCCAAGATGGGCTGTCCCGCGGTGACCGCGCCGACGAGCGGGATCTTGACAGAGTCCCCGCCGCGAACGGCGACCGCGCGCTTTTTTTTGTCCGTTTTTTTGAGGTAGTTCATGTCTTGCAGACGGTTGATGTACCCGTAAGCCGTTGCCGTGGACTTGATGGAAAGATCTCTGCACATATCCCTTACGGTCGGCGGAAATCCGTTTTCCTCGATATAGCGGTTGATGTATTCGAGCACTTCCATCAATTTATTTTGGCTGATCATCGCATGCCTCCTTTTGTTTGCGCGTTGCGTTCTGCTTCCAAGAACGCCGATTTACTATATTATAACAGAAACCGACAAAGATTGCAAACAAATGTTCTATGATTTTGGAAAATTTTTCCGAAAAAAGTTCTTGTTTTTTTCGTTTGAAAGGATTATAATGGATAAAGGACGGTGAAAATCATGGAAAAGATCATGTGTGTTTTGGATGAGACCAAGGAATGCGACAACTGCATGGAGTGCGAGACGTGCGATCTCGATCCTGGGAAGGTCTGCGACAATTGCGGAAAATGCCTTGATATTAAAGATTTTGTCTCAATCAAAATCGATAAGGTGGTTCGAGAGGACTGACGCTCTTTCCATAAACGTCGCATCTCATTGTACTTCGCCCTTCGGGCTCGTGCCGCCTAAGGAACTGTGACAGTAGGAAGGCGGGGCGCGCTCCTTGTCTTTCTCGGCTCTAAAACGACCACCTTCGGGGAATCTTTCCTGGTTGCATCCCCGTCGGGAAATCCGCGCTCTCCTTGTCTTGCTTGCTTCTGAAAAGAGTAACGGTGACGGGTAGGAATAAGGTGACACCCCCTCAGTCACGCATGAATGCGTGACAGCTCCCCCTCGAAGGGGGAGCCAAGTTGGGGAGAGGGGCCAAGAGGTGGGGGCAACGATGTATCTCCCAAGCAAGGCAGCAAGGTTGGGATACCCAATGCGCCGCCCTCGTCGGGTTACGACGAACTTCGCTATGCGGCGGCGCAGAGAGTGAAGGCGCAAGAGTTTGCAAAAAAGCGCTGCGGGGTTCGGGACACATCGCAAGTGTCCCGAGCCTTTTTGCTTCTTTTTAGCATAAAAAGAAGAATCAAATAAAACAAAAGAGCTTGCATGAAACTTTCATGCTTCTTAGAAGAACAAAACCTTTCTTTCAATAAGCCGCAAGCGGCAAATTGAGTAAAACGCTTTGTCGTATCATAACTTTACAGGTTGGATTTTTTGACACCCCCTCAGCCGCTTCGCAATTATAAACTCTTCCTCACAAACTCTTTGAATTTGTCGGCATATATAATAGGAATCACGGCGGAGAGCGATTCCCCGTCATCGAGGTATTCGTTTTTCCCTTCATAGAGTAGCGGGCGCAGGGTGCGGAACTCTGCGCTCTTTTCATACGGGATAAACAGCTCCGCCCGCACGAAATGCTCCTTCATCGCGTCAAAGACCGCGGCTTTCAGCGCGTCCAAGCCCCGCTTCTCCTTCGCCGAAATACAGATCGCCCCCTTCGGAAACGGCGCATCCGAACAGGCGGGCAAGTCGCACTTGTTCATCACGACGAGATAGGGCGATCGAAAATCCATGTCTTTAAGGGTATCGAGGGTGGTTTTGAGCTGCCGTTCGTATTCTCCCGACCCGTCGCAGACGATGAGCGCGAGATCGCAGTCGAGCGCGCTTTCGAGGGTGGACTTGAACGCCTCGATGAGGTGATGGGGAAGATCTTGCAAAAATCCGACGGTGTCCACGAAGAGAAAGGGGACATTCTCGATTTTGAGCGTCCGCGCCGTGGGGTCGAGGGTCGCAAACAGAGCGTCCTTGGTAAAGACGTCCGCGCCCGTCAAGGTGTTGAGCAAGGTGGATTTGCCCGTATTGGTATATCCGACGAGGGCGACGGTGATCACGCCGTCCTTTTTTCTGCGCTCGGAAAGGTGCTTGCGGCGGAGTTCGGTTTCTTTGAGCCGCTCTTCGAGAGTGTGGATGCGCGCGCGGATGTGCCGACGGTCGGTTTCGAGCTTGGTTTCCCCAGGGCCTCGCGTCCCGATCCCCCCGCCAAGACGGGAGAGCGCTTCGCCCTTGCCTTTGAGGCGGGGATAGAGATATTTGAGCTGCGCAAGCTCCACTTGAAGTTTTCCCTCGCTGCTCTCTGCCCGAAGCGCGAAGATGTCGAGGATGAGGGTCGTTCGGTCAATGACCTTCTTTCCCCCGAGCGCGGCCGAGAGGTTCTGCGTCTTGGACGGGGAGAGTTCCCCGTTGAACAGGACGGTCACGTCGAGCCCGTCAAGGCGTTCGGCAAGCTCTTGCGCCTTTCCCTCGCCGATGTAGGTGGCGGGATCGACTTCGCGGATCTTTTGATAGATCGTCCCCGCATATTCCGCGCCCGCGCTCTCGATGAGCGAGACCGCCTCCGCTTGCAGAATTTTGTAGTCGGGGCTTTCGATCGGCTGGATGATGTAGACGTTTTCGCTCATTCGGTGTCCTTTTTGTGCAATTTTACGGCGTCCGCGACGGCGCGGCGGCGGTCCTCGGTGATTGCGGCGTAGTGCTTCCGCGTCGTGTTCACGTCCTTGTGTCCCAAGACGTCGGCGACAATGTAGATGTCTCCCGTCTCGCGGTACAGCCCCGTGCCGAAGGTCGAGCGCAGCTTGTGCGGCGTGATCTTTTTAAGGGGCGTAACGAGCTGCGCGTACTTTTTGACGAGATTTTCGACCGCGCGCACCGTAATGCGTCGGTATTGAAGAGAAAGGAACAGAGCAGGCTCTTGTTCGGGCACGCGCGGGTCGTGCTTCTTCTGTTCGAGATAGGCAAGAAGCGCGTCTTTCACCTCATCCGAGAAATAGAGGATCGCTCTGCCGCCGCCCTTGCGCGTGACGATAAAGGAATTGTCCTGGAAGTTCAGACTGTCGTCGTTGAGCCCCACGAGCTCGGAGATTCGGATGCCCGTGCCAAGGAAGAGGGTCAAAATTGCGGTGTCGCGCACCTTGGTCCGCGCATGGTAGCCGTCGGCATGGCTTGAAAGTCCCTGTCCGCTCTCCGCCGTTTCGAGAAGGCGGGGCACTTCGTCTCCTTCGAGCCGCACGATCTCCTTTTCATGGAGCTTGGGCGTTGCGACTTTGGCGGGACGGTTGCTGTCGAGCAGTCCCTTATTGAAGAAATACTTGAACATGGAGCGCACCGACGCAAGCTTGCGCGCCTTTGCCCGTTCGCCGCAGGAAAGCGGCTTGCCTTGAAATTCATACCGCCCGAGATAGCTCAGAAAGATCTCGACGTCCACGTCCGTGACCGCGTCGAGGTCCTCCAACGTGATCTCCTTTGCCGTCTTGTTCTTGAACTTGCGCTTCGCAAGGAAATCGAAGAAAATGCGAAGATCATAGCAGTAGTTGAGACGGGTGAGCGAACTCGTGCGGTTTTCCACCCCGCGGAGAAAATCCTCGAAGAAGGGGGGAAGATCGTAGAGCAGTTTGTCGATGCGCTCGCCGTTTTTGAGGTTGCGCTCCTTGTAGTAGTCCGAATTTTTCTTCATGCCAAGATGATAGCACATTTTTTTCGGCTTGTCAAATTTTGCGAAGAGTTTCAAAAGTTTCATACAAAATTTTGAATTTCGAGCATATTTTTCGCGGCTTTGTGATATTTTTGTGACAAATTATTCAATTTTTCGCGCTTTCATTGACAGAATTTTCGGGCGATGGTATAATTAGACTGCAATTGAAACAGATTTGGGGTATGGAGATGAGAAAGCGAACTTGGAAAATTCTACTCGCGGCGCTGCTGGCGGGATGTTTGACGGCGGGACTGTACGGCTGCGGCAACGGCGAACATCAATATGTCTTTGTCGAGGGAAAAGCCGCGACCTGCACCGAAGCGGGCGTGCGCCCGCACTATCACTGCGACCATTGCGGAAAGGATTTCGACGTGGACGATCGAAGCGCGGAGCTCAACTCGCTTACGATCGAGCCGCTCGGGCACGATTTTAATACGCCCGTCACGAGCCGCGCGTCCTGCACCGAGCCGGGATCGGCGGAGCGCACCTGCCGCGTCTGCGGGTATGTCGAAAAGACGGAGCTTGCCGCGGGCGAGCATCTCTTCCGTTCGTATATCACCGATGCGACCTGCCTCAAAGAGGGGCAGAGCTATAAAGTTTGCCTCATTTGCGGCTATTCCGAGACCCAAGTAATCCCCGCGACGGGCGCGCATTCGTTCGGAACGGACAACGTCTGCAAACTGTGCAATCTTCGCTGCGTGCCGAGCGAAGGACTTCAATACGAGGTCGTCTATGACAACGGCATGCAGGTGGGCTACCGCGTCAGCTGCGGCGACGCGGAGGGGAGCATCGTCATTCCCTATTACCATGAATCTCTGCCCGTGCTCGAAGTGGCGGATGAGGGCTTTGCGGGCGAACCCATCACGGGGCTCGTGTGCTATGCGCCCCTTCGCACGATCGGCGAACGCGCCTTCATGAATTGCAGAAAGCTCAGCTCTGTCACCCTGCCCGACACCCTCGAAAAGATCGAAGCGGAGGCCTTTTCGACGTCCGCGATCACGAGCATTTCCATTCCCGACTCCGTCAAAGAGATCGGCGGCTACACTTTCTATCAATGCGACATGCTCAAAATCGTCGAAGTCGGCGCGGGGCTTCAAAGCGTCGGCGAGTATGACTTTTGGAACTGCGGGCAATTGACGGTCATTAACGTCTCCGAGGACAACCAAGCGCTTTCAAGCACGGGGAACTGCCTCATCGTGCGGGCGACGGAGACCTTGATCGCGGGCGGCGTCGAGAGCGTCATCCCCGAGGACGTGAAGGTCATCGGCAAAGCCGCCTTTATCGGCAGAAGGGGCATGAAAAAGATCGTCATTCCCAAGAGCGTCGTCAAGATCTCCGACTACGCCTTCCGCGACTGCGCCGATTTGGTCGAAATTCAATACGAGGGCTCGCAGGCGGATTGGGAACTCATCGAAAAGGGCACGGAGTGGGACGCGCACACGGACAGCGAGTGCAAAGTCACCTTCGGCGGCTGAAAAAGCGCGAAAAAGTCGGAAAAATCAAACAAAACGGGCAATTTTTGGAAATAACACGAAACGGCGAAGTTTTTCGCCGTTTTTTTGTGAAAAAAAATAAAATACCTTGACAATTTCGAAAGGTTCTGCTAAAATAAATGGTGGATAGATATGAGGGGATCATTTTCTTCATGTCCATTCGAGAAAAAGTAAGGAGGCAAAATTATGAAGAAACGGTTTTGGATGGTAATCCCGTTTGCGGCGGCGCTTGCGCTCTGCTTGGGGCTGGCCGTCGGTTGCGGCGAGCAAGAGAGCGCAGAACATGTGCATGAATGGGGGGAATACACCGTCACCGTAGCGCCGACCTGCGAAAAGACAGGCGAACATGTCCGCACCTGCACTATTTGCGGCGCGGAAGACCCCGTGAAGCTCATGCCCGCACTCGGGCACAGCTGGGACGAGGGCAAGATCACCACGCCCGCGACCTGCGAAACGGACGGCGAGAAGATTTATACCTGCAAGAACGATCCTTCGCACACGAAGCCCGAGAAGATCGATAAGCTCGGACATAAGTGGAAGGTGAAGGAGATCACCAAGCAGCCCACCTGCACCGAAAAGGGCGAACAGGAGATGGTCTGCGAAAACGACGCAAGCCATACCAAGACGATGGACATCTCGCCCGCGGGTCATAAATGGGGCGAATGGATCTGGGATAAACAGGGCGACTGCGTCACCGACGGCAAACGTCATCGCGAATGCACCGTCTGCCATACACCCGAAGAAGAGGACGTTCCCGCACAGGGGCATAAGTACGGCACTTTGACCGATACGAAGCCCGCAACTTGCACCGAGCGCGGCGTCCGCTCCTCGGTCTGCTCCGTCTGCGGGCAGTCGGTCGATCAAGCCATCGCGCCCCTCGGTCATCAATGGGAGGAAAACCCGAAAATTACAAAACAGCCCACCTGCGAAGAAAAAGGCTCTGAGACCTATACTTGTTCCGTCTGCCACGAGACGAAGGACGTTGACATCCCCGCGACTGGGCACAAGTGGGACATCAACGTTGAGGTCGAGCCGACGGCAACGACGGAGGGCAAACAGACCGCGACCTGCGAGACTTGCGGAGACACCCAAACGTCGACGATCCCGTTTGAAAAGGGGATTTATCGGGTGGTCGTCAAGAAATTGGACGGCAGGGTCGTCCGCACGAAGAAATATTGGGACATTCCCGATACGGGCAAATATGTCGGCACGCTCGTCTCCTTCTATAATAAGGAAGGGGTGCTCGTGTTCGAAAAGCACGTCGATTTCTATGATTTAGTGAAAGAAGAAGGCATGCTGGATACGAACGTCGAGCATACGCCCTTTGTCGAGGTGGAACTTCCGATCCAAGACTATACGGTGAAGCTCAGCAACATCCCCGACGGGTACTATTATAAAGATTCTTACGAGCTCAAAAAGGATTCGTTCAAGAAGATCGTGCCCGATCTTACGGGCAAAGAGACGGTCTCGGATGACGAAGCGGTCACGAAGGAGACGAAGGCGACCGAGCCCGTGGACATGGATGGAAAAGCGATCGAAAACGGGAAGGAGCGGACGCTTGCGGCGTCGCTTGACATCACGCTTGTCTCGCATGCGAGCGATGCGAGGATGAAGAGCTACAAGATCAGCAACGACGAGGGCTCCTGCGGAGACATTCGCGAGGGTGCGGTGCTTCCCGACTGTTCTTGGGTGACGACGGACAATCAGTCCATTGTGCTGAGCGATCTTTTGAAGGAGAAGAAGATCGTCATTCTCGACTTGTACTTCTTCACCTGCCCCAACTGCAAGGATGTTGCGCCGTACTTTGTGGAGTTTGCGAATGCGTTCAAGGATGACATTGCGGTCATCTGCCTGGATATGCTCGACACGTCCGATTCCGTCTGCAACTCGATTAGAACGAAATGGAACTATCCCGATTGGTTCTATATCGTGAAGGACTATCAGACGAAGTTCTATATGAACATCGAGCATGGCAACGGAGATTCCCGTCCCGGCGCGCCGAGGCAGGTCGTGATCGACCAAGGGTTTGCGGTCGCGGCGCTTCACGGTAACCTTCTGGAAAGGACGGGGCAAGCGCTCATGGAATGTCTGCCCGGATACTTTGGGAAGGACTATCAGACGGAGCTTGCGGCGCGGCAAGCGGCGAATGAGGCGCAGGATGCGGGTACGGATACGACCGTGATGCCCGTGATGCTTCCCGAGCGCAAAGAACTGTTTGCTTAAAAAAATCGAATATGAACGATTTGGGGGCGGCGCATTTTGCGCCGCTTCCTTGTTTGGTTTCGAACGAAATCTTTTTGCGCTGCGCTTGAAATCTTTTGTTCGAGGAAACGGGCTTGGGACATCAATTAGGCGGCTGTCCATGGTCGCTTCGATTGACAATCAGCGTACGGCTGCTCGCAAACAGGGTCGCGCACGGCGGAAGTCAATTCCGCCTAACGCACATGATTTAGGATAAAGGGCAAATCCTTATTTTGGCTGCCCCTTTGAAAAAGGGGGAGCTGTCACGCATGGCGTGACTGAGGGGGTCACCTTATTTGCAAGCTCATTTGCAGGCACACCCCTTTCCCCCTCGCTTTGCTCGGGTACTTTCCCCTTATAGGGGACAGCAAGTGTTATAAGGTCGCAACATTCTATTCTTGGCTCCCCCTCTGAAATAGGGGGAGCTGCCGCGGAGCGGCTGAGGGGGTGTCTCCTTATGTGCAAGGCTCGTTTGCAACACACCCCTTTGCCCTTCGCTATGCTCGGGGACTGTCTCACACGGGTAGAACCCCGTGTTCGGTCACCGTTCGCGCCTGTGATGCGCTCACTCCTGTCGCATTGCGCCAATGGTTATCAACCATTGGCGAAGTGCAATGCTCCACCCCTCATAGACAGCATGCGAAGAAGGATTTTCGTCGAAAGGATTTTTTTCGAAATCTCTTGACACTTTTTGTGTCATATGATACAATATATAAAGGGATTTAAGAAGCGTTGGACGTACGGTACGGAAAAGAACGCCGCCTATCGCATTCCGAAATACTCAAAATATGAGATTTTCCCTTAGGAGGTCAGAAGAAAATGAAGCATAAAACACTGCTGTTCATCTTGTCCCTGCTCTTCGCCTTGACGGCGGTCGTCGCCGTCGCTGGCTGCGGCGAAGAGAAAAAAGAAGTCGCTCATCGGCATACTTGGGGGGATTGGATCAATGTGGAAGGACAAGAACCCACCTGCACCAAACCGGGAAAGCGCTACCGCGTCTGCAAAGTCTGCGGCGAAAGCGATGATATTTCCGACGCCCCCGCATTGAGTCACGATTGGGATAAGGGCGAACGTACCAAAGAGCCTACTTGCGATACCCCCGGCACGTTTACCTATACCTGCTCCCGTTGCGGAAATGTCAAAACCCGCGACATCGAGGCCCTCGGACATATCTGGAAGGAGGTCGGCTACGACAAAGTGGCGACCTGCAACGATGACGGACTCATGCGCTATAAATGCGAACGCGAAGGCTGCGGGATCGAAAAGCGCGAGGAAGTCAAAGCCCTCGGTCACGATATGACCTCTTGGGCTTACACCACCGATGCGCCAACTTGCACCAAGGGCGGCGTACAGGAACGCCACTGTTCCAGAGGCGACCTCGATCCCGAATACAAAGACGTCCCGCCCCTCGGGCATGAATGGACGGCATGGAATTATTCCGCTCAGCCCACCTGCACCGCGGCAGGACATCGCTCCCGCGAATGCACCCGCGACGGCTGCACGGCAAAGGTCGAGGAAAACGTCGGCGCGCTCGGGCACAATTGGGGCGATTGGCAGGTGACAACGCCCGCAACTTGCACCGCGAAAGGCTCGCAGACCCATACCTGCCAAGAGCCCGGCTGCGATGCGAAGGCGACGGAGGACATCTTGCCCCTCGGTCATCTTTGGGACATTAAGATCGAGACTCAGCCCACCGAGACCGAAAGCGGCAAGCTCACGGCGACCTGCTCGCTCTGCAAAGAAACGCAGGAAAACGACCTTGCACCGCTCAAAGACTGCACCGTGTACCGCGTTTCCGTCACGGGCTTGAACGGCAGAGCGATCCCCGGCAAAAACCCCACCAATGTCTACATCTATGACAGCAATCATAAGCTCGTTGCGGGCGGACCTGTCGTCTCTCAAAAGCAGCAGCTCGTGGACGGCACGCCGACCACGGTCGAATATGCCCCGTACTTCGAGGCGTACCTTCCCAAAGACCAAGACTACACCGTCGGCATCTCCAACTTGCCCTACGGCTTTGATCATAAGGACAGCTATACGCTCACGCATAACACCTTCAAGGTCATCGACCCCGAGGGGAAAGAGAGCAACGATACGAGATACAGCGCGGAGTCGGATTCCTTGCAGTTCAAGAAGGTGAAGCTTTCTGCGTCGCTCACGATCACGTTGCAGGGGCACATCCTCGACGGCAGACTGCCCGATCTCAGCATCCAGAACTATAATTACGGCTACGGCGGGATCATCAGGGGCGCGTGCATGCCCAACTTCTCCGTCACCGACATCAAGGGAGAGGATTGGACGCTTCAAGAGCTCATGAAAGATAAGGAAGCGGTTGTCTTCCTCGTGTTCAGCCTTCAAAGCGAGACTTGCCTAAATATGGCAAGAGAACTCGTCAACTTTGCGAATTGCTTCCAAGATAAGATTTCCGTCGTCATTCTCGACCAGGACGATCAGTTTACCGAGGACATCGTGGGGGTCTTTGAAGAGCCCTACAACTTCCCCGATTGGTTCCATGTCGTTCGGGACATCGAAACGAAGTTCTACATGAACCTCACGCACTTCAACCAAGACCCCGGGTATGCGGAGTTCTTCGTCATCGGTCAGGACTTCTCCGTTGCCGATACCTTCGGCTACTCCAACGGAACGTGCTTTCAGAGGATCTTCATGAACCTCAAAGACGGCATGTACAACAAGCTCGAAGATACGGACTATGAGCCTCTGCCCCCCTTGGAAGAAGAGGGCGAACAGGGCAGCGAAGGCGGCGAACAAGGCGGTCAAAGCGGCGAAGAAGGCGGTCAAAGCGGCGAACAAGGCGGTCAAAGCGGCGAACAAGGCGGTCAAAGCGGCGAACAAGGCAGCCAAAGCGGCGGAGAGACGGAGGGCACGAACTTCTTGCCCGCGGTCTCCGAGCAAAAGGGACTGTTTGAATGATTTTATATAAGGAGGAAAAAGAATGAAGAAAAAATTTCTCATGCTGCCCCTGATTTTGGGCGGAATGCTCTGTTTGGGGCTTGCGGCAGGCTGTGACGACAACAGCGCGCACACCGAACATGTTTGGGGCGAATATACGGTCATCACAGAGCCGACCTGCGAAAAGACGGGCGAACATGTCCGCACCTGCACCATTTGCGGCGCGGAAGACCCCGTGAAACTCATGCCCGCGCTCGGACACAGTTGGGACGAGGGCAAGATCACCACGCCCGCGACCTGCGAAACGGACGGCGAGAAAATTTATACCTGCAAGAACGATCCTTCGCACACGAAGTCCGAGAAGATCGATAAGCTCGGGCATAAGTGGAAGGTGAAGGAGATCACCAAGCAGCCCACCTGTACCGAAAAGGGCGAACAGGTGATGGTCTGCGAAAACGACGCAAGCCATACCAAGACGATGGACATTTCGCCCGCGGGTCACAAATGGGGCGAATGGATTTGGGATGAACAGGGCGACTGCGTCACCGACGGCGTCCGCCACCACGACTGCACCGTCTGCGATGCTTCCGAGTCGGAAGATTACCATGCGCCGGGACATACCTGGGGCGAGTGGAGCGGCGAGCATGCCGCGACCTGCACGGAAGAGGGGTATGCCTCGCACACCTGCACCGTCTGCAACACAGAAGAGCAAGTCCCGCAGGCGCGCCTCGGACACAATTGGGGGGATTGGCAGATCGTCACAGAGCCGAAGTGCGAAACAGCAGGGGAAAAATCCCATACCTGCGCCGACTGCAATACGACAGAGAAAGTTCCCATTCCCGCCCTCGGGCATGAATACAAATTCACGACAAAGCAAGCTGCGACGCAAGAAGCGGAAGGCAGTGAAGAGGGCGTTTGTGCGCTCTGCGACGATAAGATCACGCGCGTCATTCCCAAACTTGACGCGCCGAAGGGCATTTATCGGATCGTTGTGAGCAAGACGAACGGCAGGCGGATCATCACTTGGCATGAGGAAGCGGACGGAAGCGTTTCGCGCAAGCATACCGAGAAAGAGGGGTATCCCGTCTACTACACGGACGACGATACTGGAGAGAACCATATCACGTTCAAGAACGAGTTTGAGCTCGACCTCAGCAAAGACAAAAACGGACAAAAGGAAACGCGCAGCTATGCGGTGTACTATACGACTCAGGTGCTCATCAAGAATAGCAAGGGCGAGTACGTCTACAAGGGGAGCTTGATCTCCCAGCGAAACTTTGTTTTCCGTGATTCCCTCGGCGGTTGGATCAGAACGGAAGAGATCGAGCCGCACCTTGAATTGGAGCTTCCGATCGACGACTATACGGTGATTTTGAGCGACATTCCCGATGAGTATATCGTGAAGCCTGAATATAAGATCGCAAAGAACAGCTTCACGAAGATCGTACCCGACGGGAAGGGCGGGGAGACGAGCTCGACAGACCCGAAACTCTCGGCGGAAACGCCTGCGACCGATCCGCTCAACGTGTACAATGAAGAAGTGGATGCAAAGGGGAAGACGCTTTCGGCGTCGTTGTCGATCGTATTGACGTCGGAGATGTCGGACGGGAGACTGCCTGCGCGCAATTTGCCGAGCGTTGACGGAATGAGGGGCGGCATCTTCCAAGGTGCGATCTTGCCCGATTTCACGCTCACGACGATCAAGAACGAGCAGGTCATGCTCAGCAAAGTTTTGAAGGAGAAGAAGCTCGTCATACTCGACGTGTACTTCTACGGCTGTACCTGGTGTCGGACGGCAGCGCCCGACTTTGTGAGGTTCGCAAAGGAGCATGAGAAAGACATTGCCGTGATCTGTTTGAACAGACAGGATGCGTCGGCGGATGTTGCGAATAAGATCTACGACCAGAACGACGTATATAAGTATCCCGAATGGTTCTACAATGTTTTGGATATCAGCAGCCGCTTCCATCTCAACATTGAGAACAACGGCAAGGTGGGTGCGCCGACGCAGGTGGTCATTGACGACGGATTCTGCGTATGCGATGTTTTGGACGGATATGACGACAGGGGCTACGATCTTTTGCGTCGGAATCTTCCCGGGGACTTTACAGACATCGACGATACGGGCAGCAGCGGCGGAAACATTGAGTATGTCGTACCCGCGATTCTTCCCACGCGGAAGGAATGGGCGGCATAAGGGTTTTGAATCAAAGATAGAATTAAGTTGGGGCGGCGCATTTTGCGCCGCCCTTGCTTGTCTAAAAAGAAAACCACGCGATAGTCGCGTGGTTCAATAGAGGCTAATGCCGATGAGGTAGACAAAGAAACTCCGATTGGTGTAGAATTGAGTAAGACCTGCCAGTCTGAAAAAATTTACACAATCGGAGGATATTAAAATGCCAGAGCAAAATAATACCGTAAGTAGTTTAGCACAAGGTAAATATCCTTGGGAATTAAATTGTAGCAAATAGTATTTAGGGGTTAAAATGTATCGTAATGATCGCTTAAAAATATAAAATATTGTCGCACACATCAAATAGAGTATGTCGGACTGATTCGAGACAATAACTAAGTTCGCAATTAAAGCCGGGAGAGTTCATGAACTCTCCCAGCTTATCATATTTATAATGTTGACGAATGTTTCTTGAAGGAATAGCAATCGCCTTTGCATTCTTTTTAAGTTAAAAGAGAAAACCTCGACGCTTAGTTTTTGAACAGGGTCAGCAAATTTCTCTATCTCTGTTAAATTATTTTCTAACGAATTGCGTTATCTTTTTTCTATTTTGCCCATTGCCGAGTGTTTGGAAAGTATTTGAATAGACTGATCGGCGTGATATGTACTTTTTCACCATATCCATCCAACCCCAATTGTTCAATTCCAGAGAGGGGATAGATATGGTTGCAAATAATACAAGATTCTTCTAAAAATTTATTGTTTCACTTCCTTTCCGTTATGACCTTCGCAGCGCTCGCGTACACCGAGCTCTTCGATTTCGCAATAGGAGACAAAACCATTCCAACTCTGCCTTGTATCATAAGTGGGTAAATCGTAGCCGTATCTTTGACACCATTCCTGTACGTCGTTTTTGGAACTGATTCGTATTTCGCCGTCGTTTTCTTTTAAGAAGCTATCTATATCGAGGATACTTCTCACAACCTTTTCAGTCTTTTTTAAGTTGTGATTCGTATCCAGATAGACGGAGCCAACAATGCTTTCAATCAAATCTTCCAAGACTGATTTCCCGTTACGGACGCCTTGTCCTTCGTCGCCGTTACTCATGCGTAGATAATCTGTCAGAGTATCGCGGCTTTGCTTTATATCCTTTGCGAAAAAAGTTTCGGAGGATATTTTGTATGTTGAAGGCAGATTTTTTTCGCAGGATAGATTATCTCGCTGAACTCGCTTGAAATAACTTTTATTCTTCGACGAAGGTCGTTTGATAAAGTTTTTATTTTTTCTAAAACTCCCTTGAAAAAGTTTTTATCTTGTGCTATAATAGTGCTTGAACAAAGCAGAGAGGTGCGGAAATATGTTAAAAAGAAAGATCGAAAACGTGCTGAAAGAGTGGAAAAATACTCCGAATAAAAGCCCGCTCATCATCAAAGGGCAGAGGCAATGCGGCAAGACCTTTTCGGTCAGAGCATTTGCGGAGGCAAATTATAAGCATGTCGTGTATCTGAATTTCCTCAAAAACCCCAACTACATTTCCATTTTCAACGGCTCGTTAGAAGTGGACGGCCTCATCATCATGATGTCGGCGCTCCTCGGTGACGAGGCGATCTTCGTGCCGCATGAAACGATCATCATACTCGACGAAATACAGGACTGCTCCGAGGCGCGCACGGCTTTGAAATTTTTCAAGGAGGACGGCCGGTTCGACGTTATCGGCACAGGTTCGCTTCTCGGCGTGAAGGGGTACGGCAAACAGCCGAAGTCTGTTCCCGTGGGTTCGGAAACGCTCATCGAGATGAAGCCGCT
Organism: uncultured Clostridia bacterium; assembly: GCA_947631465.1. Taxonomy (GTDB): domain Bacteria; phylum Bacillota; class Clostridia; order Christensenellales; family Borkfalkiaceae; genus Gallimonas. The sequence goes on from CANRLK010000031.1 coordinate 16,523, forward strand.
CGACTTCGAGGAATTTCTTTGGGCAAACGGGATAGGGGAGCAAGTCATCCTCACATTAAAAAAATGCTTGCAAAACGCGGCGCCCGTTCCCGAGGCTCTGCACAACAAAATGCAGGAGCTGATGCTGCAATACACGGTCGTCGGCGGGATGCCCGAGGTGGTGCAGAAATTTGTGGATACCAAGCAAATGAACGCCGTTTTGACACTTCAACGGGACATCATCCGCTCCTACGAGGACGACATGGTGAAGTATGCCGACGACAAGGACAAGCCGCTGATCCGCGAGTGCTTCCAATCGATTCCAAAGCAATTAAGCAAAGAAAATAAGAAATTCCAATATTCCGTGGTGAAGAAAGGGGCGACCGCGGCAAAGTTTGCGGGAAGTCTACAATGGATTGAAGATGCGGGGATTGTTTCGCGCTGTTATAATCTTGAACTGCCCGAACTCCCGTTGGATGGGAATGCGGTGCAGGACGTTTTCAAAGTCTACATGAACGACACGGGGCTGTTTGTGAGTATGCTCGAGGATGGCACGCAGTACGATATTTTGCAGGGCAATCTCTACGGTTACAAGGGGGCGATTTTTGAGAACTTGATTGCCGATATTTTCGTGAAAATGGGCAGGAAGCTCTACTACTACCATAAGGATTCGGGGCTGGAAATCGACTTTGTCACACGCTACAAAGGCGGATGCTACCTCGTGGAAGTCAAAGCCACGACAGGCAACACCAAGAGCGCGAAAACGATTTTGGCACACCCCGAAAAATACCACGTTTCGGGTGTCATCAAACTCGGACAATACAACATTGGCAAAACCGATAATATCCTCACCATTCCGTTGTATCTTGGCTTTCTGCTGACGGAGTATTGAGATCTTCTTCATTACGGAGCGCGGGGAGAAGACGTTTGAAATAGTTGTAGCGTTCAGCCTGAAAGGCTTGCAAAGTATCACTTTTTATGCTATAATATAAACATTGGATCAACGGATTCAGGGGCAAAAGAAAAAAGGATGAACTACAAGGATATTCCATTAGACATTTCTTATATCAGTGCGGGTGAAGATTCATTTTCGCAAATTTTGAATCCTCTGCTTGCTTGTACGAAAGTTTATAAGCGGAGCGTTGGATTTTTTAGCTCATCGGCATTAAACTTTATTGGCGACGGATTATTGGAAATGGCACGAAATGGCGGGAAGATTTATTTGGCTACATCCCCTCATTTGTCCAATGAAGATATTTTAGCAATTCAAGCAGGATATTCAGACAGAGATTTAATTGAAGATAAGTTTATCAGCGAGGTACGTGATACACTTAATTCGATTTCTGACGAAAATGCAAGGATGCTCTACTTGCTCGTGAAAGAAGGAATAGTCGAAGTTAAAATTGTAATAAAAGCCAAAGGAATCTATCACGACAAACTTGCTTTGTTAGAGGATTATGATGGAAATGTTGTGGCCTGCGTAGGCTCTAACAATGAAACTGGCTCGGGCTACAATGGAAATTATGAGAAAACCCGTGTCTATAAAAGTTGGTTTGATGCGGAAGGTCGCATAGCGGATGAAACAGCAGAATTTGAAAGTATTTGGAATGGGACAAATTCCGAGCTGATTGTCTACGATTTCATGTCCGCTTTTGAGCAGGAACTTTTGGATAGAGTAGAGCAAAAAGGTGCATACAAAAAAGATACTGCAAAATATGAAATGCGTCAATATCAAATTGATGCAAGAACGGCATGGAATGAGAATTTCCATAACGGTTTTTTTGTCATGGCTACAGGTACAGGGAAGACGATTACAGCACTGTATTCGATACAGGATTTCGTCCGCAATAATAAAATATTCACCGTTATTGCCGTTCCGTATAAACATTTGGCTGCTCAATGGGCAGAAGATGTGAAAACCTTTTTCCCAGAGGCCGCCGTGCAGATTATCCATGGGGAAATTCCCGATGGCGAAACGAAGATTTTCGCAAGTTATCTGCAAGCGAAACAAAATTATAAGCCGATAATCGTCATAACTACTATAAAAAGTTTTTTCCTCAATCGGTATGGAAAGCTCTATGATAGAATTGAGTTTGAAAAGTTATTGATTGTGGACGAAGCTCATAATTTTGCGAATAAAATAAGCGATGATTTATCGGCCAAATACCCGTATAAATTAGGCTTATCGGCAACACCGGTTTTTGGTAGCGATGAAGGGAAAACGGCAGCCCTCTTAGATTGGTTCGGCGGACAAGTGGTTGATTTGCCGATTGAAAAGGCATTAGGCAAGTATTTAGTAAATTATGAATACCATCCTATATTCGTCAATGCTACAGAAGAAGATGAGCTAAAATTCGCAAAAGCAACGAAGCTGATGATTTCCGGGATGGATCCAACATTTACGAAAATCATTGATGAAGAAAAATTCACTTTAGGCTATCGTGGTAGGCTTAGAGCGATTTCAATGGCTACCGAAAAACATGAACGCATTGCGGAGATCTTCTCGCAAATCGAGGATAAGGATCATACTATAATTTATTGCAGCGATGGCAAGTTATGGTATGAAGGCACACAAAAAGAAAACGAGTTGAATGAAATCCGACACCTCGAATATGTATTGAAACTTATAAATAATTCGTGCCTTCCTGTCAAGGGTAAAGCCGCAAAATTCACGGCTTCCGAGGCGGTTGACGAGCGAATGCAGCTAATTGATTCTTTTAACAAGGGATATATTGAATATCTGGTAGCTATTCGTTGTTTGGATGAGGGGATCAATATTCCGTCCATAAAAAGTGCATTGATTCTATCAAGCAATGACAATTACCGAGAGTTCGTCCAACGCAGGGGGCGCATATTAAGACTCTATAAAGGAAAAACTGTTGCACATATCTATGACGTGATTGTGCTCCCTTCATGCGGGAATGATGCTTTTGCCAAAATAGAATTTAGGCGTTATTATGAGTATAGCAGGTTGGCTTTAAATAAGGATATTCTGCTACATCAGCTTGAGCATTATTTGGAAAAGTATAATTTGACTTACGAGAATATTAAGTTTAATAACGACTTTGTTTATGGAGGCGATTTAGATGAGTGAGAAGTTTACCCAGCCATTGACCGTAGAGAACTTTAAGGATTTCGTGTTGGAGATCGAAAGCGACAATCTTAAAAATATTGCCAAAGAAGATAAGAAGAACATGGTCGCTAAAATTATAAGAATTTACGAGGGGGCAAAGAAAGATGGTAATTA
>CANRLK010000032.1 GCA_947631465.1 uncultured Clostridia bacterium
ACTTGTGCGCCGCCTGTAACGATTAGGGCTATGCCCGAAAATGAAATACCACCCGCTATGCGGGTGGATTTTTATTTGCAGCTCATAATTTAGCATTTTTTCCGCATTTGGAAAATCGCTTGCTGCGCCTCAAAAAAAAGTTCATAGAGGTTGCTTCTCCATATCTTGAATAAGGCAGTATCTCCATGTGCAAATATATCTTTTGCCGCCGAACTCCGCGTAGTCCGACATATATTGCTCGCGGCAGATCTCTTCTAATTTTCTGTTGGGTAAGAGGCGATATACCGCCTCATTGGTGATCACAAACGTTCCTCTTTCATTTTTCCGTGTACGGATCAAATACTCCCGCCCGCGAAAAGCTTTGCGGAACTGAGAAATGATCGGCGCTCCTTCGGTAATATCAGACAATTCTAAACTTCTCTCGTCCGACGTGAGAAGTTTTTCTTTCAAAACGAGATCATCGCCCTCTTTTTCGAACCGCCCGTAGCAACAATCGTAATAAGTCGGCAAGCCGTCAGTCGACGCGTCCCAAGCATAACAGTTGCGGATCATATAATAGCCGTCCTTTGCGTGCCTCACGAAGCAATAGCGTGTATACGGCGCTTTCCCGCCTTGCTTTTCACGGTCGAGCTTTGACTGCGGGAGAGGGATCGCGGAATATTGCAACTTGTCGGGATAGATCTCCGCAAGACCGTATCCCACACCGCCGTCGCCCCGACCGCAGGTATAGATCCCGTAAACAGTATTTTCCTCTTCGTCGTAGTAGAAGTCCTCATCGGTATTGTGACAGCCCCTTATCTTCAACTTACCGAGAAAGGCGAGGCTGTCCGCGGTGTAAAAGGCAAATCTGCCGTCGGTCGACTGAACCAAAACGATGTTGTTCTTATGCGAAACATATACAAAAGTAGGGTAGCTTATATCGTTGAGTCTTGCGATCTTTTTGTTTGTTCTCAAATCGTACACCCACACCGAGCCGCCAATGATAAAAAAGCGCGAGGAGGGTTCGTCTATCACGATTTCATATGCCCTGCCGCTTATGATATGATTCATTCCCGTCAACCTCTACTGTGCAAAATTTATTGCCGATAAAAATGCAAATATTTTTCAATATTTTCGCTAAATTCCTGTTTTTCGCTTCTTTTCAAAATAATCTTCCCGCAAAATGCCGCGAACGACAATGTCCACGCGCTCTCCTGTGGAGGGTAGCCGCATGAATTTCCTGCGTATTCCCTCATAAATCAGCCCGCATTTCTCCATGACGCGCGAAGAGCCGACGTTTTCCGCCGCATGGCACCCGTTCAAGCGGTAAAACCCGACTTCCTCAAAAAGATAGCGCAGGACTTCGCGCAAAGCCTCGGTCATATACCCGTTTCCCCACCAAGCCTTGCCCAAACAGTAGCCGATCTCGCCGCGCTCGTTCCAATCATCGACCTGCAAAATATTCAGATCCCCGATGAGGACGTTTCCATCTTTCAAGACGATCGCCCAATGATAGCAGTTGATCGCTCTGCATTCTTCTTCCCAAGTTTTGAGCAACGCGCGCGTGACGGCGACCTCTTCATGCGGCGTCCAAGTGAGATATTTCGTGACGTTTGGATCGTTCATCCAATGCGCAAACGCCGCTTCGGCGTCGCTCTCCGTCCACGGACGAAGAATCAGCCGCTCGGTTTCGAGAAGTTTCGTTCCTTTGTGTTGCATAAAATTTCTCCGCAAAATTGTTTCTTTTCCCTTTGATGATACCATATACCAGCCGTTTTGTCAATGCCCGCGGGGCTTGTCGGCAAGGTTCTAAAAAATAAGGAGACACCCCCTCAGCCGCTTCGCGTTGCGTCGCGACAGCTCCCCCTTTTCCAGAGGGGGAGCCAAGGGGGTGGGGCGATGCGCCGCGCCGTTATCCTTGCTATCTCCTCAAAAGGGGGGCTCGGCGCAAGAAATAGCAATGCACCACCCCTCGAAGGGGGAGCCAAGGCGGGGTGGGCGAGAACCCTTTGCAAAGTACAAGCGTTTACGCTTTCCTCTCCCTTGCTGTCCCATTGAGGGGAAAGTGGCGCGCTGTTCTTGCGCGCCGAAAGGGGTGTGGTGTATCATAGAAAAGCAAAAAGAGGCGACGTTGTTTTCCCCAAACAAGGCAGTGGGGCTCGGATACTCGATGCGCCGCCCTTGTGGGGATGCGATGAGCTTCGCTTCGGCGGCGCAGAAAGTGAAAGCGCAAGAGTTTTCGAAAAAAGCGCTGCGGGGTTCGGGACACATCGCAAGTGTCCCGAGCCTTTTTTGCTTCTTTTTAGCATAAAAAGAAGAGCAAAGGAAACAAAAAGAGCTTTTTTGTAATTTATATACTTATTCAAGGACAAGCCTTTCTTATATTAAGCCGCGAGCGGCAAATTGGGTGGGGCATGACTGCACCCTGATTATCATTAAATTTATATATTTCACCCTTGTTTCCCTGTAAAGGAAGGATAAAGGCAAGGTCTATTTTCATTACTTTGCGCCGAAGGAGGTGTGTCGCAGGCATGCTTGCACTCAAATAAGGAGACACCCCCTCAGTTTCGCTTCGCTCGCCAGCTCCACCCTCAAAAGGGGGAGCCAAGGTGGGGGGCAGAAGTTGCGCCGCTCCCCCAAGGGGACGGCGAGATAACAGCTCAGAAATAGCAATGCCCCCCTCAAAGGGGGTAAACAAGGGGGGAATGGGATTTCGCGTTGCCTTGCTCGACTTGTTTATAAGAGGGCAGCCAAGGGGTAGGGTTGCGTTCGTACCTTTGCGTTTCTCTATCATTGCTATCTCCTATCTTCACAAAGGGGACGCCAAGATGGGGGGTGAAAGGGACGCCAAAGGTTGGGATTTTTTAAGATTTTTGTCACGAAGAACGCCGTTCTTCTCGCTTCTGTTTTATGATGAAGAAAAGAACAAATTTCGGAGGAAATCATGTCAAAAATCATTGAAATATCGGTCAAAGACCAGATCGCCGAGACCGATTTTGGCGAGGTCGTCTCGCTCAACAGCGTCTATCGCCTGAAATTTAACTTCGACAGCGCTTGGGCGGACTTCCCCAGCCGCGTCGCCGTCGTCGCGTGGGAAGGCGGCGCTGCCGAAAAACTCTTCACGGGCAATGAGTGCGATATGCCGCTCATCGATTCTGTCCATTCCGATCACGTCTTTCTCGGCGTGTACAGCGTCAACGACTCCAAACGCATCGCTTCCACCTTCGTTCGCCTGCGTTGCCGTGCGGGGACGTTCGGCGCGCCCCAGACAAAGCCCGTCCAATCGCTCCATGAACAGATCCTCGACCTTCTCAACCGCTTCGAAAGCGGCTCGCAAGGCGGTGGCGGAGAAGGCGGCGGGGGCGGAACGTTTGGCGGAAAGTGCGACGGTACGCTCTCGGTCGGCGAAAAGCGGTACGACGGGTCGAGCGACGTCACCATCGAAGCGTCCGATTTGGGGCTTGCGCGCGTCGCCGTTTCGGGCAGTTATAACGATTTGACCGACAAGCCCGCCGTCGGCTCGGGCGGAGCGGGCGGCATGGCGGGAGTCACGTCCCTCAACGGCAAAACAGGCGACGTCGTGCTCACAAAGTATGATCTCGGGCTTCCCGAAGTCGCCATCACGGGCAGCTTCAACGACCTGCTCGACGCACCCGACTTCAACGCCGCCGTTCTCTCGCTCAACGGCAAGACGGGGCACGTCGTCATCACAAAGTACGACCTCGCCCTGCCCGAAGTTGCGCTCACGGGCAGCTTTAACGACCTCGTCGACGCTCCCGACTTCAACGCCGCCGTCACCTCGGTCAACGGCAAGACGGGGGAGATCGTGCTTACAAAATACGACCTCGCCCTGCCCGAAGTCGCGCTCACGGGCAGTTACAACGACCTTCTCGACAAACCCGATTTTAACGCCGCCGTCACTTCGGTCAACGGCAAAACGGGCGAAGTTGTCATCTCGAAAAACGATCTCGGGCTCGCGGAAGTCGCGCTCACTGGGAGTTTCAGTGATCTCATCGACGCGCCCGATTTCAATGCGGTCGTAACTTCCGTCAACGGCAAAAAGGGGGAAGTTGTCATCTCGAAGAACGACCTCGGGCTCGCGGAAGTCGCCCTCACGGGCAACTTCGAGGATCTCATCGGCGCACCCGATTTCAAGGCGATCGTCACTTCGGTCAACGGCAAGAAGGGGGATGTCGTCATCTCGAAGAACGATCTCGGGCTTGCGAAAGTCGCGATCTCGGGCAGTTTCGAGGATCTCACCGACGCGCCCGACTTTAACGCCGCCGTCACCTCGGTCAACGGCAAGACGGGGGAGATCGTGCTCACGAAGTATGACCTCTCCCTGCCCGAAGTTGCGCTCACGGGCAGCTATAACGACCTGCTCGACAAGCCCGACTTCAACGTTCAGGGCGTGCGCTCGCTCAACGGCAAGACGGGCGATCTCGTATTTACCAAGTACGACTTGGGGCTTTCGGACGTGACGAACAACTTGCAAATGCCCGTTTTCAGCAGGGCAAAAGAGGGCGTGGACTTCAACGAGATGAAGGCCATCGGTTTCTATCACATCCGCGGGACGAAGGAGGGGAAACTCACAAACGCGCCCATCTCCAAGGAGAATTTGACCAACGACGACATGCGCTGGTGCTTGCTCGTGATCGCGGAGGAAGAGGAAGGGCTTGTCGTGCAGATCGCCATCTCCGAACGCTCCGACGCCTCGCTTCGTATCCGTTCCTTCAACCAAACTTGGTCCGCCTGGAACAGTATCGTATAAGATAATTGCGCATAATATAGGGGATGACGGAAAAGATCCATGTCTCGGTCACGGCGAAATTTCGAGCGGAGGGCGGCATAGTGCCGCTCTCCGTGCATTGGTCGGACGGGAGAGTGTTCCTCGTGGAGCGGGTGGAGAAGATCGAACGAGCGCCCGCCCGCGTCGATGCGTTGCTCCCGCTCCGCTATACCTGCCGCATCGGCGGACAACAAAAATACCTCTATTTTGAAGCCGAAAAGCTGCGCTGGTTCGTCGAAAGGGGAGATTCGCGCACCTGAGATCTCATTTTTCGGAGTTTTGCATAGTACTATGTCTGACATAGTACTTGAAAAAATGCAGAATCTCGCCCGTTCGCGAGGGAAACCAACGAAAAACTTTTTTGCAAGGAAGCGCGGAAAAAAGCGCAAAAATCGTTGACGAAGCGGGCAGAATATTATATAATGGTATTTGTTCTTAGGGGAGTAGTTCAATGGTAGAGCAACGGTCTCCAAAACCGTCTGTTGCGTGTTCGAGTCGCGTCTCCCCTGCCAAAAAACAGAGGATTGCTTTTTGCAATCCTCTTTTGGTTATAAGATCGCGTCTCGGGCGGGAGATAGGACGGAGGAAATTTTGGAACTCAAGCATGTCACCTTATATACGGACGGCGCGTGTTCGGGCAACCCGGGCGCGGGGGGCTGGGGGTGCGTCCTTCTTTTTGGGGAGCACCGCCGCGAGAGCTTCGGCGCGGAAGCCGAGACGACCAACAACCGCATGGAGCTTTCCGCCGTCATCCAAGGGCTCAAACTTTTGAAGTATCCATGCCATGTGGACGTGTACAGCGATTCGTCCTACACCGTCAACGGCTTTGCGCTCGGCTGGGTCTATGCCTGGGAAAAGGCGGGCTGGCGCAAGGCGGATAAAAAGCCCGTCTTGAATGAGGACTTATGGCGGGAACTCCTCGCCCTCACCAAAGTGCACGAGGTCGTCTTTCACAAGGTAAAGGGACATGCCGACAACGAACTCAACAACCGCTGCGACGAGCTCGCCCGCAAGGCGATCGAAAGCCTCGATCCGCCGCAGTGAGAAAAAAAGAGTAAAATGCGACATTTGCGCGTTATACATAAAGGGGCAGGCTTTTTCGCATGCGCCGCCTGCGCCAAGCGAAGCGGGAAAAGTTTCGCTTATAAAAGCCCGCCGACTCGTGTATAATATAATAGGGGAAAGATGGCAATGGAGCGTTCGGCAAAGATCATTCATATCGTGCTCATCGCGTTTGCGTTCGTTGCGGCGCAGGTCTTTCTCATACTTTGTTTGACTTGTTTGAAAGAGGATTGGGGGCGAGCCGCGCTCATTTCGGCGCTCGTCGGCGGGACGGCGCTGAATCTTGCGCTCATCACCGTCGATCTCATCTTCTTTTTCCGTCAGAAGCAGCTCGTCTATAAAATCTGTATCATCACCTACGTCTTGTTCGTCTTTTCGGCGGTGATCTGCTTTGTCCTGCTCAAAACGGGATTTTTCGAGATCTTCACGAGCGAAGAGAGCCTTGAAAACTATCTCGAACGCGCGGGCGTGTTCATGAGCGTGCTCTTCGTCGTGTTGCAGTTTTTGCAGGTCGTCATCCTGCCCATTCCGAGCACGGTCACGGTCGTTGCGGGCAGCGCCTTGTTCGGACCGCTCCGCGGAAGCCTTTTGAGCCTGCTCGGTATCGTCATCGGCTCGCTCTGCGCGTTCTTGATCGGAAGATACGCGGGCTATCGGGTGGTCGCTTGGATCGTCGGCAAGGACACCCTCGACAAGTGGCTCAAAAAAGTTAAGGGCAAAGACAAGCTCCTGCTCTCGGCGATGTTTCTTCTGCCCGTGTTCCCCGATGACGTGCTCTGCTTCGTTGCGGGGCTTTCGAGCATGTCCGTCTGGCTGTTTTTGGGCGTGATCGCCGTCTCGCGCGTGCTGGCGATCTTCACCACGAGCTATTCGATCACCCTCATTCCCTTCAACACATGGTGGGGGATCTTGGTCTGGGCGGTCATTTTTGCGCTCATTGCCGTGCTGTTCGTCGTGCTCTACAAAAAGACGGACGCGATCCTCGGCTGGTTCGACAAAAAATTCCACCGCGAGACGCGCGTCGAGGACAAGAAGAGCCCCTCCGAGTTCACCCTCGAAGTTGTGGGCCCCGACGGGGCGATCGTCAAAAAAGGGGTGGACAAAAGCGGCTTTTCGGACGGACGTAGAAAAGAGGACGGCATTCCCAAACAAGATCGAAAACAAGAGCGCAAATAAGAAAGGGCGCAATGATTCCCGCTATGCGGGAAATTTTTTATTTTTTCCGAAAAACACTTGCTTATCGGGATTTTTTGTGCTATATTGTATAGTGGATGTATTTGGAGCTGTTTTGGGAAAATGCGAAAATTTCCCGAAAAAGTTTTCCATCGTTCAGGCAAATAAAAACCGAAGAGGTATTTATGGATAGAATAAATTTATTGAGAGCGCGAAAGGAAGCGCTCGAACAGGCGGGGAAAGCCGTGCGCGGGGCGATCAAAGAACTCTTCGATGAGAACAGCTTTGTCGAGCTCTCGGCGTTCAGCTTTTCCGACGGGTTCTCATACGGCGACAAGCCGCAGGGCGAAGGGGTCGTTGCGGGCTTTGCGACGATCGGCGAACACCCGTTCTATGTCATCGGACAGAATTTCGAGAGCGATTTCGGGGGACTCACCAAGGCGCATTGCGAAAAGATCGTCAAGACGCTCGAAGCGGCGGAGAAAAACGCCGTGCCCGTCGTCTATCTCCTGCATTCGCAGGGCGTGAAGATCGGCGAGGGGGTCGACGTGCTCGAAGGGATCGCCAAAGTCCTTTCGGCGTGTGCGTCTCTTCACGGGCTCGTGCCGCAGTATGCGGTCCTCATGGGCGAAGTTTACGGCGCGGCGGCGGCGATCGCGGCACAGGCGGACGCGGTCTTTTTCCTCAAAGACAGCGTTCTTTCCGTGACGAGCCCGCTCGTGCTCACCGCAAAAGAGGGCAAAAATCTCAAAAAAGAGGAAGTCGGCGGGTATGCGGCGCATGCGCACAGCCTGCTTTCTTCCATCGAAGTCCAGGACCTGCAAGAGGTCGCAGCATTCATTTTGAAGATCGACGAGCATTTGACGCTGCCCGTCCTCGACGCGGAGCTCAACGAACCCGTGCCCGCGCTCAACGAAACGGCGGACGCAAATACGGTGCTGTCCGCGCTCGAAGACCCGATCGAATTGGGCGGAAACTGCTCGCCCGACATTCGGACCTTCCTTGCGCGGGTGGGGGGCATCGCGGTCTGCGCTGCCGTCTTTGATCGGGCAAAGCTGTGCGCCGAAAACATGCAAAAGATCGTCTCCTTCGCGCGGTTTGCGGAGAATTTTTCGCTGCCGCTCGTGCTCTTCGTGGATTGCGAAGGTCCTCAGCCCTCCGTTTCCGTCAACGACAGCGCTTTCTTGAAGGAGATCGGGGAATACTTCGGCGCGCTCCAAGCGCTCGAAACCGCCAAGATCTCGGTCGTGACGGGGCGTGCGATCGGGCTTGGTTACAGCCTGTTTGCCGCAAAGAGCGCGGGCTTCGACGTGACGCTCGCCTTCTCGAACGCGGACGTTTCGCTCTTCGAGAGCGCGCAGGGCGCGGCGATCGTCTATCAAAACGAGACCGAAAAGGACAAGGAGGCCCTGCTCGCGCGCTATGAAGAAGAAATGTCCGATCCCGTCAATGCGGCGAAGGGCGGGTATCTCGACAACGTCATCGAGCCCCAATTTTTGAAACAGTATTTGATCGCATCCATCCAGATGCTCATGAGGTGAGCAAATGTGGACGGCATTGCTTGACGGCTTTTTCAAAATGGACATCGGCGAAGGCGCGTTCTATGCGCTGTTCGGCTTTCTGTTCGTCTTTTGCGGGATCTTGGTCTTGATCGTCATCTTCACGGTGTTCGGGCTCATCATGAAGAAGCTCGACGCCCGCAAGAAGAAGCAAAAGACCTCCCAAAAGAACGTGCAGGAGACAACGCCCGAAGCTGCGCCCGCGCCCGTATCGGAGAAAGAAGCGGAAGAGGGGATCTCACCCCAAGTGGTCGCAGTGATCACGGCGGCAGTCGCCGTTTGCCTGCAACAAAACGGGCAACCTTGTGACTTTATCGTAAAAAGAATCAAAAGATTATAATCAATAAGGAGTTAATATGCGGAATTTTATCATTACGGTGGACGGAAAGAGCTATGAAGTCGGCGTAGAAGAGGTCGGCGGGAGCGAGAAGCGCGCAGTGCCCGTACAAACGCCCGTGCAGGCGGCGGCTGCTCCGCCCAAAACAGAAGCGCCCAAGGCTACGGCGGTGAACAAGAACGGCACAAAGGTCGTATCGCCTTTCCCCGGGCTCATCAAGAACCTGCTTTGCGCGGAGGGAACGCCCGTCAAAAAGGACCAGCCCATTTTGGTGCTCGAAGCAATGAAGATGGACAACGACATCACCGCGCCCTGCGACGGCGTGGTTTCGTACTGCGTTCAGAAGGGCGCAAACGTCGAGACGGACACCGTACTTGCCGTGATCGGCTGATTCGGAGTGTGATATGCAGATGAATTTCCTTGCTCTCGACCTCGGGAAAGTATTTACCGATCTCTGGGAGTCGATGGGGTTATCGCAGGGGACATGGCAGAACTATGTCATGCTTGCGATCTCCTTTGTATTGATGTTTCTTGCGATCGTCAAAAAGTTCGAGCCCATGCTCCTGCTTCCGATCGCGTTCGGGATGTTTCTCATCAACATTCCGGGCGCGGAGAAGGTGCTGTGGGGGACGTACACCGACGATGCGCATACCTACGATCTTGTCACCGACCGCGGACTCTTATGGTATTTGTACTACGGCGTCGATAAGGTCATCTATCCGCCGCTCATCTTTCTCGGCATCGGCGCAATGACCGACTTCGGACCGCTCATCGCCAATCCCAAGAGCATGATCATCGGTGCGGGCGCACAGCTCGGCATTTTCATCGCGCTCTTCGGCGCGATCCTACTCGGGTTCTCGGGCGCGGAGGCGGCGGCGATCGCCATCATCGGCGGCGCGGACGGACCGACCGCGATCTATGTCGCAAAGACGCTTGCGGAACATCTTCTTCCCATGATCGCGATCGCGGCATACTCATATATGGCGCTTATCCCCGTCATCCAAAAGCCCATCATGCGGCTGCTCACGACCAAGAAGGAGCGCGCGATCCGCATGAAGCCGCTTCGCCAGGTCTCCAAGGTGGAGAAGATCATCTTCCCCGTAGCCATTACTTTGGTGGTCGGCATTTTCCTGCCCGATGCGATCCCGCTTGTCGGCATGCTCATGCTCGGCAACCTGTTCCGTGAATCGGGGGTCGTGGAGCGGCTCTCTTCGCAGGCGCAGAACGGGCTCATGAACACGGTCACGATCTTCTTGGGGATCGCGGTCGGCTGCAAGGCGAAGGGCGACGTGTTCCTCACGACGGATACGCTCAGCATCATCGTCATTGGCGTCGTCGCGTTCTACTGCGGCACGATCGGGGGACTTCTCACGGCGAAGATCATGTGCAAGGTCACGAAAGGGAAGATCAACCCGCTCATCGGGTCTGCGGGCGTGTCCGCCGTGCCCATGGCGGCGCGCATTTCGGAGGACGTCGGTCGGGAGACCGATCCCCAGAACCACCTGCTCATGCACGCGATGGGACCCAATGTCGCGGGCGTCATCGGCTCTGCCTTGGCGGCGGGGATCTTGCTCGCCGTGTTCGGCTGACCCGATTTTGCTTATCATTTAAGGAGAAATTGACATGAAAAAGGTTTTGATCACAGATACGATCTTGCGCGACGCGCACCAATCGCATGCGGCGACCCGTATGCGCACGGAGCAGATGATCCCCGTTCTTTCGCAGCTCGACGAAGTGGGGTATTATTCGCTCGAAGGCTGGGGCGGGGCGACCTTCGACTCCTGCATGCGCTTTTTGAACGAGGACCCGTGGGAGCGGCTAAGAACGCTCAAAAAATATCTCAAAAAGACGCCCATCCAAATGCTGCTTCGCGGGCAGAACCTGTTGGGCTATCGCAACTATGCGGACGACCTCGTCGAGAAAGTGGTCGAGAAGTCGTTTGAAAACGGCGTGGGCGTGGTCCGCGTGTTCGACGCGCTCAACGACCCGAGAAACATTGAATCGTCGATGAAGGCGATCAAAAAATACGGCGCGGCATGCGGGGGCGTCTGCGAGGCGGCGATCTCCTACACGACGAGCCCCGTCCATACCCTTGAATATTTCGTCAAGCTTGCAAAGACGTACGAGGACATGGGCGCGGACAACATCTGTATCAAGGATATGGCAAACCTACTGCTTCCCTTCGATGCATATGAGCTCGTGACGGCGCTCAGAAAAGCCCTTCGTCCCGAGACGAAGATCCATATGCACACGCACAATACGACGGGCACGGGCGACATGGTCAACCTCATGGCGATCAAGGCGGGGGTGGACATCGTCGATACCGCGCTGTCGCCGCTTGCAAACGGCACGTCCCAGCCCGCGACCGAGCCGCTTGTCGCGACCTTGAAGGGCACGGAGTACGACACGGGCATTGAGCTCGAAAAGCTCATTCCGATCGCGGAACACTTCAAAAAAGTGGCGGCGGAGCTCGAAAAAGAGGGCTTCCTCAACCCGAAAGTGCGGCAAGTGGACGTCAAGACGCTCATCTACCAAGTCCCCGGCGGCATGCTCTCCAACCTCATGAACCAGCTCAAAAAGGCGGGCAAAGAAGAGAAACTGAACGAGGTCTTGGCGGAAGTTCCGAACGTGAGAAGAGACTGCGGCTATCCGCCGCTCGTCACGCCCTCGTCGCAGATCGTCGGCACACAGGCGGTCATGAACGTCATCGGCGGCGAACGGTATAAGATGGTCACCAAGGAGACGAAAGACCTGCTCGCGGGCAAGTACGGACAGCTCCCGATGCCCATCAATGAGGAAGTTGCGGCAAAGGTCTTGAAGGGCGAGAAGCGCATCACCTACCGTCCCGCCGACGACCTTGCGCCCGAGTACGAAAAGCTCAAAGCGGAAGTCGTGCAAAAGGGCTATTATACGCAGGAAGAGGACGTGCTCTCCTACGCGTCCTTCCCCGAAGTTGCGGAGAACTTCTTCAAATGGAGAAAGGCGGCAAGGGAAGGCGTGGATACCGACCTTGCCAAGACGGGCGTCTACCCCGTGTAAATTTATGAAAATTTTAGTGACAAACGACGACGGGATCGGAGGCGAGGGCTTATGCGTCCTCGTCTCTGCCTTAGAATCGCTCGGACACGAGCTCGTTGTCGTCGCGCCCAAATGCAATAATTCCGCGGTCTCGCATAAGATCAACATGCACACGCCCGTACAAATCGAAAAGGTCGGCGAAAACCGCTATGCGGTGGACGGCACGCCCGCGGACTGCGTCCTGCTCGCCCTTCGCTATCTCTCGATCGAGCCCGACCTGCTGCTTTCGGGCATCAATACGGGGGTGAACGTCGGAAGCGACGTTTTGTATTCGGGCACGGTGGCGGCGGCGCTCGAAGGCGCGCAAAACGGCGTTCCGTCTGTCGCGCTCTCGCAGTATCTCCATGCGATGGATACCTCGGAAAAGATTACGTCTGCGCTCCATCGAACGGTCGAAATCATCGGACGGGAGCTGGATACATATTTCGAACTCTCCAAGGAGACGGGCGCGGTCAATATCAACTTCCCGCCGCGAGAGCCGCTCGGCGTCCGCTTTTGCATGCAGGCAAAGACGGTCTATAACACGAGCTACCGCGAGACGGACGAGGGACTTCGGATGGAATTTCACCCGCCGAGATGCGATTGCGCCTTCCAAAGAAGCGAGATCGATTTTGAAAAGGACATTCCCTCCATCCGCGAGGGTTATATCACGATCACGCCCTTGAAGGTCGATCTCACCGACTATGAGACCCTTGCAAGGTGGAAGAGGCGGGCATGAAGGTCGCAGTCATCGGCGGCGGGGCGAGCGGGCTCGTCGCAGCGTATTTTGCAAGGCTTCGCGGGCACGATGTGACGCTTTTCGAGAAGAACGAGAAGCTCGGCAAAAAAATTTACATCACGGGCAAGGGGAGATGTAACCTCACGAACGATTGCCCGCCCGACGAATTTCTGCAAAACGTCGTCCGCGGAGAGAAGTTTTTGCGCGGCGCGATCTACCGCTTCCCGCCCAGCGCCATGATGCAGCTCTTGTCGGAGCATGGGCTCACGCTCAAAGTTGAACGGGGGAGAAGGGTCTTTCCCGCAAGCGATCATGCGAGCGACGTCACCAAAACGCTTGAAAAAATGCTCAAAGAGGTGGGCGTTACCGTAAAACTTAACAGCGAAGTGCAGAAAATCGGCATTTTGCATAGTACTATGTCTGACATAGTATTGAAAAACGAGCCCCTTCCCTTCGACGCGGCGATCGTTGCGACGGGGGGACTTTCCTATCCGTCCACGGGTTCGACGGGCGACGGACTGCGTTTTTCCAAGGCGGCGGGGCATACCGTCGTTTCGTGCGTGCCGTCGCTGACGGGCATCCAAGCCGAGGGCGATTTTTCGCTCGTGCAGGGCGTCACCGTCAAAAACGCCGTGCTCTTTGCAAAACGCGGGGGAAAGACCTTCTTTTCAAAACTCGGCGAAGTGCTGTTCACCCACTACGGTTTGAGCGGACCGCTCGTCTTGTCCCTGTCCGCGCTCGTCAACCGTCTGCCGCTTCGTGAGGTCGAGATCTTCTTGGACTTCAAGCCTGCGCTCGAAGAAAAGCAGGTCGAAGCCAATCTTTTGGGCGAGCTTTCATCGAGGAGCAGAGAGGCAGTAAAGAGCGTTCTTCGCGCGTTTTTGCCGATGAGCCTTTCGCTCTTTCTGCTCAAAAAGGCGGGCATTGCGCCCGACAAGCGGGCGTGCCTCATCACGCGGGAAGAGCGGCAAACCATCGTTTCGCTTTTGAAGGGGTTTCCCTTTTCGCCCGTCGCGCTTCGGGGATTCGACGAGGCGGTCGTAACTTCGGGCGGGGTGTCGCTTTCGGAGATCGACCCCAAGACGATGGAGAGCAGGCTCGTCAAGGGACTGTATTTTTGCGGCGAAGTGCTCGACGTCGATGCGTTCACGGGCGGGTTCAATCTTCAAATCGCCTTTGCGACGGGCTATGCGGCGGGCATGGGCATTCCCGTATAGAATTGAAAGGCAACTGCCGAAAAAACGGAAAAATCCGTTGACTTGCGGCTTCAAAAAGTGTATAATCGGATAAAATAGGGAAAAAGTCCGAAACGTAATACGACGAAAGAGGGAAAAAATATGACGATCATCCGCGGTGCGACAACGATCCCGTGCGACAATGCAGACGAGATCAAAAAGGCGGTCAAGGAGATGCTCGAACAGATCGAGAGCCGCAACGACCTTAAACGCGACGAGATCATGAGTCTCGTCTTTTCGAGCACGAGCGACATTCATTCCTACTATCCCGCCAAGGCGGCGCGCGAGGCGGGGTTCGGGCTGAGCGGCTCGCTCTTTTCCGCGCAAGAGCCCGACATCGACGGAAGCCTCAAACTGTGCATCCGCGTCATGCTGTTCGTTGAAAAGAACTTCGAACCCCGCCATGTCTATCTCCGCGGGGCGCGGGGGCTTCGCAAGGACATCGCGCAAAAGGTGCAGATCGCGATCGACGGACCTTCTGGCAGCGGCAAATCCACCCTTGCAAGAGCGCTTGCCAAGCATCTCAACATCGCCTATCTCGACACGGGCGCAATGTACCGTGCCTGCGGGTATAAAGTCCTCGAAGCGGGTGTGGACATCCAAAACGAGACCAAGGTGTACGATCTCCTGCTCGGCGTCAAGATCGACATCGCCTATGAGGGGGACGAGCAGCGCACTCTGCTCGACGGAAAGGACGTATCGGGGTTCATCCGCACGCCCGAAGTCGCGCTTGCGGCGTCTGCGGTCTCCGCATATCGGAGCGTGCGCTATCATTTGACCGAAAAACAGCGCGAGATCGCAAGGAGAATGTCCTGTGTGCTCGACGGCAGGGACATCGGGACGTTTGTCCTGCCCGAAGCGGACGTGAAGATCTTTCTCACCGCCCGTCCCGAAGTGCGCGCAAAGCGCAGGTTCGAAGAGCTCAAAGAGAAGGGGTATGCGGTCAAACCCGACGAGATCTTGAAGGAGATCATGCGCCGCGACGAACAGGATTCCACCCGCGCCGTCGCGCCCTTGAAAAAGGCGGATGACGCCGTCGAGATCGACACTTCCGACATGACCGCGGACGAAGTGCTCGGGGCGATCTTGAAGATCGTGGGGGAGAAGATCGGATGAGAGAACAAGGCGAAGCGGCCGCGCCGAACGGGGAAGAGACCCTTTCTCGGGCGCAGAAACGCGAAAAAAAGCGCGAGGAAAAGCTCAAAAAACGGCGGGAGAAGAAGGAAAAGAAGCGCAAGCTCCTGTTCCCTGCAAACAAGAAGGGCAAGCACGTCATGCCGCTCATGAATTTGCTCCGCGTGCTCTTTTATCCCGTTCATTTTCTTGCCTATCCCTATAAGATGTACGGACATAAAAAAGCGGGCAAGGGCGCATATATCTATTTCGGCAATCATTATTGTATATGGGATATTTTTTATCCCGCAAGGACGACTTGGGAAGGCGTGCATTTCCTTATGAAGGATTCGCTGCTCTATGTCCCTGTCGTCGGATATTGGGCGAGACATGTCGGCGCGATCCCCGCACTTCGGGACGGCACGGACGTGCGTACGCTCATGGACTCGATGAAGGTCCTCAAAAACGGCGAAAAGCTCTCCATGTTCCCCGAGGGGACGCGGAACAAGGTCTCTGACGAGGAGTTCTTGCCCTTCCACGGCGGCGCGGCGCTGCTCGCGATCAAGACGCAAACCCCCGTCATTCCCTTCGTCATCTGCAACCGTCCGAAGCTCTTCCATGTCACGCACGTCGTGTTCGGCGAGCCCATGGAACTGAGTGAATACTACGGCAGAAAGCTCACCCAGGCGGACTACGACGAGGCGGACGAAAAGCTCAAAAACAGGCTGTACGAACTTCGAAGAGAGCATCGTGAAATGCTCGAAAACAAGAAGAAGAAAAAGAAGTCGGGAACGCGGGCATGAAGGTCATCCTTGCAAAGAACTGCGGGTTTTGTAGCGGCGTGAAAAAAGCCGTCGATACGGCGCTCTCCGTTCCGCCCGAAAATACCTTTGTGCTCGGCGAGCTCATTCATAACGCCGAGGTCAACGGGCAGCTTTCTAAGCGGGGGATCGTCACGGTGGAGACCCCCGAGGAAGTCCCCGAGGGCGCGACCCTTCTCATCCGCTCCCACGGCGTCGGACGGGAAGTGTACCAAAGATGCGAAGAGCGGAACATCAAGCTCATCGACTGCACCTGCGAGTTCGTGAAGCGCACGCAGCGCATCGTCAAGGAGAAGAGCGAAGAGGGAAAGACCATCGTCATCGCGGGGCATCGCGACCATCCCGAAGTCGTGGGACTTTTGGGCTGGTGCAGGGGCGAAGCCTTTGTCGTCTCGTCGGAAGAGGATGACTTTTCACTTTTTTGTGATAAAAATGTCGTATTTGTGTCTCAAACGACCTTTTCGGCGCAAAGATTTTTGAAACTTACGAAAATTCTTCGAAAAGTATGTCAAAAAACAGTTGAGATTTTTAAGACAATTTGTTATACTACTATACAGCGGCAGGAAGAAGCGGAAAAAATTGCCTCGCTATCGGACGCCGTCCTCGTGATCGGGGGGCTCAACAGCTCGAACACGGGTAAACTCTATGAAATCGCGTCGGCGCACTGCAAGAACGTGTTTCGCGCGGAAAACGCCAACGGTTTCAAATATGAAAATTTTTTATTTTATGAAAGAGTCGGTATCATAGCGGGTGCAAGTACTCCCGATTGGCAGACTCAGGAGGTTCTCAACAAGATGGAAGGTAACAACGCGGAAGTTCAGGCAACGACAATGAAGGACGTCGTTGAGGAGATCGGCAAGGAAGAGCGGTACAAGAAAGGGCAGATCATTTCCGCCCGCATCGTATCCGCCACGGACGAAGGGGTATATGTATCCGCTTCCGGCAAGCTGGAAATATTGCTTGCCAAGGAAGAGCTCGCATGCGATAATTACACCCGAGAGGCTTATGCCGAAAAGGTCGGCGAAGAGATCGAGGTAATGGTCGTAGAGATCAGTCCCAAGGTAAAACTCTCCCAAAAGATGCTGAATAAGATCCGAGAGGAGGACGACAAGATCAAGGAGATCGCGGACGGGAAAGAGTTTTCCGTGGTCTGCACGGGCTTCAACAAGGGCGGACTGACCGCAGAGCTCGGTTCGTATCCCGTATTCGTCCCCGCCAAGGAGATCCGCTCCGGATATGTGAAGGACCTTGAAAAATATACGGGCAAGAAACTTCGGTTGAGAGTTTTGGAGATCCGCAAAGAGCGCAGGAAGGAGATCATCGCGTCACAACGGGTCATTCTCGAAGAGGAAAAGGCGGCGCGCGAAGAGGCGCGTGCACAAAAGGAAGCGGCGTTCTTCGATTCCATCCATGAAGGGGACGTCGTCGAGGGCAAAGTGGAGCGCGCAACGAACTTCGGCGCATTCGTCTCCGTCAACGGATTCGATTGCCTCGCGCACATCTCCGACCTCAGCTGGACGAGCGTCAAGAACGTCACGGACGTTTTGGAACTCGGAAAGCGCTATGAATTTAAGGTATTGAAAGTAGACCGTACGGCGAAGAAGGTGTCCATCGGCTACAAGCAGTTGCAGCCCCAGCCTTGGGACTTGGCGGCGGATAAATACGCAGAGGGCGACGTCGTACACGGAAAGGTCGTTCGCATTGTTCCCTTCGGCGCGTTCGTCGAACTTGAAAAGGGCGTAGACGGATTGGTGCATGTCTCGCAGATCACGCACGAGTGGCTTGAAAATCCCACGGATGCATTGAAGATCGGCGAAGAGGTTGACGCGAAGATCTTGGCGTTCAATCCCGCAGAGCGGAAGATCACGCTTTCCATCAAGGCGTTGCAGCCCCGTCCCGAGCAAGAACCCCGTCCCGAGCGCAAAGAGCGTGCGGAGCGCAAGGGGGACGGCGAAGAGCGTCCCAAGACGCGCAAGAATAGCCGTCGGAACACGACGGGCGAAGAGGACGATGAGTACAGAGAATGGAATGAGAGCGCGAGCTTCTCGACGTCCATTTCGGAACTGCTCGGCAACGAGGATGAGAACAAATAAGATAAAAATTTTCATGCGGCGGAGTTCATCTCCGCCGTTTTTATGTTTCGAACAAAAGGCTTTCTGCGCTTCGCTTGAAATCTTTTGTTCGAGGAAAAGGGCTTGGGTCATCAATTGGAATTGATCTCAATGGTCGCTTCTTCGGACAATAAGCGCGAAGGGTCGCGCAACTTGTGTGCGCTGCCGCAGAATGGCGGTTCTGCTTCGCGCCATTGGATGATAGGAAAGGCATAAAATAAGGATAACATAATAGCGGCGCGCCGAAGGGGAGGGCTCGCACGTTATTTCATCCCTCCAAGTGGACGGCCAGTGGGGAGACGAAACTCACCAAAGCAAGGCAGTGGGGCTTAAATATCCGATGCGCCGCCCTCGTAGGGTTACGACGAGCTTCACATCGCGGCGGCGCAGGAAGTGAAGGCGCAAGAGTTCGCAAAAAGGCGCTGCGGGGTTCGGGACACATCGCAAGTGTCCCGAGCCTTTTTTGCTTCTTTTTTCAGCATTGAAAAAAGAAGAACTAAATAAAACAAAAGAGCTCGCATGAAACTCTCATGCTCTTAGAGAAGCAAAACCTTTTTTGCAATAAGCCGCAAGCGGCAAATTGAGTGAGACGCTTTCATCATATCATAGCTTTACAGATTGGATTTTTTGACACCCCCTCAGGCGCTTAGCGCCAGCTCCCACTCGTAGGGGGTGCCAAGGGGGGAGGAAACTTGCTGTCCCTTGATAGGGGAAAGGTGTTATAATTTTAGGGGCACGCTATAAAAGGTCGGGCAAAATTGAAATTTATTGATTTCTTCTTCTGTGCCATTCAGTCCAAAACGCGAGATAGCCGTCCCGATCGATTTTGTC
>CANRLK010000033.1 GCA_947631465.1 uncultured Clostridia bacterium
TGGGTAATGGCATTGAATAGGGTGGATTTTCCGACGTTGGGAAGTCCGACTACACCAAGTTTCATAAAATAAAAATTCCTTCTACTCTCCTGCAACGGCAGGAATGATGTTTCAATCACATTATAATACTTTTCTTCGCAAACTTCAAGCCTTTCGGTTGTCAAAAAGGCAAAAATGTGTTAAAATGGACATCCAAGGAGCAAATATGGATTATAAAATTTACATTGCAGAGCGGATCTCCCTCGACGGCGTTTCCAAAGAGGAGATCGCACAGACGATCTGCGTCCCGCCTGATACCACAATGGGCGACTATGCGCTGCCCTGTTTTAAGTTTGCAAAGATCATGCGGAAATCTCCCGCTTTGATCGCCGAGACGATCGCCGCGGCGTTTGAAAAGGACGAGGTGATCAAGTCCGTAATGCCCGTGAACGGCTATGTCAACTTCAAGGTGGCAAGAGGGGGGCTTGCGCAAGCGACCCTTCGAAGGATCAAAGAAGAGGGCGAAAAATACGGCGCATCCGAGCTCGGCAAGGGCAAGACGATCTGTATCGACTATTCCTCGGTGAATATTGCAAAGCCCTTCCATATCGGGCATCTTTCGACGACCGCCCTCGGCGGCGCGCTCTACCGCATTTTCAAGTTCTTGGGGTATCATACGGTGGGCATCAACCACCTCGGCGACTACGGCACGCAGTTCGGCAAGCTCATCTCGGCTTATAAGCATTGGGGAAACGACGAAGAGATCGAAAAGGGCGGCATCCATGCGATCAACGCGCTCTATGTGCGCTTTAACAAAGAGGCGACGGAGGAAATGGAGCAGGAAGCGCGCGAATATTTCCGCCTCATCGAGAGCGGCGACAAAGAGGCGAACGAACTCTTCGAGTGGTTCAAAAGAATCACCCTTTCCTATGTCGAGAAGATCTACGACCGCCTGCATATCAAGT
The DNA here is from genome assembly GCA_947631465.1 of uncultured Clostridia bacterium. GTDB lineage: Bacteria > Bacillota > Clostridia > Christensenellales > Borkfalkiaceae > Gallimonas. The sequence goes on from CANRLK010000033.1 coordinate 945, forward strand.
TCGACAGCTACGCGGGCGAGCGGTTCTATACCGACAAAATGCAGCCCGTCGTGGACGAGCTTCAAGCGAAGGGGCTTTTGCAGGAGAGCCAAGGGGCGAAGATCGTCGATCTCGAACCGTACGGCATGGCACCTTGCCTCATTTTGCGCTCGGACGGCGCGTCTTTGTATGCAACGCGCGACCTTGCCGCCGCGATCTACCGAAAAAATACTTATGACTTCGATAAGTGCCTCTATGTCGTCGCCTATCAGCAGAATTTGCACTTCAAGCAGGTATTCAAGGTGCTGGAACTCATGGGAAAGGAATGGGCGAAGGACCTCGTGCACGTCGCTTACGGCATGGTCTCGTTGGAGGACGGGGCAATGTCCACGCGGCAGGGGAACGTCGTGCTCCTCGAAGACGTGCTCTCGCGCTGCGTCGAAAAGGCGGCGAAGGTCTTGGAAGAGAAGAACCCCGACCTTGAAAATAAGGCGGAAGTCGCCGAAAAAGTCGGCGTGGGCGCAGTGCTGTTCGGTGCGCTCTATAACAATAAGATCAAGGATATTACGTTCTCCTACGAAAAGGCGCTCAATTTCGACGGCGAAACGAGCGTTTATGTCCAATATACCTGTGCGCGCGCTTATTCTCTGCTTGCAAAGGGCGGGAAGGGGGAACTGCCCGAAAATTACGAGCCGAACGAACAGGAGTTCGACCTTATAAAGTCGCTTGCGGAGTTTCCCGAGACCGTTCGGGCGGCGGCGGAGAAGTATGAGCCGAGTCTGATCTCCCGCTTCTGCGTGGACACGGCGCAAAAGTTCAATAAATTCTATTTTGATTGCAAGATCTTGCAGGCAGAGAGCGAAGAGGCGCGCGCGTTTCGGCTGTGTCTCACCGAGGCGACGCTGACGATCTTAAAGAACGCGTTTACCCTGCTCGGGATTGGAATTCCAGAGAAGATGTGATGAGAAAGACGGTATTTTTTGATTTGGACGGGACGCTGCTCGATACCCTGCCCGACATTCACGAGAGCGTGAACGAGATGTTAAAGAAGTTCGGTTATCCCGAAATTTCGCTTGACGAGACCCGCTCGTATGTGGGGGACGGGGCGAGGAAGCTCATCGAGCGCGCCGTGCCGAAGGATGTAAAGAATTTTGAGGAGTGCTTTTCGTACTTTTCGGAGAATTTTTCGGAAGGAAGGACGGGAAAGACGTCGCTGTTTGAAGGGGAACGGGCGGCGCTGGATACGCTGAAAGGGCGCGGGGTTCAGCTTGCGGTCATCACGAACAAGCCGCAGGACGCGGCGAAGGCGTGTTTGAAGCACTTTTTTCCCGAGGACTATTTCGCGTTCATCGGGGGCGACAGCGGGATGTTCGACGTGAAGCCCGACCCGTCGCTGACGCGGTACGCGGCATTGACGCTGAAAACCCCGCTTTCGGAGTGCGTGTTCGTGGGCGACGGCGAAGCGGACGTTCTGACGGCGAAGAACTGTAAGATCCGTGGGATCTTCGCGCTTTGGGGATACAGAACAAGGGCGCAGCTTGAAAAGTTCGGCGCAAAGGAGTTCGCCGAAAACTTTTCTGAGCTTGTAAAAATGTTGGAAGGATAAAAATTTCTTTGTTTTTGGGCGAAAAAATTTTTCGTCAAAATCTTGCAATGCGGAAAATCTTGTGATATAATACGGATAAGAATTTTTCAAAGGAGATTTTGTTATGAAGAGATGTGCTGTTTGCGGCGAGATCGTCGAGGACGACGTCGAGGTCTGCCCCGTTTGTAAGGCGAAAAAGTTCGTGCCCGTTGAAGAGGCAAAGTTCGCTTGCGAGCATCATGTAGGCGACGGTAGAGTCGAGGACAAGGAAGTCATGGACGGGCTTCACGCCAATTTCACGGGCGAGTGCACCGAGGTCGGCATGTACCTTGCGATGTCCCGCGTTGCAGAGCGCGAGGGCTATCCCGAGATCGCAGAAGCCTATAAGCGCTATGCGTTCGAGGAAGCGGAGCATGCCGCAAAATTTGCGGAACTTTTGGGCGAGGTCGTCACCGATTCGACCAAGAAGAATTTGGAGCTCCGCGCGGCTGCCGAGGCGGGCGCATGCGAGGGGAAACTCATGCTTGCAAAGCGCGCGAAAGAGCTTGGCTATGACGCAATCCACGACACCGTTCACGAGATGGCAAAGGACGAGGCGCGCCACGGCGCAGGCTTTAAGGGACTTTTGAAGAGATACTTCGGCAAATAAGATCACCTGTTTTAGAAAAAGGCGTTCGGGCAATTTCGCCCGAACGCCTTTTCGGTTCGTTAATCGTTAATTTTCCGTCTGTGTATCGTCTGCGGGGATGAGGGTCACGCGGCTCAAAAGTTTGAACTCCACAATGAGCGCGGCGGCTTGGATGATCGCAAACAGCAGCGTGAAGATCAACAAAAGCGTGGGGCAAGATCCTGACGAATACATCGAAAGCCCGAGGTCCGAATGATTGAGATCGGACACTTTCCCGAACATCACGCACGAGAGAATGAAAAAGACAAAGTAAAAGAGGCAGGGGACGAACTTCCAAACGAAGCGCAGGATCTTCACGGCGTTGCCTTTTGCCGCACGGGCGAGATCGAAAAAGGGCGTTTCGAGAAGCGCGACCCCGATCAATGCCGCAATGAGCCCGATGATGGCAAACGCCACCACGGCGCTGACCGTGCCGCGGAAGGGCGAATCCAAGCCGAGAAGATCATAGACGTTTCCGAAGGGCTGATCTAAGACCTTGCAAACGGGTGCAAGGCTGAACAGAAAAATCAAGATCGTGTAGAGCGCAAACAGGCAGACGGGCAGGTATTTCACCACCGTTCCGATTTTGAGTTTGATATGTTCGGGCATAGAAAAACTCCTTTTCTCTTTCATAAGGGATATTTTATCATACAGACATATGTCTTGTCAACCGTTCGACAAAATTTTCGCATTTTTTCAATATGTTTTTAGGCGCGAATATTTATAGAGGACAGCAAGGGAAAGCAAAACGCAAATGAGCGAACGCCCCCCGCCCCTTGGCTCCCCTCCCCAACTTGGCTCCCCCTCAGAGGGGGAGCTGTCACGCTTGCGTGACTGAGGGGGTATCTCCTCATTGATATTCTCTTATGTTTTATTCACTCTTCTTTTTTCACGCTTGAAAAAAGAAGCAAAAAAGTCTCGGGACACTTGCGATGTGTCCCGAACCCCGCAGCGCTTTTTTTGCGAACTCTATCGCTTTCACTCTCTGCGCCGCCGCGATGTAAAGCTCGTCGTAACCCGACGAGGGCGGCGCATCGCATACCCGAACTCACTGCCTTGCTTGGGGGAAACATCGTTGTCCCCGCCCCTTGGCGCCCCCTACGAGGGGGAGCTGGCGAGGCGAAGCCGAGACTGAGGGGGTGTTTCCTTATTTTACCTCAACGGGGACAGCAAGGGCAACCGCGCAAATGCTCGCACTTTGCGAAATAAAAATCCCCTGCAAAGGTTGCAGGGGACAAATGCTTTTAATTTTTTAAGCGGACTTTTCGTCGTCGCCTGTCTTTTCGTCCTTGATCTCGTTTTCGCCGTTTTCGATCCCCGCGTTCAACGCCTCGATCGCTTCCGAGCCCGCAGGCGCTGTGCCCGCCTCTTCGGCGGCGAGGGTCTCTTTATAGAGCTTGTCGGTCAGCCTGCCTTTCTTCTTTTGGAGGAAGTAGGCGGTCACAATCAATCCCGCAAAGAGGACGAGCGCGACGATCCAGCCGACCCAAATGAGCTCTGTGAGCCCCGCGACGAGGAAGGTGACAAAGGTGATGCCCGCGATCATGAGCGCGTTGGGAAGCTGTGCCTTGACATAGCCGAGGTGGTTGCTCTTTGCTGCCGCCGCGGAGAGAATGGTCGCATCCGAGATGGGGGAGACCTGGTCGCCGAACACCGAGCCCGACAGCACCGCCGCGATCGTCAGGATCATCGTGCTCTCGCCGATGAGCTGTCCCATCGGCACGACGATGGGGACCATGATGCCGAACGTCCCCCAAGACGTGCCCGTCGAGAACGCAACGCCCATCGCCGCGAGGAAGAAGATCGCGGGAAGCAACGATTTAAGGTCGCCGATCCAATACGCGAACGCCGTGACGAACTTGTCGAGGTTCATCGCTTCGCACACGCCCGTCAGCGTCCAAGCGAAGGCAAGGATGATGATCACGTCCGCGATCGACTTGAATCCCGCCGTGAAGCAGCCCGTGTATTCCTTCAAGCTCATGAGCTTTCTCGGAAGATAGAGCGGCAGGCAGAAGATGATGGCAAGACAGCCGCCCATCGCAAGCGAAGTGTTCGTGTCGAACATCGCTTCGCCGTCGCCCGTTTTGAGCAGCAGGAAGGTGCAGCAGCTTGCGATGAGCACCGCGATCGGGAGCACAAGGTCGAACACCCGTCCCTTCGGGCTGAACGCAAGCTCTTCTTCCGCTCTCGTCACTTCCAAGCCGCCCGTGAGATCGCCCGTCGTGATCGCATGATGTTCGTGCTTATACAGCCCGAAGAGGTCAATGCCCAAAAGGGAGGTCACGACGAGGAAGAGCAGCATCAAGATGGGATAGAAATTGCAGAAGATGGTCTGGACATAATAGCCGAACGCTTCGGAAGAGGTGGCGTTCATGCCTTCGCCGATGTTGCTGGCGATCGCGCTTGCCCAGCTCGAAATGGGCACGAGGATACAGACGGAGACCGAGATGCTTCCGACGAGGAAGGCGGTCTTTGCGCGCGAAATGCGGTAGTTGTCGTTGACGGGCTGCATGATCGACCCGTTCGTCAAACGGTTGAAGTAGTCGTCCATGAACAGCGCACAGCCGAGCCCTGTTGTCGCAAGCAACGCACCCTTGCGCGATTTGATGTGCTTGTGCACCCAATTCCCGAACGCCTTCGCGCCGCCCGCACGGTTCATCATTGCGACCAAAATGCCGAGTTCCAAAATAAAGATCAAGATGCCCGCATTGCCCGCACCCGTGACGACGACTTCTCCGTCCACCGCTTCCGTGCTCGGTCCGATCGCGCCCGCCATGATCTCGAACAGCCTCACGAGCGCATTGATCGGGTTTCCGTGCGCCAAGAACATTGCGCCGACGAAGATCCCCAAAAACAGGGAGATATACACCTCTTTGGTGATGAGCGCGAGCGCGATCGCGGCAAGCGCGGGCAGCAGCGCCCAAAAATATTCTCCCATGAATTGTAAGGCGTTGTCCGCAGTCACTTCCGCCGCCGCAAGGACTTCCGCAAATCCGACAGTCATACCCCGCTCCTTGTATAAAACAAAGTGATTTTATTCATTATATAACTTTCTCGCCGAAAAGTCAACTGTTTTGGATATGACAAGAAAAAAATCCCCGTGAAACCGCAAAAAAAGTGGGTGAAAGGGGCGTTATGCGAGGAGCATGAGCGAAAGTCCGCCGAGCGCCGCCAAAAGGGCGGGAATTGCGACGAGAACGCCCATTTTCAAAAAATCGAGATAGGAGAATTTGAGCCCGTTCCTGCCGAGGATGGAGCTCCACATGATGCCCGCGAGCGCGCCGACGGGCGTGAGAAGCGCGCCGAGGTTCGAGCCGATGATCGTCGCGTACACGGCGGGGAGCAGCGCGCCGCCTTCGGCATAGCCGAGGACGGACGAGAAGAGCACGCTCATCGGGATGTTGTTGATGATGTTGGACGAGAGGAAGGACGCCGCGCCGTATTTCAGAACGGGGAGATCGTCTCCGAAGAATTGGGCGATCTTTTGGGTGAGCCCGTGCTCGGAGAGGGCGACGATAAAGACGAACATGGAGAGGATGAAGGGAATGAGCTCCAAGGGCGCGCGTTTGAGACTGCCCCAGACTTCCTTGGGCGGCTTTTTGCGGAACGCGGAAAAGAGGAGCGCGAAGAAGAAGAGACTGACCGCCGCGATGAGCGAGACGAGCCACATCTCGATATGAAGATAAGAGCCGATCGCGAGAAAGACGGTGCAGACGGCAAGATGGACGACGCCGAGGATCAAGAGGGGCTTGTCGGGCAGAGGGATCTCTTCGGGCGTGCTCTCCATGGGCGTGGCGAGCTTTTTGCGGAACAGAAGCAGGAGCGCAAAAAAGGAGACGATCCCCGCAAAGAGGGTGGGGACGAGGCTCACTTTCAGGTAGGAGAGAAAGTCGATGCCGAAGGCGGTCGCGAGATAGATGTTGGTCGGATTCCCGATGACGAGCGCCATGCTCCAAGTGTTCGCGGCGACAAATTCCCCCGCGAGGTAGGGCATGGGGTCGATCTTTGCGTTCTTTGCGAAATAGCAGATGAAGGGCGTGAAGGACAGAATGATGACGTCGTTCGAGGTAAAGACGGTGAGAATGGAGACAGTAAGATACAGGATGAGAAAGAGCCGCCGCTGTCCCCCGCGGGCGCGCTTTAAGGCGGCGTTTGCGAGGAAGCGGAAGAATCCGAGCTCATCCAAAAAGACCGAGAGCAGGGTCATCGAAAGGAAGAGGACGAGAATTTTCAAGGGATTGACCGCAGTATTGGCAAGGAGTGCGCCGAAGAAGACCTTGACGTCCGCAAGACCGCTTGCAAGCAAAACGACAGCGCCCAAAAGCGTTGCAAGCCAATAGGTCGAGACCGAGATCTTCCCGATCTTCAACTTCGGAAAAAACAGCACGCACGCGATCATCAAAACGATCGAAACGGCACAGATCAAAACAGCGGGTATCATGTTCTCCTTCCCAAAACGGATATAATTGTAGCATGATTTTTTGTTTTGTCAACCAAAACGCAAAATTTGGGGAAATTTTGTTGAATGAACGCGAAAATGCTTTATATATAATAAGGAAATAGATGAGAGAAAAGGGGAGAACGGGGAAAGATGAAAAATCTATCACATTTTTATCACGGTTTTTGAACATTTCGAACACTTCAATATCTTTTCACGAAATGCTTGACAAAACGGGCACAGGGTGTGATATAATACAGATAAGGAAGAGTGGGGGAAAGTGCAACTTTTCCGAAAGGAGGGAATTGCGTGAAAAAATTTGCGACATTGCTGCTTGCGGGAGTTCTTTCGCTTGCGATGATGTTGGGGCTGTGCGCATGCGACAGCGATCACGTTCATGTTTACAGTCAAGACGTCATCACGGAGGCGACCTGCAAGAGCGGAGGAAAGGTGAGGCTGGTATGTCAGCAGTGCGGCGATACGCGCATTATTGACATGCCTGTCGTTCCGCACAGTTTCACGGTTTGGGAAGTGGAGACCGAAGTGAGCTGTACGGGCGAAGGGCTCTGGACGCGTCATTGCACGATGTGCGGATTGGAGCAGACGGGCGTCATTCCCGCGCGGGGACACCAATGGGGCGAATGGAAGATCGAAGAGGCGACCTGCGAGACGAAGGGCATGATGAGCCGTAGCTGCAACAATTGCAACGAGAAGGAAGTTGAGGTGATCGAAGCGCTCGGACATGTGTTCAGCAGCACATTTACGATCGACAAGCACCCGACCAAGACAGAGGACGGCATGCGTTCCCGCCATTGTATGCGCGAGGGCTGCAATGCAAGGACGGATGAAGAAGTCATTCCGAAACTTGCGGGGAATTAAGAGGTTCGAACAATTAAAGAAATGACAAGCGGCGCGCCGAAGTTCCCTTCGGCGCGCCGCTTTTGTAAATAAGGTGAGGTGACACCCCTTTCCCCCTCGCTTTGCTCGGGTACGTTCTCACACGGGTAGAACCCCGTGTTCGGTCAACGTTTGCGCCTGAGATGCGCTCACTCCTGTCGCATTGCGCCAATGGTTATCAACCATTGGCGAAGTGCAATGCTCCACCCCTCTTAGGGGACAGCGAGTTTTTTCTTGGCGTCCCTTTTGAAAAAGTGAAGCGGCGCGTAGCGCCCCCCAATCTTGGCTCCCCCTACGGAGAGGGGGAGCTGGCGAGGCGAAGCCGAGACTGAGGGGGTGTTATTTGGGTGTGAAATACTTCAATGTATAGAGGATAAATTTCGACAAAAAAATGTACATGGATTAGTCTAATCCATGAACATTTTCCAGAAGATTTCCGCATAAAATCAGAAAGAGACTGAAATAATTTTATTTTTACCTGAAATTTTCTTGACAAACGCAGGAAAAAGTGATAGAATGAACTTAAATTTGTACATGGATTAGACTAATCTATGAACATTTTCCATTTTTTATGCACCGATATAAATGCCATTTTCGTCCCGATGGCAGGTATATAAAAAATCTATTTTAGAAGGAGAAATGTATGTTAAACAGAAAAAACAAAAAGGGCTTTACCCTTGCAGAACTCTTGATCGTCGTCGCGATCATCGCAATCCTCGTTGCAATTGCAGTACCGATTTTTGTCGGATCGTTAAAAGACGCAGAAGAAGCAACCAAAAATGCGAATATCCGTGCCGTGCGCAGCGCTGCCGCAGTTGCGATTTTGAAAGACGCGAAATATGAAGAACATAAAGTGAATGGGTGGACTGCTACTGCATGCATCACAAAGAACGGAGAGATTAAAGGATTAACAATTACGAAAAGTGAGGAAGGGACAACCGATTCAATTACAAAGTGTGTAGAGCACAATGAAAGTGGTACTACCGAGCAAAAATGTACTTGCGCAGATAAGGGCACAGATGCTTGCAACTGTGAATATATCGTTACGGTTTTTGTTTCCGCGCTTGATTTAGATTCAGTTGGTGAAGCAATTAAAGCATAATTATTTAAGCAAGCAACACGGTGAAAGCCGTGAATGCACGTTTGGAATCGACAGGGATGTAAGGTTTCAAACGAGGGCAAGGACGAATGCGCTCTCTTTATTCTTTTCAACAAGCGCAAAGGTCTTTGCCCCAAAACAGCCGTCCGAACCTCGGACGGCTTAAATTTTACTTTTTTATTATCTTTAACCCGCACGCCGCCCCCGCCCCCTTGGCTCCCCCTCTGAAAATAGGGGGAGCTGTCACGCGTTCGCGCGTGACTGAGGGGGTGTCTCCTTATGTTAAATGCTCGTTTGCGATACACCCCTTTCGGCGCGCATTCGCGCGCCACTTTCCCCTCCAAGGGGACAGCAAGGGAAGGTACAAATTTCCTTAAAATTAAAACCCGCTTGCGCCGTATTTTTTCGCCTCCGCCCTTCTAAGGTCGTCGATCGCTTGGATACAGCCCTTCACGTCTGTTTTCTTTTTCAGTAGATCTACGAGCGCCTTGGATACATCGTCCGCGCTGTAACCGATGATCTTGGTCGCCGCCGTCGAGACCCGCTCTTTCTTGCGGATATCCGACATCGCATCCGTCACCATCTTGGATTGGATGTTCGTCGTCTGACCTTGGAAGCAGCTCACCGTCGAGATCCCGTCAAACGCGTAATTGTAATGCTCCGCGGTCGCGCAAAAAGCGAGAAATTCAAGGGCTTGCTCTTTCTTTTCCCCGTTTTTGTTCACCATCATCATATTGAGATTCCCGCCCTCGTACGTCCCGCTCTCCGCCGTGTTCATGAATACGGGCATGAGCGCGAAATCGTCCACGCCGTATTTTTGTCCCGCGGGGAAGTCGGTGTAAAACCAGGTGTCCCAAATAAAGGTCATGACCGCTTCGCCCGATCCCATCACCCGTCCGATCTCGTCCCAGCCGATCGAGAGATAGTCCGTCCCGAACCAACCCTTACTGCTCGCATCGGAGATCCATTGCACCATGTTCTCGACGGCGGGGATGTCGGCGAGAGTGACTTCGTTCGCGTTCAGCTTTTCCAAGAGTTCGGGATCGTCCGCGAAGATCGGGTCAAGTCCGAACTGCGGCATCCAGGAACAGCCGTTCGCGGGCCAGCAAATAGGGGTGTAGCCGACCCCCTTGATCGCCGCGCACAGCCCGTCAAATTCCGACTGGCTCGCGACCGCTTCGAGCCCGAGACTGTTTAACAAGGTCTTATTGTAATAACAGCCCGAGACCGAACTCTCCCAAAAGGGAAGCCCCAAGAGGTCGCCGTTTTTGTCCGTGCAATAGGCGCGCGCCCCGCTTGTAAGATCTTGCACCCACGGCTGGTCGTTGAGATAGAGAAAGTTCTCTTCGACGGCGAAACGGCTTAAATCCGCATTGTGGAAGTGCAAAAAGACGTCGGGTGCGTCGCCCGATTGGAACGCCTGCGCCGCCTTGGTCTCGTATTCCGAGTCCTCAAATTCGATGATGCGAAGGCTCTTTCCCGTCTCTTCGCGGTATCTTTCGAAAATTCTCGTCATGTACGGTTTTGCAAGATCGCTCCGCTTGCCCATGATGGAAAGCGCGTCGGGGTCGATCTTTTCGCCCTCTTCTCCGCAAGCCGCGGCGGGAAGAAGCAGCAGGAGAGTTGCAAGCAACAGACAAGCATGTTTTTTCATGAATTTTCTCCGCGGTCGGGGGTGTTCCCGTCCTGTTTTTTGAGTAATTTTGCGATGGTCTCGCGCACCGCGCCCATGTCGATGGGCTTGGAAAGATGTCCGTCCATGCCCGCTTTGAGCGCGTTTTGCACGTCTTCTGCAAAGGTGTTCGCCGTCATGGCGACAATAGGGATGGTCTTGGCGCGCGGGTGATCGCTCTTTCGGATCGCCTTTGTCGCCTCGTATCCGTTCATAATGGGCATTTGCACGTCCATCAGGATCATATCGTATTTGTCCGTGTCCGCGTTCAAGAACATCTCGACCGCCTCTTTTCCGTTGACGGCAAGTTCGCAGTGCGCGCCCTCGATCGAGAGCATCTCGCTCAAAATCTCGGCGTTGAGCTCGTTGTCCTCGGCGACGAGGAACATCCGCCCTTTTAGGACCTTTTCCGCGGCAGGTGCTTTCCCGTCTTGCTTGGGCGAAGGTTCGGGCTCGACCGCAAACAGCGGTTTGATCGTCTGCCAGAAGGTGGAGGGGAAGAAGGGCTTGGGCATGAACGCGTTGATGCCCGCAAGGCGCGCTTCGGTCTCGATCTCCGACCAGTCGTAGGACGTGAGCACGAGAATGGGTACGTCTTTGCCGATCTTTTCGCGGATCTTTTTCGCGGTCTCCACCCCGTCCATGTTCGGCATCTTCCAATCGAGCAGGATGACATGGAAATCTTCGCCGCGCTCATGCGCGCGCACCGAAACTTCGACGGCTTTCTCGCCCTCCGTCACATAGGAAACGTCTACGCCCGAGCCGCGCATCATCTCGCAGATGTTCTGGCAGATTTGCTCCTCGTCGTCCGCAACGAGAATGCGCGTGATCTTTTGGCGATACCATTCGTTCCCCTTTTCTTCGGCGGGAAGAGAGAAGGACATTTCCAAGACAAACGTGCTGCCCTGCCCCGGTTCGCTCTCGACCGTGATCACGCCGCCCATGAGATCGACGAGGTTTTTCGTGATCGCCATGCCGAGCCCCGTGCCCTGGATCTTGTTCGTGACGGAATTGATCTCACGGCTGAACGGAGCGAACACATGCTTTTGAAATTCCTTGCTCATGCCGATGCCGTTGTCCTTGACCGTAAAGCGGAGCTTGACAAAGCGGTTTTGTTCCAGCGAGAGCTTTTGGATGAGAAAGTCGATGTTCCCGCCCTGCTGGGTGTATTTGATGGCGTTGGAGAGGAGATTGATCAAAATTTGGTTGAGACGGAGCTTGTCGCCCAAAATGCTCTCGGGCGGCGCGCCGTCCACGCGGATGACAAAGCTCTGGTTCTTCGCCTTCGCCTGCGGGAGCAGGATGATGTTGAGTTCGTCCAAGAGCTCGGGAAGGCTGAATTCTTCGACGTTGAGCGAAGTCTTTCCGCTCTCGATCTTGCTCATGTCGAGCACGTCGTTGATGAGGCTCAAAAGGTGATGGCTCGACGCCATGATCTTGCGCGTGTATTCTCGCACTTTGTCGACCTGGTCGGCGTCCTTTTCAAGCAAAACGGAAAATCCGACGATCGCGTTCATGGGCGTTCGGATGTCGTGCGACATGTTGGAGAGGAAGTTGCTCTTTGCCTCGTTCGCGCTCTTGGCGGCGTCGAGGGCTTCTTGCAGCTTTTGGTTGAGCTGACGGTCGAGCGTACGGTCGGACATGACGATGATGTTCTTTTCCACCTCTTGGATGACCATGTGATAGATGGTCACCCGATAGAAACGGCGTTCGCCCGTCGATTGGTGCATGTATTCGCATTCCCAGCTCTTGTTGCCGCCGATCGGGATCTCGTCGAGCTCCTTTTTGGGCACGATGATGTTGAAGTCGACGGCGCACTTTGCCATGGTGCGGATGTCCGCCTTGACGTCGTCGCCAGGGATGCCGAGAAGCCGCTCGACGTTGGGGCTCAAATAGTCCACATGCTGCGTCTCGGGGTCGATCATGAGGAAAATGTCGTCGACCGTGCTCGACAAAACGTCGAACATGAGTTCGCGGTATTGAAGTTCCATCTTGTTTCTGCGGCTTTGGCGATGGCTTTTGAGCACGATGAGGAAGATGACCGTCGCGCCGATCAGGAAGAAGATGATGATGAGTACGTTGATGGTCGTGCTTTGGATGGACAAAAATCCCGCGCTGACCGCGCTTTGCGGCACGGCGCTCAAAATGGAATAGTCCTGGTTTTGAAGGTCGATGGGCTGGTAGAGGAGATAGTGGCTGACCGCGTCCTGCCCGAGATCGCATTGGATGATGCCAGGTCTCTTATTTTCGAGGTCGGATCGGACCTTGGCGATGGTCTCCTCGTCCAAGTTCTGCCCGCGGAGGTAGAGGAGATAGTTCGCAAAGCCGCCCCCGCCCGCTTGGGTCGAGAGCAAGACCCGCCCGTCGCTGTGAATGACGAAGGAATGCGCGTCTCCCGAGAAGGCGTCCACGTCGAGAAGGTCGGTGAGAACGGAGTTGATGTAGGAGACGGCGATCGCATCGTATTCAAAGCCGAGGAACGAGCCGTGCTGCGTCGGCAAGACGAAGAGGGTGATCTTTTGGTTTTGTTCGAAGGGGCTCTTGTCGCCGACCATGAGGGGTTTCCGTTCGCGGAAGAGGGTATCCCATTCATTTTCGAGGGTGAGGGTGCATTCCGTCCCGTCCGAGACGATGCAGGTCTTGTCCTCGGAGAGGAAAAAGACGCGGGAGAAGTTCCAACGCTCTTTTTCGCGGTCGAAATACGCGGGGATCTCGGTTTCGTCCATGGAGGCGATGGTGTCGTCCCAGCTTTCGAGCAGTCCCCAATTGCGCTCGATGAACCCGTCGAGCGTGCGGCTGACCTGTCCGTAGATCTCTTGGAGATGACCTGCGCTGTCCTGATGAATCTGATCGGAAATGAAGATGAAATAAAAGACGCCGATCAAGGCGACAGCCGCCACGATCAATGCGATCAAAACCGATAAAATCAATTTTCCAAGCCATTTCTTTTTCATGAAATTGCCCCTTGCATCCGACAAAAAATTCCCGCACAAAATATCTTTCCGATATTTTACCACATCGCGTGCAAAAAATCAAGAATAAATCTCAAATCTCGGCGCAAAAGAGGAACTTTGTGCGAATTTTTATGAAAAATGCTCAAAAGTTTCTTTGCGCATTTGTGCAACTGCCTGCGTCGATCGCGACTCTGCCCGAAAATGAAATACCCCGCGGAGTTCGCGGGGAGGTTTTTGATCATAAAATCAGTGATCTGCTTTTAATTCAAGCTCTTGATCATGAGGCTGATGATCTCTTCGTCCGTGCCGCGCATGCCAATGCGCGCAAGTTCGCCGACGTTGTCGATCGTGTGTTCGACGTCGCCTTCCAAGATCCCGTCTCCGCCGTGGAAACGGTTGCCGCGCCGCTCCATTTCAAAGCCCAAGAGTCCCGCCTCGACCGCTTCCGCGATCTTGCCCGCGCAGCTCGACTTCGCCCCGTCGCAGACAATGCCCGATGCAATCGCAAGCGCGTTCATGATGGTATGCGCGATCTGTTCGAACGTCCCGCCGTGCAAATAGCAAATTCCCGCGCCCGCGCCGACGCCCGCGCTCACCGCGCCGCAGTATGCGGACAGCCGTCCGATGCCCGACTTCAAGCGGATGGTCACGAGATCGGAAAGCGCGACCGCGCGCAGAAGTTTTTCTCTTGAAACATTCAAATGTTTCGCATATACGACGACGGGAAGGCTTGCCGTCATGCCCTGATTGCCGCTGCCCGATACGATGATGACGGGAAGTCCGCAGCCGTTCATGCGTGCGTCCGAGCCCGCCGCCGCCATCGCCTTCGCGCGATTATGTACGCCGTCGCCGAGCGCGTCGAGCAGCGTCTTGCCCACCCGCGCGCCGTAGTCGTTTGTCAGCCCCTCTTCGGCGATCTTGACATTGTATTCGATCTGCCGCCCGACGAGCGGCTCTAAAACATCGAGCGGAACTTCCTCGCAGTAGCGGAGCGCGCCCGCAATGTCGAGGACACTCTTTCTCGTCTCCGCGCTCTCCGAATAATCCTTGGAAAAGAGGACTTTCCCGTTCTTTTCGATCCCGACGACGTTCGTGTGTTGCAGGGCGATATGCACATATGCGTTCTCATCGCCGAAAAAGAGCTTGACGCCGATGTCGAACACGCAGCTCGAAACCGACTTTTGCACGGAGACGGGCACTGCTTTCAAAAAATCGCGGATGCGCGCTCTGCCCGCGTCGTCGAGCTTTGCAAGCAGTTCGAGTTTGTCCTTTGACCCGCCCGCGACGATCCCCGCCGCGACTGCCGAGGCAATGCCTTTGAGCCCGCCCGTGTTCGGCACGATGACGCTCTTCACGTTCTTCAAGATGTTCCCGCTGACATACACTTCGCAGCGGTCGGGGGTTTTCCCCAGCGTTTCGCTCGCGATCGCCGCCGCATAGGCGACCGCAATGGGTTCGGTACAGCCCATGGCGGGCACGAGTTCGTCCCTTAAAATTTCCGTGATACTTTCAAATTCGATCGACATAGTTCTTCTTTTCCGTGTCCTAATGATTTCCTTATCTCAATGACAAGGAAAGTATACCACTTCTTTTCATGGAAGTCAAACGTTTTCCTCTTCGTCGAAGCGGTGGCGCACGCCCTGTCTGTCCTTATAGGCGATGACCGTCGCAAGATTGACGTTCTCGACGCTCTTGAAGATGTTTTGTTCGACCTGCTTGTCCTCGCGTTGCAGCTCTTTGATGAGCTCCTTGACCCGCCTGCGCCGCGACTGTGTCTCATGGAGAGACTGCTCTGCGTAGTTTTGCTCGGTGAATTTGCAGGCGCATTGCAGAAATTTTAAGTCGTAGGCGTCCCGCCAAGCCATAATGTCCCGCTCGCGCACGAGATACATGGGACGGATGAGCGACATGCCCTCGAAATTGGTACTTTTGAGGCGGGGCATCATCGTCTGGACCTGCCCGCCGTAGAGCATGCCCATGAGAATGGTCTCGATCACGTCGTCATAGTGATGCCCGAGGGCGATCTTGTTGCAGCCGAGCGCCTTCGCCTTGCTGTAAAGATGCCCCCGCCGCATGCGCGCGCAGAGATAGCACGGCGATTTTTCGATCTCATAGACGTTTTCAAAGATGTCTGT
Organism: uncultured Clostridia bacterium; assembly: GCA_947631465.1. Classification (GTDB taxonomy): domain Bacteria; phylum Bacillota; class Clostridia; order Christensenellales; family Borkfalkiaceae; genus Gallimonas. Next base: position 16,371 of record CANRLK010000033.1, read on the forward strand.
CTCGAAGATCGTGATCGGAATGTGCAGTTCGGCGGCGTTTTGTTCGATCAAGGCGCGGTTTTGCGGGGCATAGCCCGGGTCCATCACGAGAAATACGAGTTCAAAGGGGAACTTGTCGTGCCGTTTGAGCTCCTGAAAGAGCTTCGCCATGAGCATGGAGTCCTTGCCCCCCGAAATGCAGACCGCGATCTTGTCGCTGGGCCTTACCAGATCGTATTCGACGATCGCTCGCGCAAACGGCTTGAACAGCCGCCTTGCAAATTGTTTTCGTATGCCTTCTTCGACTTGAAGATATTTTTCCCGTTCCATAACCCGTTCCGTAATGATTATTTTGCGATGAGATCTTTGATGACTTCCCCCGCGAGCAGAAACCCCGCGACGGGGGGTACAAACGAGACGCTTCCGACCGTCCGCTTCGGCGTCCGCAGCGAGCTGTTTTCCCCGCTTTTGGGGTCTTCGTCCGAAAGATATGAGGGGATGGGCGGCTCGTCCGAGCAGACGACTTTGAGATGTTCGACGCCGAATTTTTTGAGTTCCCGCCGCATGATGCGCGCAAGCGGACAGACCGAGGTCTTGGAAAGATCTTTCACCTTGAAGGCGGACGGGTCGAGTTTGTTGCCCGCGCCCATCGCGCTGATGACGGGCACGCCCGCCCGCTTTGCGGAGACGATGAGAAGGACCTTTGCAGAAACGTCGTCCACGGCGTCGATCACATAGTCGTAAGAGGCAAGATCGAACATGTTTTCCGTCTCTTTGGAATAAAAGAGAGGAAAGGCGCGCACCTTTGCCTCGGGGAAAATCGCCTGAACGCGCGCTTTTGCAAGGTCGGCTTTCATCTGTCCGACCGTCTCGTGCGTCGCGAGGAGCTGGCGGTTGAGATTGGATGGGGAGATCTTGTCGCCGTCTACGAGATCGAGCGTTCCGACGCCCGCGCGGGCGAGGGCTTCCAAGGCGTAGCCGCCCACGCCGCCCAGCCCCACGAGCAGCACCCGCGCCGAAAAGAGTTTTTCCATGCCTTTCCGCCCAAACAGCGGCAAAGACCGCGAAAATTGTTCAAACATGGGAATATTATATAAAATGATTGAGAAAATGTCAACAAAAAACGGGACTCTCCTGTGAGTAGAGTTGATTTTTTCGACGGTAGAGCGGCAAAATCAAACAAGAGAGGGCGAGCGGAAAGAAGTAGGTTGTAAATTTCGGGAAAATCATGTAAGATAAATAGTGCGCATGCAATGATTATGATAAGGAGCGAAGGAGAACAAAATGAACGAGTTCGATATCTATGTGGATTCGGGGGCGAACATTCCGAGGGATCTGCAAAGGGCGCACGGGATCAAAGTCATTCCCTACTATTTGCGGGTGAACGGCGAGGAGCGCTGCTGCGTCGAGGAGGGCGTAGATTACGCCGAGACGGCGAAGAAGTTTTACGAGGATATGCGACAAGGAGCGGAGGTGCAGACCTCGCTCATCAACGCGCATACCTTCTATGAGGCGTTGCTGCCTTCCATGAAGGCGGGGCGGGACGCGCTGCTTTTTACGATCTCTTCGGGGATCAGCGCGACGCAGAAACAGGCGCAGGAAGCGAAGGACATGCTCGAAAAGGACTTTCCCGAGCGCAGGGTGTATGTCTTGGACAGCGCGAACGCCTCGATGGGCGAGGGAATGCTCGCGCTTCGGGCGGCGGAGCTCAAAGAGATGGGAGAGAGCGCTTCCGCGGCGGCGGAATGGGTCAAGGAGAACGCCTACAAACTCAACAGCTATGTGACGGTGGGCGATCTCAAATATTTGAAAAAGACGGGCAGGATCTCGACGACGCTTGCGATCGCGGGGACGATCCTCAACATTAAGCCGATTATCCGCGCAGACGGCGGGCAGAACGCGAAGCTCGTGTTTTTCAGCAAGGAGCGCGGCAGGAAAAAGGCGCTCGCCGCGCTTGCCGAGGCATACCGCGAGCGCGCAACCGACCATGAGAACCAGACGGTCGCGATCTGCCACTGCGATGCCGAAGAGGACGTGGAATACCTTGCGGGGCTCATCCGCGAGATCGGCGTGAAGGACATCATCACCGAATACTACGACATTTGCACGGGCTCGCACGTCGGTCCCGGCACGGTCGCGCTCTTCTTCTACGGCAAGGACCGCCGGGGCACAACGAGTGTCGCTCCCCAGACGGCGGAGAAAAAGCCGATCGGAAAAGCCGTGCCCAAAAAATTTTGACCCAAGCAGATGTTAAATCTATTATAATGCAGAGGCGGCGCGCCCGAATGGGCGCGCCGCCTCGTTGTCTAAACGAAAACCACGCGATAGTCGCGTGGTTCAATAGAGGCTAATGCCGATGAGGTAGACAAAGAAACTCCGATTGGTGTAG
>CANRLK010000034.1 GCA_947631465.1 uncultured Clostridia bacterium
CTTCTCATCCCCGTCGGGCTCGTGCTGTTTTTCACGGCGATCGTCCTTTGCGGGGGCTTTAAGCTCTTACAGCCCAACGAGGCATACGTTTTGACCTTGTTCGGCAAATATTACGGTACGATCAAGCGCGACGGGTTCAGCTGGGTCAATCCGTTCTGCGGCTCTGTCAACCCCGCGCGCGGCATGACAGGCGTGACGCGCAAGCTCTCGCTCAAAGCGATGACTCTCAACAACGACAAGCAGAAGGTCAACGACGAAGAGGGCAACCCGATCGAGATCTCCGTCGTCGTCATTTGGCGTATCACCAACACGGCGCGGGCGGTCTTTAACGTCGATAACTACATGGCGTATCTCTCCACGCAGTGCGATGCGGCGATTCGTCAAGTCGCGCGGCAATACCCCTATGACGTCTCTTCGAGCGGCGACGAAAAGTCCCTTCGCGGCAGCGCGCAGGAGATCGCGGACGTTCTGAAAGGGGAGATCCAAATGCGCGCCGACATGGCGGGGATCGAGATCTTGGAAGCCCGCATTTCCCACCTTGCCTACGCGCCCGAGATCGCAGCTGCTATGCTCCAACGCCAGCAGGCTTCGGCGATCATCGCCGCCCGTCAAAAGATCGTCGAAGGCGCGGTCTCCATGGTCCAGATGGCGCTCAACAAGCTCTCGGAAGAGGAGATCGTCGAACTCGACGACGAGCGGAAAGCGCAAATGGTCTCCAATCTCCTCGTCGTGCTCTGCGGCAACCGCGACGCACAACCTGTGGTCGGAACGGGAAGTATCTATTAAAAAACGAAAAAATCAAAGGGCAAACTTCAAAAAAGGGGATTTTGCATAGTACTATGTCAGACATAATACAGGAAAATGAGTTCGATCGCGAGATCGTTCGGGCGGAAAATCTCAAAAAGACCTTTTCGCTCTCGCGCAAACAGCAGAAGATCGACCGCACCTCGATCAAGCGGAAAGTTGCGGTGGACGGGTTGTCGTTTTCCGCATACCGCGGTGAAATTTACGGGCTGTTGGGACCCAACGGGGCGGGCAAGACGACCACGCTCCGCATGCTCTCGACGCTCATTTCCCCCGACGAGGGCGACGCGTTTGTCATGGGGCACTCGGTCAAGCATGAGGCGGCAAAGGTGCGCGACTGCATCGGGTTCATGACGGGCGATCTCAAACTCGAAGGCTTTTTCACGCCCGACTATCTCTTCGACTTCTTCGGCGCGATGCACGGCGTTGACAAAAAATTCCTCGCCGAGCGCAAGAAGCAGCTTTTTTCCAAATTCGGCATCGACCGCTTCGCGCTCGTCAGGGTCGCAGATCTCTCGACGGGCATGGCGCAGAAGGTGTCGCTCGTCGTGTCCATCGTGCACGATCCCGACGTCGTCATCTTCGACGAACCGACAAACGGGCTCGACGTTTTGACAGCGAAGGTCGTGACCGATTTCCTGTCCGACCTCAAAGACATGGGCAAGAGCGTGCTCCTCTCGACGCACATCTTCTCGCTTGTGGAAAAGCTCTGCGACCGCGTCGGCATCATCATCGACGGCAAGATGTCCGCCGAGGGCAGCCTTCAAAGCGTCTGCGAAGGCAAGACCCTCGAAGAGCGGTTTTTTGAGATCTATCAAAGCCAAAAGGGGGACATTCTATGAAACTCGCCGCGCTCATCAAAAAGGAATTTCACCGTTTCTTCCACGACCCTCGGCTCATCGTCACCATTCTGCTCCCCGGGATCGTCATCTACCTGCTCTATTCGGTGCTGGGGAATTTCATCGGGAGCGAGAGCGACTATTCCTTCCGCGTCTATTTGAAGGGCGAATCGGCGGCGACGGCGCTCATCGAACAGCTCTCGGGCGAGCATGAGATCGAATGGCTGCAAGCGGAATCCTCCGAGCAGGCGATCGAGGAAGTCAAGGCGGGCAGGGCGAGCGCGTATCTCGTCTTTCCCGAAAACTTCGACGCGCTCGTGTTCGGGCAAGCCGACCTTGCCGATTTGCCCGTCGTCAATTTATATTATTCGACCTCGGACGACGGCGCAGGCGAGGCGTTCTATGCGCTCGCAAGCACAGTCTTGCAGTCCTATGGAGCGAGATTTACCTTAGTTCCGCACAATTTCATGAGCGAAACGGATATGGGACGTATGATTATGCAGAATTTGCTGCCCATGCTCGTCGTGACCTTTGTCTTTTCGGCGTGCATGAGCGTGACGCTCGAATCGGTCGCGGGCGAAAAGGAGCGCGGGACGCTCACGACCATTTTGGCGACGTCCGTCAAACGCCCCGACATCGCGCTCGGGAAGATCTTGCCGCTCTCCTGCATTGCGGCGCTCGGCGCGGCTTCGAGCTTTTTGGGCGTGCTCTTGTCCCTGCCCAAGCTCATGGGACTCAACCTCAATACGCTTCTTTCGAGCTACGGCTTTTCGAGTTATCTATTGATGTTCCTCTCGATCCTCTCACTCGTGCCGTTCATCGTGGCGCTCATTTCGCTCGTGTCCGCCTTTTCCAAGTCGGTCAAAGAGGCGTCCGCGTACACGTCCGTCGTCATGATCGCGATGATTGTGGTCTCGCTCGTCTCGGCATTTGCGTCCGACTTCGGCGTCTGGGTCGCATTTGTGCCCATTTTGAACTTTGTCGCCGCAGTCCAACAGCTTTTAAGCGGCGGAATGCCCGTTCTCTTGTGCCTTTTGAGCATCGGCATGAACCTCGTCTATACGGCGGTCTTGGTGCTCATCGTATCCTGGATGCTCTCGAACGAGCGCATCATGTTCGGGAAGTAAGGAGGGTGAGATGTACGAGTTTTTGAAGATCTTTTTGAGCGGCGAACGGGTGGACCGCTACCGCCGTGCGCAAAGGTTGACGACGGTCTGTCGGCTTCTCCTGTTTCTCTCCGCCTGCGTGCCGTACATCGTCATCATGGCGCGCGGGGAGAACATGCTCCCGAAGGGCTTGGTCATCGCGCTCGTCTGTCTTGTCGGCGTGTTCGGCGTGCTCGACCTTGTCGCGAGCTACCGCCAAACCTCCCTCGCCTATATGCTCACGGAAGAACAGCATGAGGCAAATTTAAGGGAATATACGGGCGAAGCGCTTTCGACGCGCGAGAAACTTTATTCTGTATTTTTGCAAGTTTATGCGGCGCGCCGCAAGAGCACGTTTTGGGAAGAACAGGTCTATCGCGTGACGTCGCTGCTGCCGCTTCTCGCGTCCGAGATCTTCTATGGGCTCTTTTCGCAAAATGAGGACGCGCGCGTGTATATGACCCTTGTGTTTCTGCTCTGCGCGCTCTTGATCGGCGTGTTTGGTTCGGTCACCGCGAAGAAGGCGCTGAAACAGCAGAGCGAATTTTACGACGCAGCGCATGCGGAGATCGAACAGATCAAGCGCGAGGGCGGTGTAAAGGAACAGGCGATCGTCCGCGCTGAAGAGCGCGCGAAGGCGGGCGGAGGCAGAAACCCGATCATCGAACTCTTTTTGAAAGAGCCCGAGGAGCGCGAGGGCGTTCGCAAAGCGCAGACAAAGAGCGGGATCGGCGCGGTACTCTTGATGATCGGATTTGTCGCGCTTTTATCGGCTTTTTTGCCCAAGGAAGGGGAGCAGAGCGGGACGGTTTCGTATGTGCTGATCGCGATCTCCATGCCGCTTTTGTTGTTGGGGCTCATTTTGGTCATCTTCTCTTCCCTTGAACAGCGGCAGGTTTTCTATCGCAATGAGCGCAAACTCACGCAGTCGGAAGGGGATGTGCTGCGGCGGGATCTTCAAGGGAAATTCATGAAAATGCAAAAGATTTCGAGCATTGTCATGCTTTCGATCGTGCTTTGCGGCGCAGTACTCGGCGTGGTTCTCGCGTTTCTCGGGATGAAATTTGCCGCCGAGCGGGGGGAGAGCTATGTCTTTTCCGAGCAGCTCTTCGGCTGCCTGTACGCCTGCGTCTTGTATGCGTGCCTGCTCTCCTTGATCGTCTTTACGGTCGTGTTTATCGTCTACCGCAAAAAGACGAAAGGGGAAGAAGCGGCGCTTCGGAATTGTATCGCAAAGGAGCGGGAATTTGAAAGAACCAAATGAAAAACAGAAAAAACAAGTCCCGCTGCGGCTTTCGCCAGGACTGTTTGCGGACCTCTCCGCTTGGGCGGAAGAGGACTTTCGCTCGCTCAACGGGCAGATCGAGTTCCTGCTCACCGAGTGCGTCAGAAAGCGCAAAAAGGGGTCAAAACCCCAAAAGCCCGACGAAAATTGAAGGTGAAATCTCGTTTTTTGAGGTTTTGCATAGTACTATGCGTGACATAATATAGGAAAAGTCAAAGAAAATTTTGAAATTTTTATAAGGAGACAAGATAAATGGCGATTTTTGAGTGCCGAAATCTGAGCATGCGCTACGGGCAAAATTTCGCGCTGTCGAAGGTCGATCTTTCCATCGAGCCTGGGGGGATCGTCGGGCTGTTAGGCCCGAACGGCAGCGGAAAGACGACGCTCATCAAACTTGCGATGGGGCTCTTGCAGCCGTGCGAGGGGGAGATCTTGCTCGGGGGATTGAGCCCTTCGCCCAAGACCAAGGCGTTTACGGCGTATCTTCCCGACTCGAACTATTTGAATATGGCGATGCGGGTCGAGTGGCAGGTCGAATACTATGCCGATTTCTTTCCCGACTTCGAGCGCGAAAAGGCTTATTCCATGCTCGGGCGGCTCGAGATCGATCGGAAGAGCAAGATCAAGACCCTGTCAAAGGGCAACCGCGAAAAGCTCGGGCTCATCCTCACGATGTCGCGGCATGCGAAACTCTATATTCTCGACGAGCCCATCGCGGGCGTCGACCCTGCGGCGCGCGACTTTATCCTCGACACGATTCTCAAAAATAAGCCCGAGGATGCGACCATCTTCCTCTGCACCCATTTGATCTCGGACATCGAGCCCGTTCTGACGCACGCCGTCTTTTTGGGCGGGGGGAAGGTCATCTTGAACGCGCCCGCGGACGAGATCAGGAGCCGCGAGGGCAAGAGCTTGAACGACGTTTTTCGGGAGGTCTTTCGATGGTAAAAAAATTGATGAAACACGAACTCATGGCGCTCTTCCGCGTCCTCGTTTGGTGGATCGGCGCGGTGCTCCTTTTAAGCGTTCTGGTAAGGCTTTCCTATGAGCTGATTTTTATCCCGCTTGCGGACGCACCCTATTTCAACGAATCATTTATCTTTTTGCTGTTTTTCGCATGGGCAGCCGCAATCTTCGCGCTCGCCTTTGCGTCGATCTTCGTCAGCGCCGCGCGCTTTTTCCGCTCGCTGTTCACGGGCGAGGGGTACATGACCTTTTCCCTTCCCGTTTCGGCGACGCAGCTGCTTATCTCCAAATTGCTTTCGGCGTTCATCGCATTCTTGGCGTGCATGGCGGCGATCGTCCTTTCCATCTTTATCGCGTTTCCGATGCGCGGGCTCACGGGGGACATTGAGATCATTCCGACCCTTTTTGAAGATCTGATCAGTTCCTACCTGCATGACCCGCTCGGCATGACCGAAAGGATCGTCTTTCTCATCGTCTCCGTGCCTGCGGGCATCTTGTACTGCGATCTCATCTCGTCGATCTCCCAGCTCTTTACCAAGCGCAGGGGACTTGTGTTCGTGTTGATGCTCTTCGGGATCTCGTTCGCGCTGTCCTATCTCTATGCGCTCATTTTCGAGCCGCTCATCATGCTCATGAATGCGAGCGGACACCTGCTTTCTTGGATCGAGATCGGGCTCTGCGCGGCGTTCGACGTTGCGGCGTTCTTTGTGATCCGCTTTATCTTGATGCATAAAGTCAATCTTGTCGTATAATTTTTACCAAGGGGATTTTTATGGATACGGACATGACGTTTGCGGAGTACATGAAGTCGGACGACGGCAAGCGCGCGGTAAGCCGTGTGAGATTTTCGCAGAAGAAAAAGGATCGGATCGTCTACGTTTTGTTGGGACTTATGATCGCGTCGGTTCTCGTTCAGATCGTGCTTTCCTGTTTCCCCGACGATCTGTGGCATAACAGGACGCTTACTGTTATATTTCTCTCGGGCATGGGGTTTTCCGTCGTCTCTTTGATCTTGACGCTCGTTCTTACGAAGCGCATCGGGAAGGCGACCGACCGCGAAGGGGACGCATTAAAGCGCGCCGTCAAGCTCTTTTGGCGGGAAAATCCGATCGATTGGAGCACGTTTTCGGAGAATAACGAGCTCTTGATTGCGGTCGAGGGCGAGTTTGAAGAGCACGGACTTCTTCGCCGCGCGAGCTTGCTTTCCGTCACGCTTTCCGGAAACGAAAGGAGTGTAAGCCTTGATTTGTCCCTCTTTTGCGGGGCGATCGACGATTTGGAAGCGTTTTTGGGCTATACGCTCTTGCCCCATTTGCGGGCACGCGAGAGCCGCGGGGAAACTTACCGCACCATTCGGCTTTTCGAGCAAAGACGCGGAAAGATCTTGACGGAAAAGAAAGACGGCTTTCTTGTAAAAGACGGAAAGCTCACGAAAGAGGGGAAGCGGCTCTTCGAGACCGTCCAAAAGGTCTACGCGCCCGACCCGCTCACTTGAATGGGACTTTCGACCGTTATTTGCGTCAAAACAAGGAGACACCCCCTCAGGCTCGGCTTCGCCTCGCCAGCTCCCCCTCACGAGGGGGAGTCAAGTTTGGGAGGGAGGACAAGAGGTGGGCGTTTTGTCTCATTTCCTTGCTGTCCCCTGAGAGGGGGAAAGGGGTGTGCAACGACCGCGTATTTTAATAAGGCAACACCCCCTCAGTCTCGCTTCGCTCGCCGCCTTGCGGCGGTAGTCCCCGCCGCAAGTCCGCCGCGCCAGGAGCGTTGGATACGCGACGGGCTGCGGCGTTCTCCTTGCGCCGTAGCAGGCTCGTTTGCAAGTAACGACGGGTCGATAATACGCGGGTTTCCGATTTTTCAAGCGTGAAAAAAGAAGAAGTAAATAAAACAAAAGAGCTTGTATGAACTTTCATGCTCTTAGAAGAATAAAACCTTTCTTGCATTAAGCCGCATGCGGCAAATTGAGTGAGACATCTTCATCATTTTATAGCGTTATAGATTGGATTTTTTGACACCCCCTCAGTCTCGTTTCGCTCGCCAGCTCCCTTTGGGCGGCAGGGACCGCCCAAAGCCCGTCGCGCTTGCCAGCGCTCCTGTCGCGGCGCAGTTCGCAGCCCACTGGGCTGTCGAACAGAAGTTGCGCCGCTCCACCCAAGGGGGAGCCAAGTGGAAATCTTGCTGTCCCCTATGAGGGGAAAGTGGCGCGCGAAAAGCGCGCCGAAAGGGGTGTGTCGCAAATGAGCCTTGAAAATAAGGCAACACCCCCTCAGTCACGCAAAGGCGCGTGACAGCTCCCCCTCTCAGGGGGAGCCAAGTTGGGAGGGGCGTTTTGCGCTTCTCTTGTCGCCCCCTTAAAGGGGACAGTAAGAATGGTAGGCGCAGGAGATAGCAAGAATGGGTAGGTACACAGCGGTTGTATAATTTTTTGTGCAGGAAGAACTCCTGCATATTTTTTTATATCTTTTGCTTCTCAAAACAAAAAATCTTTTCAAAGAGTTGACAATCGCCGTTTTCAGAGTATAATATTTTATGTATATTTTGTCCTTTCAAGTGGAAAGCCTCGTTTTGCGCTCGATCGGACCGTTTTATGGACAAAAAGAGATGTTGAAAGAAAAAATTCTCATTGTAGACGATTCCGAAATGAACCGTTCCATCCTCGCCGATATGCTCGCCGACGAGTTCGAGATCACCGAGGCGGAAAACGGCGTGGAAGCCGTCTCCATCCTTCAAAACCACAGCAATGAATATTCGCTCGTGCTGCTCGACATCGTCATGCCCGAAATGGGCGGATTCGACGTGCTCGCCGTCATGAACCGTTTCGGTTGGATCGAGGACGTGCCCGTCATCATGGTCTCCGCAGAGACCGCCTCCGAACAGATCGAACGCGCCTACGAGCTCGGGGCGACCGACTTCATCATGCGTCCCTTCGACGCTTCCATCGTCCACCGTCGGGTCGTCAATACCATCCTCCTCTATGCCAAGCAGAAAAAGCTCGTCAGCATCGTCGAGGAGCAGATCTACGAGAAAGAGCAGAACAGCTCTCTCATGGTGGACATTTTGAGCCACATCGTCGAGTTCCGTAACGGCGAAAGCGGGCTGCACATCCAGCATGTGCGGACGCTCACCGACCTTCTTTTGCATAAGCTCTGCGCCGTCACCGACCGCTATCCGCTCACCGAAGCGGACATCTCGGTCATCTCCATGGCGTCTGCGCTGCATGACATCGGCAAGATCGGCATCGACGACAAAATCTTGAATAAGCCCGGGCGGCTCACCGACGAAGAGTTCGCGGTCATGAAAACGCACTCCGCGATCGGCGCGCAAATGCTCGAAGACCTGCCCGTCCACAAGAACAATCCCATCGTCGTCCGCGCCTATGAAATTTGCCGCTGGCATCACGAACGCTATGACGGCAGGGGCTATCCCGACGGGCTCAAAGGGGACGACATCCCCATTTCCGCGCAGGTCGTCGCGCTCGCCGACGTCTATGACGCGCTCACAAGCGAGCGGGTCTACAAAAAGGCGATCCCGCACGACGAGGCGGTCGATATGATCTTGAACGGCAAGTGCGGCTCGTTCAATCCCGTCCTGCTCGAATGCCTTGCACAGAACGCCCTGCACGTCAAAAACGCGCTCTCGATCGACGCGCAAAAGACCTCTAAGCGGCAGCAGATCCGCTCTTTCGCGGACGCGGTCATGCAGTCCAAGGGCGGAAGCGCGTCCGAACGCACCCTGCGTCTTTTGGACTACGAGCGCATGAAACACAACTTCTTCGCCGAAATGAGCGAGGAAATCCAATTTGAATATTCTGCGGGAACGGACATTCTCAAACTCTCGCCTTGGGGGGCGAGAAAGCTCGGCGTGCCCGAAAACATCATCTCTCCGAGCGAGAATATGGCGCTCAGCGCCCTGCTCGGCGAGGGCTGGTGGCAGCGGATCGGCGATCTTCTGAACACGACGACGCCCGAAAAACCCGAATGCAGCCGCGAAGAACAGTTGCTTCTCGGCGGCGAGTACCGATGGTATAACATCATCATCCGCGCGATCTGGTCGGACGACAACCCGCCGCAGATTACGGGGGCGATCGGAAAGGCGGTGGACATCCACGACGCGCGCATGCGCTTCAACGAACTCAAAGAAAAGTCCATCCGCGACCCCTTGACGGGGCTTTTGAACCGCGCGGGCGCGCGCGAACAGATCGAGCCGCGTATCCACGGCTTCCCCGATCACAAGTATGCGTTCGCGATCTTCGACATCGACTTCTTCAAGCTCGCAAACGACGAACACGGACATCAGTTCGGCGACAAAGTTTTAAGCTATATCGCCCAGCGGCTCAACCACAGCATCCGTCAGAGCGACCTCTGCGCCCGTATCGGCGGCGACGAGTTCTTGATCTTCTTCGAATACGACACGGACATCCATCCCATCATCGCGCGTATCTTCAAGGCGCTTTGCGGGGTGATCGACGGCTTCGAAGTTCACATCAGCATGGGCGTCTCCGAGATGCAAGAGGAAGGGGAGAGCTATGAAATTCTCTTCCGCCGCGCGGATCAGGCGCTCTACTTTTCCAAGCGGGCGGGCAGGGCGCAGTACCACCTCTATGACGAGTCCATGAAGGACATTTTGACCGACCGCGAGCCCGATTCCGATTACGAAGAACGCTACGGCGAGAGCGACCCCAAAGACCCCAAAAACCCCAAAAATCACGAAACCAAATGAACCCATGAGGAGATAGAGATATGACCCTTCAAGAATGTTACACTGCATTGAGCGGAAACTACGACGACGTGATCTCGCGGCTCAAAAGCGAGCGGCTGGTGCAAAAGTTTGTCTTGAAATTTTTGGACGACAAGAGCTATGAGCTGTTATTGAACTCCCTGTCCGCGGGCAACGGGGAAGAGGCGTTCCGCGCGGCGCATACCATGAAAGGGATGTGCCAGAACCTCTCGTTCACCCTTCTCGGCAATTCGAGCGCGGCGCTCACCGAAGCCCTTCGGGGGCTCGATACCAACGTCGATCCCGCCTTGGTCGAGACGGTCAAAGCCGACTATTTGAAAACGAGCGAGGCGATCTCGGCGTTCAAGGCGTCCTTGGGGCTTTAACTGCTTGCGAAAAAGGGGAAGATATGGAACAAAAGACCCAAAAGAAGAAAAAGAAATGGCTTCTGTTTCAGGATAAGACGCTCTTTATGACGGTCTTATTCTTTGTCGTCGTGGTGGGCGGGCTCATCGCGGCGTATATCGGGTGCGATGCGATCGCCCGCAGACGCGGCATGGACCAATTCGAGGACGCGGCGAACACCGTCATCGACCAGATCAATTCCAAGTTCGAGCGGGACGGCGAAGTGCTCGAATCCATGGCGGAGATCCTGGCGGAATCGGACGCATTTTCGGGCGAGACCCCCGACGAGGACGCTCTGCGCGATTCTCTTCGGGAATTTAAGCCCTTGCAGCAGACGATGAATCTGCGCATTCTCTTGCCTTCGGGGCTCATCTATCTCCCCGACGATTCCGTCGTGCTCAACCAATTTAATTTCGAAGAGGAGAAACAGCACGGCAAGCACATCTCCCACCGCTTTGTGAGCAGGCGCGAGGGGTTTGAGGATACCCAGCTCATCGCCCATTTCGTGCCCGTCATAAAAAAGACGGAGCAAAATCCCGAGGGCGAGACGGTCGCCATGCTCTACGGCGTGACTGCGCTCAATCGGCTTCCGTCCCTGCTTCGCACCGATAACATTTATAATGGAAACGCGAGTATCATGATCTTCGACGTCCAGAGCGAAGGACATGAGACGATCATGGATACCTGGCATAAAAGCGAAGGCGGAAAGCTCGGCAAATTCGAGGATTTCCAAGACCATCAGGACGTTGCAAGCGAGATCTTGTCCCTTCATACGGGCTATTTGCGCGTCCGCTCCCAAACCACGGGCGAGTGGGTGTATCTCTATTATGCTCCCGCGCGCGGGGACGTGAGCGATCAATGGTCCATTTGTATCGCCGTCCCTTCCGACGTCGCCTTCGGGAACGTCACGGAAGTGCAGATCGTCTTTGTCATCGTCGGCGTCGTGTATTTGATCGCGCTCGTGCTCTATTTCCTTTGGATGCGGCGGGATGCGAAGCGCGCGGTCGCAAAGAACGTTGAACATGCCGTCCTCGAAGAACGGCTGCATAAGGCGGAGGCGGCGGAGCGCGCCAAGACCACCTTCCTCTCCAATATGTCCCACGACATCCGTACGCCCATGAACGCCATTTTGGGCTTTACCACCCTCGCCGAGACCAACATCGACAACAAGGAGAAGGTGCAGGACTACCTTAAAAAGATCCTCTCCTCGGGCAACCATTTGTTGAGCCTCATCAACGACATCCTCGACATGAGCCGTATCGAGAGCGGAAAACTCAACATCGAGGAAAAGCCCTGCTCGATCTCGGACATTTTCAGGGACATGCGCAACATCATCCAAACGCAGATGAAGAGCAAACAGCTCAACTTTTTCATGGATACCCTCGACGTCGTGGACGAGGAGATCTTCTGCGACAAACTGCACGTCAACCAAGTGCTTTTGAACTTACTCTCAAATGCCATTAAATTCACTCCTTCGGGCGGGTCGGTGTCCCTGTCCATCCGCCAAAAACCGGGTGCGCCCACGGGCTACGGCGCGTATGAGATCCGCGTCAAAGATACGGGCATCGGCATGAGCAAGGAGTTCGCCGTGCATATCTTCGAGCCCTTCGAACGCGAGCGCACGTCGACCGTGAGCGGCATCCAGGGCACGGGGCTCGGCATGGCGATCACGAAGAACATCGTCGACACGATGGGGGGCACGATCGAACTCGAAACCGAGCAGGGCAGGGGGAGCGAGTTCATCATCAACCTGCAATTCCGCTTGCAGTCCGATCAAAAGCACGTCGAGACCATCCGCGAGCTCGAAGGCATGCGCGCGCTCGTCGTGGACGACAGCTTCTCCACTTGCGACAGCGTGTCCAAGATGCTCATCCGCATCGGCATGCGCTCGGAGTGGACGATGTACGGCAAAGAGGCGGTGCTCCGCGCACGGCAGGCGGTAGACATCGGCGACGAGTTCTCCGCATATATTATCGATTGGGTCATGCCCGATTTAAGCGGCTTTGAGATCGTCCGCCAGATCCGCGCGATCGTCGGCGAGAGCACGCCCATCATCATTTTGACCGCATACGACCTCAGCGCGATCATGGACGAGGCGAAAGACCTCGGCGTGACGGCTTATGTCAATAAGCCCATCTTCCTTTCGGAACTTCGGGATACCCTTGTCTCGGTCGTTGAAAAGCGGGGGAGCGGCAAAAACGATGAGGAGAAGCAAGACCCTTACGCCGCCTTGCAAGGCAAGCACGTCTTGCTCGTCGAGGACAACGAACTCAACCGCGAGATCGCGGAAGAACTTTTGAGCGAACACGGATTTATCGTGGAATCCGCCGAGGACGGCACGGTCGCCGTCGAGAAGGTGAAGGCGTCGGAGGGCAAGTACGACCTCATCCTCATGGACGTGCAGATGCCCATCATGAACGGCTATGAGGCGACCAAGCGCATCCGCGCGCTCGACGATGAGCGGCTCAATTCCATCCCCATCGTCGCGATGACGGCGAACGCCTTCGACGAGGACCGCAAGAAAGCGGCGGATTGCGGCATGAACGCCCACGTCGCAAAACCCATCGATCTCGAACGACTTTTGGAAGTGATTTTCTCCCTTCTTTGCGAAAAAAATGGAGAAAATGTGAAGAATTGATCGGAATATACAAAAAAATTCAGTTCAATCGTTTGACAAAGAATGTTATAATGTGCTATCATATTTTTATCTAATCTTTGTCAAGCTATTAAGAAGAGGTGTTTTTGATATGGAATACATGCGCTTGGGGGACATCCTCATCGGCACGGGAGCCATCACAGAAGAACAACTTCAACATGCTCTGGAAGTCCAAAAGACGACGCACGAGCGACTCGGCACGGTCTTGATCGACGAGGGGATCATCAACGAACAGCGTCTCATCGAGACTTTGGAGCTTCAGCTCGGCATTGATTTCATCGACCTGTCCAAGGTGCATATCCCCGTGGAAATGGCGCAGCTTGTTCCGAGGAACATCGCAAGGCGGCACGGGGTCGTGCCCGTTCGGCTTGTCAAGGACGAACTCACGCTTGCGATGAGCGACCCGCTCAACTTTGTCGCGCTCGAAGAAGTGCGCACGGCGACGCGGAAACGCATTCTTCCCAAGATCGCGACGGCGGCGGCTGTCAGCCGTGCGATCTCGACGCTGTACGGGAACGAGGGCGCGGCGCGCGCGATCGAGGAGATGCGCTACGAATCCAACGTCCGCGAACAGGCGGCGACGCAGATGCACGAGGACCTTTCCGAGGACGTTCAATCCGCGCCGACCGTAAGGCTCGTCAACTCCATTTTGGAGCGCGCTGCGAACGAACGCGCGAGCGACATTCATTTGGAGCCGCACAGCGAGGAAATGGCGGTCCGCATGCGGATCGACGGTCTGCTCCGCACGGTCTTGACCGTTCCTTGGGATCTTCGGCGTGCGGTCGTCTCGCGTATCAAGATCATGGGCGGCATGGACATTTCCGAGACCCGCGTTCCGCAGGACGGACGTTCCAACGTGCGCGTCAAAGGACACGACATCGACCTTCGTATTTCCACCCTTCCCACCTTGTACGGCGAGAAGGTCGTGATCAGACTTCTCGATAAATCGACGCAGCTGCTCGATGCGGCGGCGATCGGTCTGTCGGGGGCGAATCTTGAAAAATACAACCGACTTTTGGAGAATGCGCACGGCATGGTCTTGATCGTCGGACCTACGGGCTCGGGCAAATCGTCGACGATGTACACGATGATCCGCTCGCTCAATACACAGGAAGTCAACCTTGTCACGTTGGAAGACCCCGTCGAGTACGATCTTGACGGCGTGAACCAAGTGCAGATCAACGAAAAGGTCGGCATGACCTTTGCAAACGGGCTAAGGGCGATCTTGCGTCAAGACCCCGACATTATCGCTGTCGGCGAGATCCGTGACGGCGAAACGGCGGAGATCGCGATCCGTTCGGCGATCACGGGGCACTTGGTGCTCTCGACCGTCCACACGAACGACGCGCTCACCGCGATCGACCGCTTGATCGACATCGGGGTCGAGCCCTATCTTGTCGCGGAGGCATTGAACGGCGTGATTTCCCAGCGTCTTGTCAGGCGCATTTGTCCCGACTGCAAGGAAGCGTACACGCCGCAGGAAGAGGAGCTTCGCCGTCTCGGGTTCGAAGGCGAGCCGAAGGATTACACGTTCTATCGCGGCAGGGGCTGTCCGAATTGCTATCATACGGGCTATCACGGCAGAACGGCGGTGTTTGAGATCTTGATCCTGGATAAAAAGTTCAAGCGCGCGGTCAGTGAAGGGCGGCATAAGGAAGAACTGTTGGACTGCGTGACGAACGGCACGTTCTCGTCGCTTGCGGCGGGGTGTCGGGAGCTTGTTTTGGAAGGCACGACGTCCGTCGAAGAGGCGGTCGGCGTATTGAATACGACGGCGGATTAAAAAAGAGCGCGAAGCGGGAGACGGGATATGAAATATTCTTTGGACGAGATCATCGCAAACGCGAGGGATATGCGCGCATCGGACGTTCACTTGGTCAGGGACTTGCCGCCGCGCTTTCGGATCGACGGGGAGCTGAAAAATTTCGGTGAAGATCGGCTGTCGGCGGAAGATTTGGAGATCTATGCCCGCGAAATGGCGGGGGAAGCGTATTCGAGCATGGAGAAGATCGGCGAGCTCGACCTTGCGCTCACATTTTTGGGCGAAGTGCGCTGCCGTATCAACTTATTCCGCCAACAGGGCGCGGTCTCTGCGGCGATCCGTCTGCTTGCGAATAAAATTCCCGACCTCAACGCTTTGGGGCTTCCGCCCGCCGTGCAGAGATTGCCCGACTTGAACCGCGGCATCGTGCTTGTCACGGGCGAGACGGGCTCGGGCAAGTCGACGACGCTCGCCGCCATGCTCGATAGGATCAACCATACATACGACGGGCATATCATCACTTTGGAAGACCCGATCGAATACATTTATAAGCCCGACCGCTGCGTCATCAACCAGCGCGAGATCGGCGCGGATACCGAGAGCTACGCAAGCGGGTTGAGGGCGATCTTGCGTGAAGACCCCGACGTGATCTTGATCGGCGAAATGCGCGATCTCAATACGATCGAGACGGCGCTCACGGCAGCGGAAACGGGGCACTTGGTCTTTGCGACCTTGCACACGAACTCCGCGCCCGAGGCGATCGACCGCGTCGTGGACGTGTTCCCAGAGGGGAGACAGAAACAAATTCGTCTGCAACTGTCCACAACGTTGATGGCGGTATTGTCGCAACAGCTTTTGCCGAAGAAGGCGGGGGGGCGGGTCGCCGCATGCGAACTGATGATGGTCACGCCCGCGATTCGGAACTTGATCCGCGAGGGCAAGACCCCGCAGATTTTGAGCTCGCTCGCGACGTCAGCGGCGGAAGGCTCTGTGACGATGGATAACGCACTGATCGCGCTATGCCGTCAGCAGGTGATTTCTGCAAAGACCGCGCGCGCGGCATTCTGCCACGACCCCGAGTATGTGAAGAGAAATACCAATTAAGGTTTCGAACGAAAAATAAGGAACACCCCCTCAGCCGCTTCGCGGCAGCTCCCCCTCGTAGGGGGCGCCAAGAGGGAAAAGTGGCGCGCCCTTTGCGCCAAAAGGGGTGTGCAACGACCGTGCTTGCAAAATAAGGGAACACCCCCTCAGCCGCTTTGCGGCAGCTCCCCCTCGTAGGGGGCGCCAAGATTGGGAGCGGGCGACGGAAGTTTCATGAAAACATGGAATATGAACCCTCGACGATAAATTTTTCCGCAGGAAAGATTTTCGTCGAAAAGAGAAAACTATTAAAGGAGGAGCCATGACGACCTTTAAGTATCGCGCGAAAGCGGCGGACGGATCGACGGTACAGGGCGTGATCGAGGCGTACGACGAGTACGAGGCGATCGCTCAAATCAAGCGCACTTGTCCGATCGTCGAGAACATTAAAGAGATCAAGTCGGGGCGAAGGATCAATATCGACCTCAACGAGCCGCTCTGGGTCAGCGATAAAACGCTTGCGCTCACGTCCAACCAGTTCTATATCATGCTCAAAGCGGGGCTTGCGATGTCGCGCGTCATCGAGATCGTGGCAGAACAGTCGGACGATAAGCTCATGAAGCGGATCCTCACGGCATGCGCGGCGGACGTTGCCGCAGGCTATTCTCTCGCGGCGAGCCTCGAAAAGAACGGCAAGAAAATTCCCGCCGTGTTTATCGAAACCGTGCGCGCGGGCGAGGAATCGGGTACGCTCGAAAATTCCTTCCAAAGCCTCGAAGCATACTATACGAGGATGCACAAGACCAAGAAAAAGGTCAAGTCCGCACTCACATATCCCATCATTGTGTTGTTGCTCGCCGTCGTCGTCATTGCGATCGTCATGATCGTCTTAGTCCCGACGATGACCCGCACCCTCACCTCAATGGGCACAGAACTCCCGCTTGCAACGCGCATTCTCATCGCGATCTCCAATTTCTTCAAAGGATATTGGTATATTCTTCTCATTGTCATTGCGGTCATCGGCATTGCGATCTTCGCATTTGGCAAGACCGACAAGGGCAAGCTGTTATATTCCAAGATCCGCATGAAATTGCCCGTCCTTGGGAAGATCGCAAAATACAATGCGGCGTCGCAGACGGCAAACACGCTTGCGACCTTGCTCGCCGCGGGACTTCCCGTGACAAAGGCGATCGACATCGTGAGCCGCGTGCTCGACCAAAGGTGCGTCGGCGAAGAGCTGAATAAAGCCGTTGTGAAGCTCGAAAACGGCAGTTCGCTCGGCGAAGCGCTTGCAGATTCCAAATACCTTCCGACCATGCTCCTCGAAATGATCGCCGTCGGCGAACAGTCGGGCAGCTTGGAAGAGACCCTCCGCACGATCGGCAGCTACTACACCGACGAGGCGACCTCGGCGTCCGACGCCGCGCTCGCAATGCTCGAACCGATGATCACCATCATCTTGGGCGTCGTTGTCGGGTTCATCGTCATCGCAATCTATATCCCGATGTTCAGCATGTACGGCGGAAGAATGTAAGAAAGGAGATAAAAAGGAGAAATAATTTTAATTTAGGTTTCTCAGACGGAATCATCCCACCGTCTTGGAAATAAAGGACTTCCCGTGCGGGCCCCATCCCACCGCTTTCGAGAAGCCAGCCCGAAGGGCGGAATCATTCCACCGCTTATTTGGGGAAAAATACTTAAAAAATTAAGGAGTAAAAAAAATTATGTTGAAAAGAAAGAACAAAAAGGGCTTTACCCTTGCAGAGCTTTTGATCGTCGTCGCAATCATCGCGGTCCTCGTGGCAATCGCCGTTCCGCTGTTCGTTGGGGCGCTGGACAACGCAAAAGAGCAGACGTTTAATGCAAATAAACGCGCTCTCAAAGCTGCGGCTGCCATTGCATTGCTTGAAGAGGCTAATCAAACAACATTACAAGGTACTGGTCCTTGGTATGCAACCGCCACCTTTGACGAAGATGGCAACATGGGACCCATTACTTGGACTGGTTCGACAGAAACAGAATATAGCGGTACTACAACGGGCGAAATTACTGTTAAACTCGAAAAAACAGATGTAACGAAATCATCATAACCAAGACACCCTAACCGAGTATAAAAGACCCAAACCAAAAAACCGATAGAGAGAGTAGGAGAAGCAAGAAAGAAGAGTTGCATGGGGGATGGGTAGGCAGCGGAGGGCGCAAGCCCCCCAATGTCATAAACAAAGTACCAACCAATCGTACTTTGTTTATGACATTCTCAATCAAGACAAACCTTATATTCTTGCTGTTCCCGAGGGATAAGGGGAACGCGAACAGCCTCCTTGCTGGAAGGCTTGGGG
>CANRLK010000035.1 GCA_947631465.1 uncultured Clostridia bacterium
GCCGATAGTTTCAGCATCCGCCTCCGCTCCAACGGCACGACGGAGTATATAACGCTCTACTGCAAGTTTACGGACGGCCGCTTGGGAGCGAGCCTCTTGGGCGGCGAAACCAAAGTGCAGGGCGTCATCGCCGACAACTACGACGCCTACACGTTCGGCGATACGGTGACGCTCGATATCTACGTCGACCGCTCGCTCACGGAAGCATTCTGCGACGGCGTGAAGGCCGTGACGGCGCGGTTCTATCCGACCGACCGCAGCAGCATGGGGCTTTCTCTCCATGCGGAGGGAGGCGATGTGCAGATCGTAAGCCTCCACGTCGCGGAAATGAAGTCCATTTACGCATAGTTTACACTTTCCCCCCCAAACCCCGTCGCGGTGTACGTTGCCGCGGCGGGGATAGGGGAGAAGAAGGAGATTTTATGAAAAAGACGAAAGCGGCAGACGCCTACATTCAGGAGCACAAGATCGGAACTTCCGCCTATCGCCATACCTATCACATCATGCCTCCCGTCGGGTGGATGAACGACCCCAACGGCCTTGCGTATGCGTTCGGAAAGTATCAATTCTTTTATCAGTTCCATCCGTATGCGGCGGCGTGGGGCCCCATGCATTGGGGGCACTATACTTCAAAGGACATGATAAAGTGGGAACTTGCGCCCACGGCGATCGCGCCCGACGAGGCTTACGATCAGGGCGGCTGTTTTTCGGGCAGCGCGATCGTGAAGGATGAAAAACTGTATCTCATGTACACCGCAACCTCGGGCGC
Source organism: uncultured Clostridia bacterium (assembly GCA_947631465.1). Taxonomy (GTDB): domain Bacteria; phylum Bacillota; class Clostridia; order Christensenellales; family Borkfalkiaceae; genus Gallimonas. Next base: position 770 of record CANRLK010000035.1, read on the forward strand.
GCTCCAACAGCAGGCGCTCGCCGTCTCAAAGGACGGAGTGACCTTTGAAAAGAGGGGGCTTGTCATCGCAAAGGGGGATCTTCCCGCGGACGCCTCGGAGACAAACTTCCGCGACCCCAAAGTCTTTGAAAAGAACGGAACGTATTACGCGCTCGTCGGTTCCAAAAACAAGAGCGGCGCGGGGCAAATTCTCTTGTATGCGTCGAAGGATCTCGAAAATTGGACCTACGTCGGCTGTCCGTACCGCACGGAGGGCGACGAACTCATGTGCGAATGTCCCGATTGCTTCCCGCTTTCGGGGAAGGACGTGCTTCTCACGAGCATCCAATTTTTGCACCGCGACGGTTGGTGTAATGAAAACGTACACACCGCGCGCTATCTCACGGGCGAACTCGAATACGCGGACGGCAAGTTTTATTCCGAGATCGAGGACGAGGTAGACAGCGGGTTTGATTTCTACGCCCCGCAGACCTTTTTGGCACCCGACGGGAGAAGGGTGATGATCGCATGGATGCAGATGTGGGACAGAACATACGTCACCGCTCCCGAGGGCTGGGTCGGCGCGGCGACCCTTCCCCGCGAACTCTTTGTTAAGAACGGCAGGCTCTATCAACAGCCCGTGAGGGAGATAGAAGCCTATCGGAAAAACCCCGTCGTATTCGAGAACATCTCGATTTTGGGCGAGCACGTCATAGAGGGCGTGAAGGGGACGAAGTGCGAACTTTGCTTCACCCTCGATATGGGCACGGCGGCGCGGGCGGGCGTCAAGCTCTTCTGCGGGCACAGCATCGAAACGCTTCTCTTCTACGATCGGGCGAGCGGGCTTGTCATCTTCGACCGTTCCAACATGGGGACGCTCGTCTCGGGTAGTTCCCGCGAGAGGGACGCGCTCATCCGCTCCACCGCGGTGCGCGTTCGTGAGGGTAAAATTTCTTTCCGCCTGTTTTTGGATGTTTCGAGCATCGAAGTGTTCTTAAACGGCGGCGAACGCACCATGACGGGGCTTGTGTATGCCCCCCGCGGCGCAGACGGCATCGTGTTCTTCTCCGAAGAGGGTACGGCGACCGTCGAACATCTCGAAAAATACGACATTGTCGTATAAAATAAAATCTGATTGGAGGAAATTATGAAAAAGAAACTCATCGGAGCGCTCACGCTTGCCCTTGCGGGTACGATGGCGCTCGGGCTTGCCGCCTGTAAGAAGGACAAGACCGAAGTCCATGACGACATCTTAAACGGCGGCTTCGAGCAGGGCTTCACGGGCTGGACGAAGTCGGGTACGGCGTTCTCGCAGAGCGGCGTCGTCGAAACCGACGTTGTGGGCCCCGACGGCGGGAAAATTACGGCAGGCAAGGTCGGCAAGTACTTCTTCTCCGGCTTCGATGCCGGCAACGCGCAGTTCACGGGCACGCTCACGAGCGATCCCTTCGTGCTCGGCGGAACGGGCAAAATCGGCTTCCTCATGGGCGGCGGCATGAACAAAGAGAAGTGCTACGTCGAGTTCTTCGAGGAGGGGAACGATACCGCGCTTTTGAAGGTCGCCAACGAGGCATTCGATATCGACTATATAACGGGCGAGATGGTGCGTGTCGTCGCCGATCTCTCGGCGCACGTCGGCAAGACCGTCTACATCAAGATCACCGATGACGACAAGGGCGACGCCGACGAGTATGCTTACCTCAACCTCGATGATTTCGTCGTCTACAAGACGGACGCCGAAGTGGAGGCGGCGGAAAAGGAGCGTGCCGACAAACTCTATGAGATCGGCAAACCCACCTTCTCCGAAGATCCGACCTCCACGACCATCAAGAACGGCGGCTTTGAAGAGATGCTCCATAATTGGAAAGTGCTCGAGGGCGACGCCTTCCTCGGCAAATCGCTCTACAATTCCGCCGATAAGTTCTGGGACGTCCGCAGTTACAATGCGGAAGGGGAGCGCTTCCTCTGCACCTATTATGATGAATCGAGAATAGGCGCCATCCGCTCCACCAAGTTTACGCTTGCGGGCGACGGCGTCATCTCCTTCCTCATGGCGGGCGCCAAGAACGACGGAAGCTATGTTGCCGTCTGCGACGGCGATACGGACGAAGAACTCACGAAGGTCACCTTCGACAAGTTTTTCAACGACCCCAACCTCTCCGAGAATATGGTCCGCTTCTATGTAAAACTCACCGACCGTATCGGCGACGTGCTCTACATCAAAGTCGTGGACGGCGAGAGAACGGACTTTGCGGGCATCTGCGTCGACGACTTCAAAGTCAGCATGACCGAAGCCGAGACGAAGGCGCAGATGAAGGCGGACTACGAGTGGGCGATGACGCTCGGAGACGACGCCGTGGCGAAAAAGACGCAGGAATATTATTCCAACGGATGCGAATATCCCGCCGGCTACGAACTCTCCGTGCTCCGCTTTGAGACGAAGGTCACGGGCAAGGCGATCCGCCCGAGCGGATCCGTCGACCTTACGGCGTATCTTTCCGAGGCGAAGGCGATCTTGGACAGCACGGCGCAGGAGAACGATTTCACCTATGCCATCACAAGTGTGACGAAGGACGGCGCCGCCGTCTCCGTGGCGGACTACACCGCCGTGGATATGAGCGAAGCAGGGCTCTACACCGTCACCTATACCGCAACTTACGATGGGAAAACCATCGAGGAGACCTTCTTTGTGGACGTCGCAGAGGAACACAGCATCCTCAACGGCGGCTTCGAGGCGGGCAGCCTTGCGGGCTGGGAAGTTATCGAAGGCGCAGACAAGGTCAACACGGCGGCTGCCGCGAGCAATGCCTACTACGGCTTCACGAACGCGCCCTACAACCAGGCGGGCAATTACCACTTCGACGGCGCGGCGGCGGCGGAAGAGAGCGCGACTTATACCCTCCGTTCCTCCGACTTCGTCCTCGGCGGCGCGGGCATCATCTCCTTCAAACTCGGCGGCAATGCGGCGCGCCTCCGTGTTATCGATAAGACGAGCGGCGTCATCCTTGCCGAGTTCACCAACACGAAGTTCAGCGATACAAACAATCCCCATGTGGAGCTGGGATGCCGTAACCTCACGATGACGACGTATTATTACGACCTCTCGAGATATCTCGGCCTCACCATGTATATCGAGGTCTCCGACACGGCTTCCTCGGGCTGGGGCGTTCTCCACTTCGACGACGTCGTCACCTACTACGCGACCGGCACCACGGCGGAAACCCTTGCCGCCAAGAAGGATACCGTCATCTACACCTGCGAGGGCGGGGAAGATCCCTTCGACATCGCTTGGGAGACGGCGGAGAACACCGCAAGCCCCAATCTGCTCCAGATCACGCAAAAGGCGGCGGAGTATGTGGAAGTTGACGCCAAAGATTTAGCAAATATCAACCTTGCAAGCTATCTCACGGAAGTCAGGGGTGCCGTCATCGGCGAAGCGGATCCCGAAATCACCGCGGCGGAAGTCTCCAAAATTACCTGCGGCGACGGGGAAACGACGGAAGATCTTGCTACCTACGAATTTGAGGCGGGCAAGACCTATGTCATCACCTATAAGATTACCTATACGGATGAGGAGGAGACGTTGTACACCGCCGAAGCGTCCTTCATCTTAAAGACCTTGAAGAGCGGCGACATCCACAACGGCAGTTTCGAGAAGGGCGACCTTACGGGCTGGACGGTGGAAGGCAACGGCGCAAACGTGAGCAGCGGCTCCGTGTATTGGGAAGGCGACGCGAACTTCTTTGACCAGAACGGCGTGACGGTGCAGACCTATCAGAAGGAGGGCAACTATTTCCTTGTCACCGACGAGGGGCAGACGGTCACGGTGAAGAGCGAGACCTTCACCATCACGGAGGATTACATCTCCTTTAAGTTCGGCATTGCAAAGAACGCCGTCTCCTACGTCGCTCTCTGCGAGGCGACGACGGGCGCCGAGATCGTGAAGGTGACGAATAACACCGTGTTCAGCGATCCCACCCTCGCGCAGATCATGCTCCGCCGCTTCATCAACGTCTCCGCGCTCAAAAACCAAGGCGTTCAAGTGTATATCAAGATCGTGGACGGCGCAACGTCGGATTTCGGCTTCCTCGACTTCGACGACCTCCGCGTCAACATGACTTCGGCGGAGGCGACCGCTCTTCTCAATGCCGACAAGGCTTGGGCGCAGACGTACCGTCAGGACGTTCTTGATTCCACCGCCGACATGGGCGCACAGGCGAAGAATATCATCAACGCCATCCGCAGTTATTACACCAACCTTACGCTCGAAGGTGCACCCACGGCGGAGGCAGGGCTTCTCATCGTTTCCAAGACGGTCGCGGAGAACGCCGAACTCTCCTATGCCGACATCGAGGGATTCAACCTGACGAACTTCATCAAGGAGCGCGTCACCGCGGCAGTCGTCGGCGCCGCAAATCCCGAAATCGTCTATGCCGTGACGGCAATCAAGAACGGAGACAGCGACGTCACCGTGAGCGGTTTTGTTCCCGAAGCGGGCAACACGTATGCCGTCACCTACACCGTAAGTTATACGAAGAGCGGAAGCGCCGCGCAGACGTTTACGTACACCTTCAACCTCAAAGTACTCGTCGAAGGGCAGATCCTCAACGGCGGCTTCGAGACGGGCGACCTCGAGGGTTGGACGACTTCTGAAGGCATGACGGGCGGCGTCATCAGCGCGCAGACCTATTGGGATCAGAAACTTCCCTACAACCAGAGCGGGAACTACCATCTCGACGGTTGGAACACGGGCATCGATGAAGGCGGCACTTGGTCGGTAAAATCCGAAGTGTTCACCCTCAAAGGCGCGGGGATCATCACGTTGAGAATGGGCGGCAATGCCGCGGCGGTCAAGGTGTACACGGTGGCGGACGGCGGAGCCGAAACCCTTGTCGGGTACTACAAGCCTACCCGCTTCTCGGATACCGATTATCCTCATATCAAGAGCGACGCGAATGACGGCGGCGGCTCCTGGGCGGATATGGTAACGTATATTATCGACCTTTCCGAGTACAAGGAACAAAAGATTCGTATCGAGCTCTGCGACGTAACTGCCACGGGTTGGGCACACGCCTTCTTCGACGAAGTCGTCACTTACTATGCCGATGACGTTACGGTCGATTCCCTGAAACAGAATAAGGACACCTTCAACGACGCGACGAGAGTGGGCGGAACCGAAAGCGAAGCCGCGCAAGGGAATGAAATCACCGTCACCTGGACAGAGTTGGAAGATACGAAGGATTCTCTCGCCGGCTAACGGAATAACAGAAACGTTTCCAAAATTACATTGACAAACTCTTTCCCGCCTGTTATAATAGGCGGGAAAGACATCAATGGGGGAAGAGTATGGCAACCATCAAAGACGTAGCGCAGGAAGCAGGGGTCGGCATCGGCACCGCGTCGCGTGCGCTCTCGGGCGGGGGGGCTGTGAAGCCCGAAACCAAACAGCGCATCGAAGAGGCGGCAAAAAAGCTCGGATTTGTCCCCAACCAACAGGCGCGAAACTTAAAAAAGCAGTCCACGGGGTGCATCGCTGTTTTATGCCCCACCATTTTCCACCCCTTCTTTGCAAAGATGGCGTTCTATATCGAGGATGAGATCTATGCAAAAGGGGATCGGATGGTCGTCGTCAGTTCGCAGGACAATCTTCAAAAAGAGAAAACCATTTTGGAGATGATCGAACAAAAGCGGGTGGATGGCATCGTGTTCATCACGCACTACGACCACAGCGACATCGACCCTGCACTCCCCATCGTCTCCATCGATCGGCACTTCGGCGCGGGCGTTCCGTACGTCACTTCCAACAACTATCAAATCTCCCGCGAGGCGGTGGAAAAACTCATCGCAAGCGGTTCCAAAAAGGTGGGGTGCGTGTGCGGCGTGACGGCGGTGGAATCGGAGACCAAGTACCGCTACGAGGCATATCTCGATACCATGACCGAGCATAGCCTTCCCGCGCGGCTCTTAAAGAAGCAATTCCGCCACGGCGAAGAGATGCAGATCATGCGCGAATTTTTCGAGGCATATCCCGATGTAGACGGCATCTTTGCGGGCAGCGATATGCTCGCCAACGCCGCCTATCACGTCGCCGCGGAGCGCGGCAAGCGCGTTCCCGAGGACTTGCAGATCATCGGCTTCGACGGCGTTCTGGACGCATGGCGCGGACACCCTCGGCTCACCACCGTGGAGCAGGATATCCCCGCCCTCGCACGGGAGGCGGTGAACCTCCTCATGAAGCGCATCCGCCGCGAAGAGGTCCCTTCCCGCGTCGAAGTTCCCGCCCGCATTGTCGAGGGCGAGACAACGAGATAAGCCTCCCTCTTGCCCCCTTTCCAAGGGGGGAGGGCAGGGTAGGGGGTTCAAAACTCCCACAACAGGAGAACATCATGATTTTAAGCGTAGGCGAAATTCTCGCCGATATGATCGGAAAAACCGAAAACGGCGTCTTTTCCTATGAAAGGCGTGCGGGGGGCGCACCCTTCAACGTGGCGTGCGGCGTTAAAAAATTCGGCGTAAAAAGTGCGTTTTTGGGCACGGTCGGCGACGACCTCATCGGCAAATTCCTGTATGACTTTGCAAAGGAGCACGTCGATGAGGCCTATGTCCGTTTGGATGCGACTCACAACACGACGCTCGCCTTTGTCGAACTCGACGAGAGGGGAGACCGCTCGTTCTGTTTCTACCGCAAAGATACGGCGGATACCTACCTCGAAGCGGTGCCGCCTCTCCTTCTCGCGCGGGCAAATATCGTGCACATCGGCTCCTTGATGCTCTCCGAAAAACGGGGCGTGGATTATGCCGTAAATCTCGCAAAAAAGGCACATGGGGCAGGGAAATTCGTCAGTTTCGACGTCAACTACCGCGAGGATATCTTCCCCGACAGAGAGGCGGCAGTCGTCCTCTATAAGACAATGCTCGAGCTCGCGGACATCGTCAAACTCTCCGAGGAGGAGTATCAAGCGTTCGGGAAAGAGTATGTTCAAAGGGCGCTCAAAGAAAAACTCGTCTGCGTGACCCTCGGCGAAAAGGGTTGCAAATGGCTGTATCGCGGCGAGAGCAACGCGCTCCCCACCGTTCCCGTAAAAACGGTGGATACGACGGGCGCGGGCGACGCCTTTTATGCGGGTGCGCTTTCGCGGCTCGACGGGCTTCCCAAAGAGAAGTGGACGAGGGAAAACCTCAACAGGGTGTTCGCCTTTGCCAACGTCTGCGGCGCGCTCACCACCCGTTCCCGCGGCGCGATCGACGCCCTTCCTTCCCTCAAAGAAGTCATCTCGTCGGCACAATAAGGGCGCATAATCGCCCTCAACTCCATCTCCTACCCTTGCGGATACGGCTTGTATCCGCATTTTTGTTGGAAAAATCACCGACCATGCCGTTTGATTTTAGATATCAAACGAAAGTTGATGTTAAAAAATATACGGATGCGGAGATTGATTTTTCCGAAATTGACAAAAAGCTTGTACCAAACGCAGGAAGTGTTATTATGACGCCCAAGCATCGCGGTGCTATCCCTCACGGTTACCAAAAGAGTGCTTTGAGCGACGGCTTAAACTGGAATCTTTGCCTCGGATGCCCCGACGGAAAGAAGAATAGCGCTTAATGTGGGCAATATAGATTTTAATAAAACTGTGTTAGCGTATAAAAACAAGCACCCCGCGTCGCCGCGCACTCGACACTTGTGCTTTTCTTGCGAAAAGCTGATTGGGCGGAGCGACCGCCCCTTTTCCCCCCCCAAAAAAATACTTCGTCTTTTTTTGGGATCCCTAAGATTTTCTTGGTTCGGGGCGACAAGGGGCCGTGGGACAACACATCAAAACAGGGCACAGACGGAAGTCTGTGCCCTGTTTTGGTCGAGGCGACGGGATTTGAAGCCAATAAGGTTTTTTAAGATACACGATATATAGTGTTCTATGGCGATAGAAATACATATATGTTGTGTCTTCTATCCCGTGCCCCAAAGTTACCCCAACCTAAAAAATTTTGAATACCGCCACCCGAAAAGCTTCTCAATATCCTTTTCGATATAACTTTCGAGTCGGATTTTATTGTCTACGAAGAAAACCACGGGATGAATACGTCGCTTGATGAAGAGGCGTAAATTTTATTTGAAGAAATTTCATTAACATATTATGATTGTACAGTTCAATTTTGAATGCTTGAGAAAATGTTTCTTTTCTGTGTTGTAAAAATTACAACACTCGTGCATTTCCGTAAGGAAGGGATGCAGTTCTAGCGGTGGTTTGCTGTTGCTAAGTAGCCTTTTTTCGGTTTATAATATAGACACAAACGAAGGGTGACCTTCGAAAAATTTTTTAAGGAGTGTTTTTTAACAATGGAAGAAGCCAATATTTTCGGCACAAAGCGCAACATCGACGTGGTGTTCTGCATCGACGGAACGGGTAGCATGAGCCCCTGTATCGAGGGAGTGAAGAGGAATGCAAGAAAGTTTCACCTCGAATTTGTCAGCGCAATGACAGACCTCGGGAGCGAGATCGATTCCATGCGCGTCAAAGTCATCGTATTCCGCGACTACAAGAGCGAGGGCAAAGACGCGATAGAAGAGAGCGCTTTCTTCGAACTCCCCGCCGACAATGCGGATTTTGATGAGTTCATGGCGAGCGTCACGGCGCACGGCGGCGGCGACGCGCCCGAAAACGGCATGGAAGCGCTCTATCGTGCGATGCGCTCGGATTTTACAACCGGGTCCAAAGACAGACAGGTGATTGTACTATTCAGCGATGCGGACGCGCTCGATCTGCAAGAGCGGAGCGATTGCGAAGGCTACCCCGACGACATGGTCGATGAAGAGAAATTCTTCGAAACATGGGCGTGCGTCGGACAGGATGAGACATTAAAGCTTCGTGAAAGAAATAAGCGGCTCGTGATTTTCGCTCCGGCGAACACGAAATACCAAGAGTTGAATGCGCACCTTAACAGAAGCATCTTCGAACCCGTCAATATGTCCGACGGTCTTGGCGAAATCGATTTTAAGGATATCATCAAAATTCTCGCTTCTTCCGCGAGCAATGCTTGATATCCAATGTGAGGCAATTACTTTGATCTATCATAAAGAATACAAGGTATCCGAGGATTTTCTCTCGGATACCTCTATCAAGTGGAGACCGACCGGAAACGGTGAGTACATCGTTGCAGAAAAAGACGGCACGCCGTACTTTGTCAAGCGGAACATCCATGTCCGCTATCCCTCCTCAGAATTGCCTGCTTCCGTCAAGCGGCAATATCAACGGAAGGCGAACGCGCTTTCGGAAAAGCAAAAAGCCCTAAAACGGCATATGGCTTCTTTGACACTTTCCGAGCACATCATAGCGGAAAAATATAACTTTTGGGATGAGGAAGGGAAATTTGTTACTGTAACGCCGTTCCTTTCGGATTTTCTTTCCGATGACAGTGATTTTACCGCGCTTGATCGAGATCAATTTCTGGCAATGACAAGAAGCGTTACGGCCGCGCTTGAAAAATTGCATGCCTGCGGAGTAATTCACGGCGATTTGAAAGAAAAGAACGTTCCGGTAAGAGAGGAAGGTGGAAGATATATCCCCTATATCATTGATTTTGATTCCGCCTATCCGGTCGACGACATCCCTGATTGGGAAGACATCGGAGGTTCCAAAGGATATCAAAGTCCCGAAGTGCTACTCTATGGATCGGATGAAGGGGCGGCTCGTAAAGAAACAATCACACCTGCAACCGACATCTTTTCGCTTGCGATCGTATTTCATCGCTGGTGGACGGGGGCATTCCCCGCCACCTCTATGGAGAGAGCAACGGTTGGCGCCGCTGTTTATCTCGGTAAGGAGATTACACTGAGAAAAAAATTCGATTTCAAAATCGGTCCTGCCTATGAAGCAACCTTTATCTCTCTTTTGAACTGGATGCTCGCCAAGGATATGAAAGCTCGCCCCACGGCAAAACAAGTACTCGACGTGTTGAACGACGAGCTTGAAATCCCTTCCGAATATCTGAAAGGAGGCGATGGGAGAGTATTTGAAACGGAGCTTTGGTCAACGCACACTGCGGTCGCAGAACTTTACACGGTCGCGACCTTGAAAAAGAAAGGGATAACTTCTTTCAAACGAATCAATGAAGGAAACGGCAGTGCCGGTTTGAAATATCTCGTGCGGAATAAAGACGGTAAAGAGCGCAGACTTTCCGTGGAAGAGCTTTGCTCGGAAGGTTATGCCAAGCGGTTGGAGCCGATCACCGATGAACCTTGGGAAGATGACCATATCAATTTTGCAACAGCCGATATGATCATAGGAAGAGGTTATACGAAAATCGAGCGCAACAAAGGTTTATTCAAAAAAGGTTACAAGGTAACAGATTCGAACGGTCGTTCCGTGGATAAAAGCTGCAAACAGCTTATTGAAGAGGGCTTGGCGATTCCACAAAGGAGAGAAATTGAAACGGATAAACCTTGGCCGGAACATGGATCGGAATATTGCATGGAAAACATGGCACTGCTCGGCGTGAAAAGTATCTCCCGTGTGGAGATCGCGGGGGAGCATCGCTATAAGATCGTCTATTATGAAATGAGAGACGACAAGAACAAGACGAATGATAATGTCTCCGTCAACAATTTGAGACTTATGGGGTTTATCAAAAAATGAATCGGAAAACAGATTTTACTTTTTATTCCATATTGAAAGGAGAAGATGCGGAGCCTTATGCCGGCGATTCCCTGTTGGTCGTTGCAGACGGACTTGGCGGTGCGGGTTCGACAATCCATCCTGTCGCATGGGAAAACTTCGGAGATTCCGAGCGCGCGTTTTATGAGGCGGCATACGGAGATTTTCAGAGTGAAAACAGCATAAAAGACGAACTGAAGCAATGGATGCAGCTCGTGACGGACGACGCACCGGACACATCTGCACTTTGGGCTTCTCGCATCGTCATTGCGCGTTTTGTCTATGCCATGACAAACTTAGACGACTTTCGCTTCGGTGATTTGAACGAGGAACATTTACGGGAAAGACTTTCCGAGTTTGTCAGAAAGGGTCTTGAATGCACAGCGCGGTATTTTTCGCTCTCGGTGGGAAAATACGAGAATCAACGTCTACTTCCTACTACGCTGGCGGCGATAAAATATGCGGAAGCGGAAGAAAGTGTTACGGCAGAAGCGATTTGGGCGGGGGATTCTCGCTGCTATGCCTTAACGAAAGATGGCGTAAAGTCCCTTTCAGAAGACGATGAAGATGCATCGGGTGCAATTACCAATCTGTTTTATGTTGGAGAAAATCGCACTACTTTGCATTACAAGAAGGTGAGTTTATCTAAGCCGTGTGCGCTTTTTGTGGTCAGCGACGGAACGTTTGATCCTTTTGAGCCACACGATCATTTTGGGCTGGAATATATGTTACTTTCCGCAATGATCGATTGCGGTTCTGTGGAAGAACTCTGTGCTAAACTCCAAGCCGAATATGAAAAAATCCATGCCGACGACGCAACCATGGCTTTTGCAGCATTCGGTTTTGCCGATTATGCGAGTATGCAAGGCTATTTCGGAGAACGCGCACAGTATATCGAAGAAGTATGGAAAGATCTTTGCGACCGCAAAGACGAACTCGAAGTGAAAAACAGTTCTATTGAAGAAGCAAAGAGCTATATCCGTTCCCGCACTGCCGATAAGTTCGATGCGATCTTAAAAACTTTGATAATGTGCAGCTTAGACGGGAAAAAGGATATTTGCATCACTCCGCAGTTTATGCAGGTAGTCGAGAGGGCAAAGCAATCTGCTTTGAATGCTTCCATAGCGGCAACCGGAGCGCAAAGAGAAAGAAATCTTACAAAATTGCGTGAGACATTGTACCGGCATAAGGCAAATCCCGGTGAGATTTTACGTTCTCCTAAAAATTTTCGTTGGCATATACGGCTATCCGATAAAGAATATGAAAAAATCAAAGCGATTTACGATGCTATTCTCAAAGCGGCAAAGGTCGTGCGAAAGGGGGAAAAGAATCTCCCACTCTATGAACAACAAAAGGCAGAGCGTATTCGTAAGGACTCCGTATCGCTTGTGAGTGAAATCGAATCGCTTCAAGGCGCTACTGCTCATCTTTTAGAAACTTGCGAATTCAACGCGGTAATGCCCACAATCAAAGATGCTATCAATGCTCTTCACACAAAAGTAATGAAGGGGGAGAGTGAACAGAGAAAAATGGCAGACGGATGCGCGGCATGGCGGGAAAACCTAAAAAATGCCGAAGCAAATCTAAATGCGCGTTTGGATGAATATATCGCTTTGGTCAAAAGATCCTCCGCATTGGCAAAAGTTCTTTTTAAGGAAAAATGTTTTACCGAATGCGGCTGGGAGAATGTAAAGCCGCAAACCCCGAAAGAACTTCTTGAGGAAACGATAAAGACGGCGTTTGTCATTCTGCGCAATAAAAAAACGGAAGTCGTGTGTGCGATTGCCGATTGTTTGGCCCGACACTACGACGAAGAATCTGCGATAGATTTGTTTTATAATGCCACGCGGCTGCAAAGATTTCGTAGTTGTTGCAGATTACACCATGAACCTGACGTGAATCTTGAAGCTTTGGAAAGGCAGATTCATGAGCTCGAAGAGGAGTACAGACAGATAAACCATGAAACGGTTTGAAATCGAATTGAGCGATGCTCAAAACAGAATGTTGATTGCGCGGCTGAATCGGGAGTTCTATAAGAGATGCAGCCCGGAAGCCTTTTATTGCAAAATCGATGGGGCAACTACCGTGCGGGAGCTGGAAGCGATCGCCAAGAAATATGGGTTTTGCGATATAATCGATTTTTCGGCATTTTCCCCTTACAGTGCAAAAAAGATCATGCGCATTTTAACGAAGGCCCTCTATCGGTTTCCGAGAATCGTCGGCAGGATCAATTATGTCGGCTCATATAAAGGATACGAGGAACTATTGCGAAAGCTGGGAGAGGGGGATCCGGAATGTGTACGGGCGCTTGGCTTACAACATATTTTCAGCACGGAAAACGCAAGGGAGCTCGGCGCGCTCGGGCTTGAGATTTGTAAGGAACTTTGGGCGTGCGCGGATGTTTCTCTTGCGGCCTTTGTCCATTTGGCCGGTTGTTGCAATGGGTTTTTGTTCGACAGTACCGATTATAAAGATTATGCCTATTTCGATACAATTGCGACCCTTCGCAGGAATGAGCAAAGCGGCTTTCATCCGAAGGGCTGCAACACGTTCGAGTCGGTTGCCTATCATGAGATCGGCCATATTCTGGATGCCGTTTGCAATTTCACCTCCTCCGAAGCGGGGAAAAAGTTTTTGGAACGGTATTCTTCAGAGGAGGTCGAAAGCGGGCTCAGCCGCTATGCCCTGACCTCTCCGGACGAGCTTGTCGCCGAGGCGGTATCCGAAGCCTTCAGTAACAGCGCCCCCCGAAAAATCGCCTCGGAGGTTTTTGCCAAATTGTGTGAGATCTATCAAAACAATTAAAATCTGGGAAAGTCCTTGCAAAAAGAGTATTGATATGCTATAATATTTCCCGATCGAACAAGGAAGAAAAACTTATGGAACACATTGATTTCGTTATGGTAGACCGACGGGCAACGGGCGAACGGTTACAACGTCTCCGCAAATATAATATTCATCTGCACCGCTATGTTTGTCATGAGTTGCATCTTCATAGAAGCAAGAAGGTGTGCGACGGAGTAGATTGTGACCTGTGCGAGGCGGAAGACTTCGAGGAAGAGGACATCAGCCAACCCGAGCTTGGGAAAATCATGGGCGTATCGGGAAGTCAAATTGCGAATTGGGAGACGGGCCGAACTCTTCCCGACATCGAATTTTTAGTTTTTTACTGCCGCCTTTGCAGAATAGCCAAGCTCGAAGATCTTCTTGTGTTCGAAAGGTAAGCGTTTGATTTAGGTAAGCGTTTGGTTTATAAAGATAACTAATAAAGTGCTACACATATAACCCAATCGGAGGAAAAACGGATGAGCGAACAGCGAGATGAAAATACAACAGAAGAGTCGAAAGAGACTTTGTGGCATAAGGTAGCTCGATGGGTCAAAAGGCTTTTTGCTCCTGTGGTTCGGTGGGTCAAAAGGCTTACAGTTACGGAAGGAACGGCAGGCGACTTGCCAAAATATCATCCGGGGCGTGCCATATTATTACTTATTCTAATTGGCTTTTGTTCTCTTTTGTTGGGTATAGCAATAGGAGTTATGCCGGCAATTGGTTGTGGAGTAGTATTTGATTTGCTGAAAATACCAAATAGGTATTATTCTGATTTTTTAGGAGGCGCTGTAGGTTTAACCGTTGGCTTCGCTTTGGACAAACTCTGTATTGAACGGATCAATCAAATTTCGAAATATAAAAAGCTAATAAAAATCATCAAAGAGGAGTTAGAGCATATAGAAGCCAATAAGTTTTATATGGGAACGAATCAAGCAGAATGCTTATCCATAAGCGGTTATGAAGAAAAAGTGGATGATGTTTTGATTAAAATTTGCGTAAGAGCCGTACAAGTCGAGCCGTTAAAACTATCGGAAAGCAAGTTGCAGAACGATTCAATTGAGGAAGAGGCTTGGAGCTCCCTGAAACAATATAAAGGAATGCATCATACCGTTGAATTTATTTTTGATGATATTGTTAGAAATGCCGAAACCATGTCTGTGCTTGCCAATCTTCCCCTCGCTTACGAATATAGCAAAGAGCTGATAAACGAATTTGAGTATATCCAAAATTATTTAGATCGTCTTGAGTACTATTTGGATCGCTATGATTACTATTCGGATCGAATCGATAGAAAAGAAGGCGATGAGGATGAAAACCGTAAACTTAAGGATGAAAACCTTAGGAAAGCACAAATCAGATGGATATTGATGCAATATCATCTAACACGGTGTTTGGAGGTACTATAATGAGAGGAAACCCTAATATAGGCGAACCTATTAGGAATCGGAACAGTGAGAAGAAGGCGACTGCCCCGGTGTCAAGCCCCAATCCCCCTTTGTCAATTTCAGAGACTGAAAGAGAACGTACGGCTGCTTCGAGAGCCCCAAAAGGACAAGAACGAGATAAGCCCCAAAAGGAACTTGCCTCACAGTATGTTGACATTGGTCAAAAAATCACGGTCACGGTATGTGCGCATGACAAGAATGGACTTAGTGGCAATTCGGGGAATTATCCTGTTTATATCCCTCGTGAAGAAATTGAAGAAGGTTCTTTGCCGAGCCCAAGCCAATTGACCGCTTACAAAGGGAAAACGCTTGAAGTAGAAGTAATAGGCTTTGGATGTCGCGGGGAGATGATCATTGCCTCACGGAAAGCACTTTTACAAAAGAAGAAATCAACTCCCATTCCTTCAATGCCCCGCCAGCCGAAGAAAACCTCGAAGGATCAAGTGACTGCACCAAAAGAAATCAAAGTTGAGGGATATCCTGTTCAAATAGATGCGGACGGGGAGTTGCCGTCTGAGCTCAAGAATATCGCTAATGGCGAGGAGTTTATTGCTATTTGTAACGGTTTTAGGGAGAGCGGTCTTACAGCAGAGTGGAACGGCTATTCTGTTTTTATCCCCGATACGGAAATAGCGACATCATATGTATATAATTTATCGGCATATATGGGAGATCTCCTATGTTTGAGGGCATCGAGAATCTATTATACTGAAAACAGAAGAGAGATTATCGCGTCTCGGCGCGTCATTATCGAAAAGAAATCCGCCTTCTTCGAGAGCATCCACGAGGGCGATGTCGTGGAGGGCAAGGTGGAGAGAGTCACCTCCTTCGGCGCGTTCGTCTCCGTGAACGGGTTCGACTGCCTCGCTCATATCTCCGACCTCAGCTGGTCGGGCGTGAAGAGCGTCACCGACGTGTTGGAGATCGGCAAGCGCTATGAGTTCAAAGTTCTGAATGTGGACCGCGAGAACAAGAAAGTCTCCATCGGCTATAAGCAGCTTCAGCCTCAGCCGTGGGACCTTGCGGCAGAGAAATATGCAGAGGGCGATGTCGTGCACGGAAAGGTCGTGCGAATCGTTCCCGTCGGCGCGTTCGTCGAGCTCGAAAAGGGCGTAGACGGTCTGGTGCATGTCTCCCAGATCACCCACGAATGGCTCGAAAACCCCACTGCGGCACTCTCCATCGGTGAGGAAGTTGACGCTAAAATTTTGGCGTTCAATCCCGCGGAACGGAAGATCACGCTCTCCATCAAAGCACTTCAGGAACAGCCTGAAGAACCCGAACGCAGAGAGCGCCCTGAGCGTCACGACGACCACAAGGACGAGAATAAGTAACCCATCTTATGAGACCCGACCGCATTTTCGGTCGGGTCTCTCATAGAATGCGCTTTTTGTGAATGTGGCAAAACAGCAAGGATTTCAATGCTGGGACAGTCTTTTATTGGGCTAATGAAATCGTACATAGCTGTTTACTAAATTACAACCCCTCGGTAAAAACAAGATGGCTTCTTGTAAAAACCGAGGGCGTTTGCTATTGAGGGAGATGCGCGAGAGAGGTATAATGTTCCCAAACCCAGAGAGGAAAGGAGATATGAAGTACCAAACAAAACGGTCGTTATATTACACCTTTGCTACGCAAGAGATCGGAAGCGGTAACGCAGTCAAGGCGTGGCGGAAAATTTCCGAATTGTTCGGCGTACCCGCCGACGAACGGAACGAGGGAGAAGCACGACTGACCTCCTCTGTCCTTGCGGAGCTTAAGACCGCCGAGGACGTGCGGCTTTTGCAAAAGTGCGGCGAGGGCTT
Organism: uncultured Clostridia bacterium; assembly: GCA_947631465.1. Lineage (GTDB taxonomy): Bacteria > Bacillota > Clostridia > Christensenellales > Borkfalkiaceae > Gallimonas. The sequence continues at coordinate 17,477 of CANRLK010000035.1, forward strand.
CGGGAATGTTTTCCGGCTTTCATCGGACGAGGAAGAGGTTCTGGAGCTCAAGTATCAAGCGCTTCTGAAGCTCAAACAGCTGGCAAACGAGCAGAATACGACCCCGCTTAAGGCGATCGCCGCGGCATGCCGCCGCGATCCCGCGGCCGCGGTTCTGTATGCTCTGCAAATCATCCTACGCAACGAGGACAGAAAAGAGCTTGGATACCGAATTCTGTCGGAAACCCTTTCCGCAGACCAAAACAGCGATGCGGGGATCATCTTATTGAACAGCTGTCGGGGAAACGCAAGCGCCGCTTTCGCCAAACTTGCCGAAACACCGGAAATGATCTTGCATCCCGAGGTTTTGGAA
>CANRLK010000036.1 GCA_947631465.1 uncultured Clostridia bacterium
CTCGTGCTGTTTGACGGCTCGCGCCACGAATTTTTGAACGAGTGGGAAGAAAAGGAGAACAAATGGGCTGTTCCGCTCGAATTTTTCGATAAAATCTGCGCCGAAAAGGCGTAAAATCAAAATTTCTTTGTGAAATTTTTCAAGAAAACTTGCAAAAGCAAATAGAATATGATATAATAAAACATATCCCGTGATGATAGGCGGGGGAAAATGAAACGGAGGAAAGCGATATGAAAATCAAGAAATGGCTCACAATGGCGGCGGCGATCATGACCGCTTCCTGCATGCTGTTCTCGTTTGCGGCTTGCGGCGAAACTGCCGACGTCGATCCCAACAATGGCGACAATCAAGGCAGCCAACAGGGCGGGAATATAGAACCCGAAGTGCCTGATAAAAAAGATCCCGAAGCGCCCGAGTCTCAGGGCGGCGGCTTGGGCAAACCGGGCACAAACATCAACCCTGACTATGGCAACGGTAGCGGCAGTAGCAGTTCGGGTGGGGATGAACACACCCACTATCAAAAGGATGACGTCGACAAACCAGGCGTCGATCTTGACAACGGCATCAAACTCCGCATCAAGCTCATCGAAGAGCAAGTCGAAAAGGGAGAGGGCGAGTTTGAGACCGTCTATACGGAGACGAACGAATACTATGTGAGCGACGGATACGACTGCAAGGACGAGACGGTCGAGATCCCCACGGAATACGAGGGCAAGAAAGTCACTTCCATCGGCAGGTATGCGTTCGAGGACAATCTCTCGGTCAAGAAGGTCATCATCCCCGAGGGGATCGTCGATATTCAAATGAGCGCTTTCTCCTACTGTTTGAATCTTGAAGAGGTGGAGATCAAGGGAGAGACCCTGACGACCATAGGGGGGAGCGCTTTTGCGCACGACGAAAAATTGACGAAAGTCAACGTTCCCGATTCCGTTACAAAGATGGACGTATTTGTGTTCGCGCATTGTAAAGCGTTGGAAACGGTCACCTTGCCCGATACGCTTTCGGACATCGGGGACGGTGTGTTCTACGAGTGCAGGGAGCTCAAAACGTTCGTTCTTCCTTCTGCGATGACGGAGATCCGCTCCGCTTTTTTCGGCAACTGCAACCATCTTGAAGAGGTGACGTTGCACGAGGGCATCGAAAAGATCGGCACTGAGGCGTTCTACGGCTGCAAGACGTTCAAGTCGATCACGCTTCCCAAGTCGATCAAGGTCTTGGGCAAGGGTTGCTTCTTGGCATGTTCCAACCTTAAAGAAATCCACTATGCGGGCACTTTCGAAGATTGGATGGACGACACAAAGATCACGAAAGAAGCTGCATGGGACTATGAGTCGTATACTCAGCCCCGTCAATACAAGATCTACTGCGACGGAGACGAGGAGTAAGAGAAATATTTCGAACAAAATCCTTTTGCATGCGCAAAAGCTTTTGTTCGAGGAAACTGACTTTATACATCAATTGAGTTGCTGTCCATATTCGCTTTTTCGGACAGTAAGCCGTAGGAATGCGGCAAATTGAGTGCGCTTATGGAAAATAGTGATTTTCCAACGCGCAGTAATTATGGAATGAGGCGGCGCGCCGAATCTTCGGCGCGCCGCAATTTTTTGTTTCGATGAAAAGGCTTGCTGCGCAATCTTTTCATCGAGGAAACTGACTTTATACATCAATTGAGTTGCTGTCCATATTCGCTTTTTCGGACAGTAAGCCGTAGGAATGCGGCAAATTGAGTGCGCTTATGGAAAATAGTGATTTTCCAACGCGCAGTAATTATGGAATGAGGCGGCGCGCCGAATCTTCGGCGCGCCGCATTTTTTATAGAGGCGCTTTTTTCTTGCTGTCCCCTCTGAGGGGAAAGTGGCGCGCAAATGCGCGCCGAAAGGGGTGTATCGCAAACGAGCTCGCAAATAAGGAGACACCCCCTCAGTCTCGCTTCGCTCGACAGCTCCTTCTCAAGGGGGAGCCAAGGGGTGGGGAAGGAGTTGCGCCGCCTTTCCTCGCCCAAAGGGGTGGGGTGCGACTCTGGGGAAACAAAGCGAAGTTGAGCGGAAAAGAAATTTTTTATTCTTTTCCCAAAATTTATGACGCGAAATTTGTTTGCTTTCCCCGAAAATGTGTGATATATTTATAATAGACTGTCTCTTTTAAGGAGATCGATCATGGCAGAAAAAACCCAAACGAAGATCTTGCCCGTCATTCCGATGCGGACGCAAGTCGTCTTTCCGAATACCAACGTCGCCTTTGACGTGGGCAGAAATCTCTCGGCGTCTGCGATCGAGCGCGCCAACTGCACTGACAAACTCGTCTTTTTGTGCCGTCAGCGCGACCCCAAACAGGACGAACCGTGCGGCGACGATCTCTTCGACGTCGGCACGATCGCGATCATCCGTCAATCCACCAAACTCCCAGGCGAGCGGGTCAGAGTCTATGCCGAGGGGCTTTGCCGCGCCCGCGTGCGCGAATTTCGCTTCGAGGACGGGTATCTCTTCGCGATTGCGGACACCATGCCCGCCCTGCACGGCGACCCCGCGCTCGAAGAGGCGTATTTCCGCACCGCGCGCGATCTCGTCGGCGACATCGCCGCCCAGAGCGGAAAACTCACCAAAGAACTCGAAGTGCGCCTTTCCACGATCGGCGACATTGAAGAATTTATCGACGTCTGCGCGCACAACATGCGCATCCGCGAGGACGTCAAACAGCAGCTCTTGGAAGAGGAACGGCTCGTCCAGCGGCTGCGTCTTTTCGAACGCTGTCTCAACGACGAGCTCGAAATTTCCCGTCTCGAACGCAAGATCGCCCAGGACGTGAGAAAGAGCATCGACAAATCGCAAAAGGACTTTTTCCTGCGCGAGCAGCTCAAAGCGATCCATGCGGAGCTCGGCGACGACGTCGAAGAAAACCAAAAACTGCGCGAAAAGATTCTCGCGAAAAAACTTCCCAAGGAAGTGGAAGAGAAGGCGCTTTCGGAGCTTGCCCGCATGGACAAGATGACCACTTCCGCGCCCGAATATACGGTGCTTCGGAACTATGCCGATTGGCTCATCGACCTTCCTTGGCACGAGGAGACGGTGGACACCGAATCGCTTTGCGATGTTGAAAAGGTCTTAAACGACGACCATTACGGGCTGGAAAAGATCAAAGAGCGAGTGCTCGAATATCTTGCGGTCTTAAAGCTGACAGGGACGCTCAAAGCGCCCATTTTGTGCCTGGTCGGACCTCCCGGGGTCGGCAAGACGAGCGTTGCGACGTCCATTGCGCGCTCGCTCGGCAGAAAGTTCGTGCGCATGAGCCTCGGCGGCTTGAAGGACGAGGCGGAGATCCGCGGTCATCGCCGCACTTACATCGGCGCGATGCCGGGGCGTATTTTATATGAAATGAAAAATGCGGGGTCGATCAATCCCGTCTTTCTCTTAGACGAAGTGGACAAGATCTCGGCGGATCTTCGGGGCGACCCTGCGAGCGCGCTCTTGGAAGTGCTCGACCCCGAGCAAAACTCGACCTTCCGCGATCGGTATCTCGAAGTTCCTTACGATCTTTCCAAGGTCATGTTCATCGCGACCGCGAACACGCTCGATACCATTCCCTCGCCCTTGCGCGACAGAATGGAGATCATCGAGCTCTCGGGCTACACGCCGCAGGAGAAGGAGCAGATCGCGAAGAACTATCTCGTGCCCAAAAAGCGCAAAGAAAACGGGCTCAGCGAGGAGAACTTTCGGATCACCGACGGCGCGCTTTCGGACATCATCGACGGATACACGATGGAAGCGGGCGTGCGTTCGCTCGAACGCAGTATCGGCGCGGTCTGCCGCAAGGCAGCGGTCAAGATTGCGAAGGAAGAGAACGGGACGATCACCGTCACCAAGCAAAATCTCGAAAAATTCCTGGGCGCGAAGCGGTTTTTGCGCGACGAAGAAATGCGCGAACAGGACGAAGTCGGCATGGCGACGGGGCTCGCTTGGACGGCGGTCGGCGGCGCGACGCTCACGATCGAAGTTTCCGCCATGCAGGGCAAGGGCGAAGTGCTGCTCACGGGCAAGCTCGGCGACGTGATGAAGGAATCCGCCCATGCCGCGATCAGCTATATCCGCGCCCACGCCGACAAATACGGCATCGACGTCGAAGATTTCGAACATAAGGACATCCATATCCATATTCCCGAGGGCGCAACGCCCAAGGACGGACCGTCTGCGGGCATTACGATGGCAACGGCGATCCTGTCCGCGTTCACGGGGCAACCCGTCAAGCGCAACGTCGCCATGACGGGCGAGATCACCCTGCGCGGCAAAGTCCTGCCCATCGGCGGGCTCAAAGAAAAGGCGCTTGCGGCGAACCGCATCGGCATTCAGGACATCATCATTCCCGAGGAGAACAAGAAGGACGTCGAAGAGATCCCCGAGGCGATCAGAAAAGATCTTCATTTTATTTGCGTGAGCAACGTTGACGAGGTGTTCGAGCAGGCGGTCACGGGGATGGGTCATGCGGATTAACGAGGCAAAATTCATCACGTCCGCGGCGACCGAAGCGCAGTTTTTGAGCTTTGATAAGCCGATGATCGCCGTTTGCGGGAAATCCAACGCAGGGAAGAGCACGCTCATCAACCTGCTTGCGGGCAGAAAGGGGCTCGCAAAGACCAGCGCAGAGCCTGGCAGAACTCGCCTTGTCAACTACTTCGACTTCGGACCGTTCGTGCTCGCCGATCTCCCCGGCTACGGCTATGCCGCCGTCTCCAAGGGCGAAAAGGAAAAGTGGGGGAAGATGTGCGAAAAATTCTTCGCCCGCAAAGAGGGCATCGCACACGTCTTTGTCCTCATGGACATCCGCCGCGACCCCTCGGCGGACGATCTGCAACTGCTGTCCTTTTTGAGCTATCACATTCTGCCGTTCAGCGTGATCGCGACCAAGTCGGACAAGCTCTCCAAGATGAAGATTAAGGAGCGCGTGCGCGCGATCGCCAATGCGCTCAGTCTCGGCATAGGCAACGTCACCGCCGTCTCGGGGCTCACGGGCGCGGGTAAGGACGAACTTTTGAGCAAGATCGGACAAATCGTCGAGCTTTCCCGCGAAGAAGCCGATGAGACGGAAGATGAGGATGATGAAGAATCATAAGGAGACACCCCCCTCAGTCACGCAACGCGTTCCGCCTTGCGGCGGTTGCCTCCGCCGCAAGGCCGCCTCGCCACCAGCTCGGCTGGCGCGGCACAGTTCGCAGCCCACTGGGCTGTCGAACAGAAGTTGTGCCGCTCCACCCCTCTCCATAGGGGGAGCCAAGGAGTGGGGGAGGCTTCACCTCTCAGGGGGGGACGCCAAGAGGGGCGGGGATTCTGCTCCACCACTCGAAAGGAGAACTAAAATAGAAAACAGCGGCGCGCCCATTTGGGCGCGCCGTAAATAATTTCCTTATTTTAAGCGGTTTTCTTGTAGATGAGTTTGGGTTTCGCGCCTTTTTCGACGCATTCCTTGGTGATGATGATCTCTTCCACGTTCTGCTGGGTGGGAATGTCGAACATCACGTCGGTCATCACGCCTTCGATGATGGTCCTCAGCCCTCTTGCGCCCGTTTTGAGACGGATCGCCGTGCTTGCGATCTCGCGGACGGCGTCGTCCTCAACCGTGAGTTTCACGCCGTCGAGCCCCACGAGCTTTTGGTATTGCTTGATGATCGCGTTGCGCGGGGTCGTCATGATATTGATGAGCGCGTCCTCGTCGAGGGCTTGCAGGCTCACGACGATCGGGATACGCCCGACAAATTCGGGGATAAGCCCGAATTTGGTGAGGTCCTGCGGCTTTACGTCGTCGAGCAGGGTGTAGTCCACGTCGTGTTCCCCGGGCTTCACCTTGCTGCCGAACCCGAGCCCCGTGTCGTCCTTGCGGGCGGAGACGATCTTATCGAGCCCCACGAACGCGCCGCCGCAAATGAAGAGGATGTTCGTCGTATCAATGCGCATGCAGTCCTGCTGGGGATGTTTTCTGCCGCCCTGCGGAGGGACGTTTGCGACCGTGCTCTCGATGATCTTCAAAAGCGCTTGCTGCACGCCCTCGCCCGACACGTCGCGGGTGATCGAGACGTTCTCGCCCTTGCGCGCGATCTTGTCGATCTCGTCGATATAGATGATGCCGCGCTGGGCGCGCTCGATGTCGTAATCGGCGTTTTGGATGAGTTTGAGCAAAATGTTTTCGACGTCCTCGCCGACATAGCCCGCCTCGGTGAGGGTGGTCGCATCGCTCGTTGCGAAGGGGACGTTCAAAATTTTGGCAAGGGTGCGCGCGAGTAGCGTCTTGCCGCTGCCCGTAGGGCCTAAAAGCAGAATATTGCTCTTTTCGATCTCCACGTCGTCGTCCTTCTTGCCCGCAAGCAGGGAATTGATCCGCTTATAATGGTTATAGACCGCGACCGAGAGCACCCGTTTCGCCTTGTCCTGTCCGATAATATATTGGTCGAGTTCCGCCTTGATCTCGGCGGGTTTTTTGAGTTCGATCTGCTCGGCGGGCGATGAGGACGGCATCTTGTCGAGCATATCCTTGCATAGCTCGACGCATTCGTCGCAGATAAAGATCCCGTCGGGACCCGCGATGAGTTTTTTGGTTTTGGATTTTTCCTTTCCGCAGAAGGAACAGCTCTGTTCGTATTTCGGCATTTGAACCCCCTTTTATGTATGGGCTCTTTTCAAAAGAACCCGAGGTGACGGTTTTTCGTAATTTATCTGCGTTCGTAGACCTTGTCGATGAGCCCGTAAGCGAGCGCTTCGTCGGCGGAGAGGTAGTTGTCGCGGTCGGTGTCGCGTTCGAGCTCCTGCACCGTTCTCCCCGTGTTGCGCGCCAAGATCTCGTTCATCTTGCGCTTGATGCGAAGGATGTGCTCCGCCTGGATGCGGATGTCGCTCGCCTGCCCCTGCGCGCCGCCCAAGGGCTGATGGATCATGACTTCGCTGTTTTTGAGCGCATACCGTTTTCCCTTCGTCCCCGAAGAGAGCAGGAATGCCGCCATCGACGCCGCCATACCGATACAGATCGTCGATACGTCGCACTTGATATAGTTCATCGTGTCGTAGATCGCAAGTCCCGCGGAGACCGAACCGCCCGGGCTATTGATATAAAGGCTGATGTCCTTGGAAGGGTCTTTGCCTTCGAGATAGATGAGCTGCGCGACAACGGTGTTTGCGACTGCGTCGTCGATCTCGCCGCTCAAAAAGACGATCCTGTCCTCCAAAAGACGGGAATAGAGATCGTAGCTGCGTTCGCCGCTCGAGGTCCGTTCTACGACATAGGGGATGAGTACGTTTTTTTCGTTCATTTAGTTTCCTCCGAGATCATTTCATTGTTTGCCTGCAAAAACTCGAAAAGTTTGGTGAGCTTGACGTCGTTTTCGATGTATTCCTTCTGGCGCGGGTCCATGGTCTTTTTGTATTCTTCGGGCTCTTTGCCGACGCTCTTCGCCTGCTCTGCGATCTTTTGATCGACCTCTTCTTCGCTCGCCTCGATGTTCTCTTCCTTGATGAGCTTTTCGATGATAAGCTGGCGCAAAACGGTTTTCCTTGCATCCTCTTCGTAGCCCTTCTTGAACTCTTCGCGCGTCTTGCCGAGGTACTTCAAGTAGTCGTCGAGCTTAATGCCCTGATACATGAGGCTGTATTCCATTCTTTGAAGGGAGAGCTCGCATTCTCTGTCGATCATCGCGTCGGGGATCTCGGCGGACGCCGTCTTTGCGATCTCGTTTAAGATGGAGTTCTCGGTATCGTTGATGCTGCGGGTCTTGGCGCTCTGTTCGAGACGCGATCGCACCTTGCCGCGGTATTCCTCGACCGTTTCGCACTTCATCTTCTTTGCAAATTCCTCGTCGAGCTCGGGCAGTTTCTTTTCGGAGAGCTTATGGAGCGTGACCGTAAAGACCGCATTTTGTCCCGCAAGGTCTTTTGCGGAATAGTTTTCGGGGAAGGTGAGCGCGATGTCCTTGGTCTCTTCCAGGTTCATGCCGACGACGCCCTCTTCGAAGCCCTCGATGAAGGAATGAGAGCCGAGCTCCAAATCCTGCCCTTTTGCAGAGCCGCCCTCGAAGGCGACGCCGTCCTTTTTGCCGACAAAGTCGATGTTTGCAATGTCGCCGAGCTGCGCGGGGCGGTCCTTGATTTCGATCGTCTCCGCATAGCGTTCCCGTTCGGCGTTGATCGCCTCTTCGACCTCGGCGTCCGTAACAGTATACTCATACTTGGGAATTTTTATACCCTTGTAAGTCTCGATGACAACGTCGGGTTTGACGGGCGCGACGGCGATGAGCACGATGTTCTCCTCGGAGAAATCGTCGCCGAGGGAGAGGGTCGGTTCGCCCACAAAGGTGTATTTCTTCTCTTCCTTTTTGAGGATCTCGGGGTAGTGCTCCTGAAAGAGGAGATTGAGCGCATCCTCATAAAACAGTCCCTTGCCGTAGTAGAGTTCGAGGACATGGCGGGGAACTTTGCCCTTGCGGAAGCCGTTGACCGCATAGCGGCTACGGTTTTGAAGATAGGCTTTGTTGTTTGCCCCTTCCCATTCCTCTGCGGTAAAGTTGATGGTGATCTTGACGGTGCTTTTTTCGGCGGGTTTTACTTTGTACTTCATGATATACTCCTACTTTTCCTAACGAATAATTTCGCAAGCTATATTTTAGCATAATGCCTTCGAAAAGGAAAGCGATTTCATTTACAAATTTTGATTTATCGGGTATAATATCGTCGTTAAGGGACATTTTTCATCAAATCGGAGGGGATATGCCGCAGGATACGTTCACATTGCGCCTGATCGCGCGGGAGCTCGACGGCGCGCTCAAAGGCGGGAAGATCAACAAGATCGTCGAGCCGAAGAAAGAGGAACTTTCTCTTTTCGTCTATACGGGACGGGGGAGTTTGAAGCTCACGATCAACGCAAGCGCAGGGGACTGCGGGGTGTATTTTACCGAGGACACGCAGGAGAATCCGCCTGCCCCGCTCGGCTTTTGCATGCTGCTCCGTAAACATCTCTTGGGCGCGAAGATCCAAGAGATCGCCTTGGACGGCTTCGAGCGAATCCTCGTCATCAAATGCTTTTGCGTCTCCGACTTCTCCGCTTGCGAGCGGGAACTGCGCTGCGAGATCATGGGCAAGTACTCGAACGTCATTCTGACGGAGAAGGGGGTCATTCTCGGGGCGCTGAAAACGACCTCGATCGACGAAAACTTCCGCCGCGCGATTCTTGCGGGCGCGAAATATATGCCCCCCGCCAAGCAGGACAAGGTCGATCCTTCCGATAAGGCGGCTTTGAAACAGCTGCTGAAAGCGCCGCCTGCGGGGGAACTTGCGCACTTTCTGTTTACGCAGATCGCAGGACTTGCGCCCGTCACCGCCGAGCAGATCGCAGCGGGCTATGCGGGCGGGGATCTTGCAAGCTATGTCTATGATTTCATCTTTTCGGATGAGATTTCGCCCTGCGTGAAAGAGGGCGCGGGCGGGGACTTCTATGCAAGATATGTAAACGGTGCGAAGCGTTTTGAAACGCTTTCCGAGGCACAATCTTATTTTTACGGCAAAAAACGTGCCGAAAAGCTGTTTTCAGGGGAGCAAAGACGGCTCTTGTCCGCGGTTTCGGCGCAAAAGAAGAAACAGCAGAAAAAGCTCGCCCAAACGCGGGAGAAGCTCCTTGCGTCCGCATCCTTCGAAGAGAACCGCATCAAGGGGGAACTTCTCAACGCGAACCTTTATGCCTTGAAGCGCGGCATGAAGGAGTGCGAACTGCTCGATTTTTACGACGAAGCGGGAAGGATAAGGAAGATCGCCTTGGACGAGACCTTGTCACCCGCACAGAATGCGCAAAGCTATTTCAAAAAATACCGCAAACAGAAGCGGGCGCGAGAATTTCTCCTGCCGCAGGAAGCGGAGACGGAAGGGGAGATCGACTACCTCGAAAGTTTGGAAGCGCAACTTTCGGCGGCGGAGAATATGGACGATCTTCGCTCGCTCAAAGAGGAGATGGAAGAGAGCAAGCTCTTGCCCTCCGCGGAAAACGCAAAGGGCGCAAAGAACAAAAGACAGGCGGAGATCCCGTATCGGAGATACGAGAAAGACGGCTTTGTCATCTTGGCGGGAAGAAACAATCTGCAAAACGATCGGCTGGTCAAGGGGAGCGCGCCGAACGATCTTTGGCTGCATACCCAAAAATATCATTCCTGCCATGTCGTGATCAAGACCGAGGGCAAAGAGCCGCCCGTCGGGGTCATCGAGTACGCCGCCGCGCTCTGCGTGCGCCATTCTGGGGCGAAGGGCGGCGGGAAAGTCCCCGTCGACTACTGTCCCGTCCGTTTTGTCAAAAAACCCCGCGGGGCAAAGGCGGGGTTTGTAACGTATTCGGAATATTCGACGATCCTCGTCGACTCACAATCCTTCCAATTCGTCGAGCGTTAAAGAAAACGCTTGGATAAAGTGCTCGAAAAAGTAATCGACGGCGGGCATTTTCATTCCGTTGAGGGCTTCGCGGATGGTCTTTTCCGCTTTTTTGAACTCTTCGTTGCCCGAGCGCAGCTCTTCGAGGCATTTGAGGTACGCGGAGAGTTTGTCTGCCGCCTTCATGAAGCGGTATTCTTCGGACTGCTTGTCCGCGCAAAGATAGGGGAGAAGTTCCCCGCGGACGGGCTCGGGCAGGGTGTCCGCAAGTTTTTCGACAGCGAGCGTTTCGAGCTTTTCGTATTCGCCGTGGATGTTGTTGTTAAAATATTTAATGGGCGTGGGAAGATCGCCCGTCATCACTTCGCTCGCCTCATGGTAGACGGCGTACAGCACGGCTTTTTCGGAATCCACCGTCCCGCCGAACACCGTCCGCTCGATCGTGCAGAGCGCGTGGGTGAGCATTGCGACCGATTGGGAATGCTCCATGATGTTCTCATCCCGCACCGAGCGCATTAACTGCCAGCGCTTGATGAACTTCATGCGGTCCATATAGGCGTAAAATTTATCCATTTTCATTCCTTATCTTAAAATCTTAAATGAATTGCAAAATATCGACGAGGATGGCAAAGCCGAGGAGCAAGACGAACCCGACGGCGTGGATGATTGCCTCGATCTTGCGGCTGATGGGCTTTCCGCGCACCCATTCGATGGCGGTAAAGACGACTTTGCTGCCGTCGAGCGCGGGAATGGGCAAGAGGTTGAACACGGCGAGGTTCACGCCGATGTAGCTTGCGATTTCGAGGAAATAGCGGAAGCCGCGGGAGACGATCTGGGAGGTCATCGTGACCGTCGTGATCGGACCTCCGAACGCGGACAGCCCGAGCTTGCCCGTCAGCAGTTCTCCGAGCACGCGGAAGATAGAGCCCGCGATCTTGAAGGAGTAGATGAACGAGCGTCCGACGGTCTCGCCGAAGCCGAACTTATAAAGAGAGCTTGCGAGCAAATAGCCCTCGCCGTTTTCGGTCTTTTCATAGCCGATTCCGATCGCCTGGTACACGACGTCGAGCTCGGCGCTGTTTTTGACGTTTACGTCGCAGCGCATCATGACCTTGACCGTCTGTTCTTCCCGTCCGTCATAGCGCGCCCGTTCGTTGCCGTTTTCGTCCGTCTCCCAGCGGAAATTGACCGCACGGGACACCCGAAATTCCACGAGATCGCCCTGTTTCTTCCCGTTGACCGCCTTTGCGATGTCCGTCATGAGGTAGATGTTCTTTCCCTCGACGCTCAAAAGGATGTCATAGTCTTGCAGCCCGTAGCCCGAAGCGTCGGTCATGCCGTCCGACTTATACACCGCCGTCATCGTCTGTCCGTACGAGAAGAAGCAGACGAGGATGAGAAAGAGCGCCAACAGATAGTTCATGAGCGCGCCCGCAATGAGCACGATAATGCGCTGATAACACGGGCGGTTGGTAAATGCGCCAGGGTCTTTTTCCTTCTTTTCCGCGTTCGTCTCTTCCAAGGGCTTTTCGGGCGCTTCTGCCGCCTCTTTTTCGGAGAGCTCTTTTTCCGCTTCCTTGAAGTCCCGGAAGGGGGAGACGGATTGCTCTTTGGGCTTTTTTTCCGCTTCCTCTTCGTCGAGCCCGTCCTCGCCTTCGAACGCGCAATAGCCGCCGAGCGGAATGAGGCGCACGGCAAAGAGCTCGCCCGTTTTCTTGTTCCTGTGCTTGAACAGGGCGGGACCGAATCCGATCGAAAATTCATTGATCGTGAAATGGAAGATCTTGCCCGCGAGATAGTGCCCGAACTCATGGATGGTGATCATGACGAGCAAGATCAAGATCGCAAGCAAGACGGAGCCGATCGTGCTCCATACGGAGAGAAGATTAAAGATCATAGAGATATCTCTTGGCATGCGCGCGGGCAAGTTGGTCCGCCGCCTTTACGGTCTCGAAAGCGTCCGCTTGGGCGATGGGGGTCTTGTCGAGCGCATATAAAATAATTTCTGCGATTTTGGGGAAGGATATTCCCCCCTTTAAGAAGGCGTCAACGGCGACTTCCGCCGCGCCGTTGAGCGCGGCAGGCGCAGTCCCGCCCGATTTTCCCGCTTCGAGCGCGAGCGTAAAGCAGGGGAACTTCTCCTTGTCGAGTTGTTCGAAATGAAGAGTTTGCAGCTTTGTAAGGTCGAGATCTTCCCCGCAGGGCAGCCGCTCGGGATAGGTGAGCGCAAGCCGCACGGGCACGCGCATGTCGGGATAGCCCATCTCCGCGATCGTCGCGCCGTCCTCGAAACAGACCAGCGAGTGCACGATGCTCTCGGGATGGACGAGCGTCTCGATCTTTTCGAACGTCGTCGAAAACAGCCATTTCGCCTCGATCACTTCATACCCCTTGTTGAGCATGGTCGCGCTGTCGATCGTGATCTTTCTGCCCATCGCATATGTCGGATGGCGCAGCGCGTCCTTTGGCGTGACATGTTCCAATTCTTCTTTGGAGAGCCGAAGGAACGGACCGCCGCTTGCGGTGAGGATGAGCTTTTTGAAGGGCGTGTCGAGCCGACAGGAGAGCGCCTGAAAGATCGCCGAGTGTTCGCTGTCCACGGGGATCAGGGTCGCCCCGCGGTCTTTGACCTCTTTCATCAAGAGCTCGCCGCCCGCGACGAGCGATTCCTTGTTGGAAAGGGCGATGACCTTGCCCTGCCGCGCCGCCGCAAGGGCGTATTCAAGCCCTGCAAATCCGCTCGGCGCGAGAAATGCGATGTCGCAGGAGGAGAAGATCTCGTCGAGCGGCAAAGCGCCATCCGCGGCGCAAAAGGCGAGCGGGGGATGAAATTCTTCTTGAAGCGCATGAAGCGCGTCCCTGTTTTTTCCGCAGACGAGTGCGGAAAAGCAGAATTTTTCGGGATAACAGCGTACGGCGTCAACGACCTTTTGCCCGATGTTGCCCGTACAGCCGATGAGAGCGATCTTCTTCATACAAACCCTTTTTTAGTGTATGCGGCTCAAATTCCCGTCATGAGCCCGAGCCAAAGGACGAGCGCGACCGCGGGCGACGCGTAGAGCGCGGAGTCGATGCGATCGAGCACGCCGCCGTGCCCAGGGAGAATTTTGCCCATATCTTTGATGCCGATCTTGCGTTTGAGCGCGCTCTCGACGAGGTCGCCGAATTCTGCAAAGACCGAGACGATCACGCCGAGAAGGACAAACCAAGCGAGGTTTTGGTAGGGGAAGTCGGTGCGCGCGACGAGTCCGTAATAGGCGAAGAAAATGCAGACCGCGCCCAATGCGCCGCCCAAGATCCCGCCGATCCCGCCGATGACCGTCTTATGCGGGCTGACATGGGGCGCCATCTTTCTCGGGAGCTTTTTCTTGAAGAGCACGCCGAACACGAAGGCGAAGCAGTCCGCGAACGGACAGATCGCAAAGACGAACAAGAGCCCGAGTGCGCCGAGGGGCATATGATTGACCGCGCTGAGCGTCAAGAGAAACACGGACGGATACAAAAGGGCGAGCAGGGAAAAGCCCACCGATTCGAGCGAGGTCTTTTCATGCCTTACGACGAGGACCGCAAGGAGAACTGCGGCTGCGCCGACAGTCGCCGCAAACACGGCGGGGAAGGCGACGTCTTTTGCCGAGAAAAATTTGAAGGCAATGTCCGAAAGGGAATAGCAAAGCAGAAGCGCCGCCGAAAAAATCATGACAAGCGCCTTTTGCAAGCCGCAAAGCCGATCTTGGAATGCCCGCACCATTTCGAACGTGCCGCAAAGGGCGAAGAGCAGGATGAGAAGATCGAAGAGCAGCATGCCCCAAAATTGGTCTTGCAGCAACACCCTTGCAAGATAGAATGCAAGGAGGACCGCAAGATATACAATTCCCGTCAAAAGCCGTTTCAGCATAGATCAGACCTTTCCGTATCGTCTTTCGCGCGAGGAGAAGTCCTCGATCGCAATGTCAAAGTCCCTGTCCGTGAAGGCAGGGAACATTTTGTCGGAAAAATACAGTTCGGTATAGGCGAGTTCGTAGAGCAGGAAGTTGGAGATCCGCTTTTCCTTGCCCGTTCGGATCAGAAGATCGGGTTCGGGAAGGGCGGAAGTGCTCAGGAGCGCGGAAAATTCCTGTTCGGTCACTTCTTTTCCCGCGCGCACCGCCTTGTTGACCGCAGAGAGGATGTCCGCCCGCGCGCCGTAGGCGATCGCAAGCACGAGCGTGCCCGCCGTGCCGTCCTTTGTCGCCTCTTCCCCGCCTCTTGCGAGGGCTTGGATGTCCTCGGGCAGAAGAGTGAGATCGCCGATGACCTTCAAGGCGATGTTTTTGCGGATCAGATTGTCGAGATTTTTTCGGAAATATTCCCGAAACAGCTCGAAGAGCGCGTCGAGCTCGTCCTGGGGGCGGGAGAGGTTCTCGGTCGAGAGGGCG
The DNA here is from genome assembly GCA_947631465.1 of uncultured Clostridia bacterium. Taxonomy (GTDB): domain Bacteria; phylum Bacillota; class Clostridia; order Christensenellales; family Borkfalkiaceae; genus Gallimonas. The sequence goes on from CANRLK010000036.1 coordinate 14,798, forward strand.
AAGAGGGTGATGGTCTTGATCCCGCGCGAAAAGGCATGGTCGCAAAGCGCGATCATGCGTTTTAAGCCTGCGCCGTGTCCCGCGCTCCGCGGCAAGAGCCGCTTTTTCGCCCAGCGTCCGTTCCCGTCCATGATGATCGCCACATGGCGCGGCAAACGTTGCCCGTTTCTTTCGTCCATCAGACGGTGAGAAGCTCCTTTTCCTTCGCGCCGACGATCTTGTCGATCTCTTCCGTCGTCTTTGCGATCTGCTTTTCAACGTCCTGCTCCGCATTGGACGCCTCGTCCTCGGAGATCTCCTTGCCGTTTTTGAGCTTTTTGATGCCGTCCATCGCCTCGCGGCGGATGTTGCGCGCGGCGACCTTTGCTTCCTCGCCCAGCTTGCGCACCTGCTTTACGAGCTCGCGACGGCGCTCTTCGGTGAGCTCGGGAAAGACGAGTCGGATGACGTTGCCGTCGTTCGTGGGATTGATCCCGATGTTCGACGCCAAGATCGCCTTTTCGATGGCCTTCAAAAGCGATTTGTCCCAAGGGGAGACGACGAGACACCTTGCATCGGACACTGCGATGTTGCCGAGCTGCTGCAAGGGGCTCATCCCGCCGTAGGCTTCGACCTGGATCTTGTCGAGAACGTGAGGGTTCGCTCTGCCCGCGCGGATGGACGCAAATTCGTCCTTCAATACGCTGAGAGCCTTCTCGAATTTATCTTCGAGCGTCAAAAAGATCTCTTCCAATTTTTCGTTATCCATAAAATATCCCTCTCTTAAATAAATAGTCGTTTTGATGATGATCTCAATCGACCGAGATCAGCGTGCCGAGATTTTCGCCGCAGACCGCGCGGAGGATGGAATCCTCTTCGCCGAGCGCAAACGCGAGCACGGGAATGTTGTTCTCCATACACATCGTGGCGGCGGTCGCGTCCATCGCTTTAAGATTCTTGTTCAAGATGTCGGAGAACGTCAGCTTTTCGTATTTCTTTGCGTTGGGGTTTTCGCGGGGGTCGCTGTCGTAAATGCCGTCCACATTCTTTGCCATGAGCAAAACGTCCGCGCCGATCTCGCAGGCGCGCTGCGCTGCCGCCGTGTCCGTCGAGCAGTAGGGGTTTCCCGTCCCGCACGCCATGATGACGATCCTGCCCTTTTCAAAGTGGTGGAGCGCCTTCCGAAGCACATAGGGCTCTGCGAGGGAGACCATGTTGAGCGCGGTCTGCACCCGCGTGGGGATGCCCTTGCGCTCGATGGCGTCCATCATGGCAAGCGCGTTCATCACGGTCGCGAGCATGCCCATGTGATCGGCGGTCGTGCGGTCCATCTGCGTGCCCTGCCTGCCCCGCCAGAAGTTGCCGCCCCCGATGACGAGCGCGATCTCCACGCCCATGGAATGAACTTTGACAAGCTGATCCACGACCCGTGAGACGACCGCTTCGTTTAGTCCGAATTTCTGTTCGCCCGCCAGCGCTTCGCCGGAAAGTTTGAGTAATATGCGTTTATACTTGGGCTCCATACCATACTCCCGCAGAATGATTTTTTTCAGTATAACACATTCCTTCGGAAAAATCAACCGCTTCTTCCATTTTCAGGCGAAAAATTAAAAGAATACAAAGCGGCGCGCGGAAAAGGATCCCGCGCGCCGCATAAAACTCGGTTTTGACTTACTTTTTCATCGCTTCGACTTGCTTTGCGACTTCTTCGCTCAGATCTTCGCTCTTCTTTTCGAGCCCTTGTCCCATGACATAGAAGCAGAACTCTTTGAGTTCGATCTTGCCCGCCGTCTTTTCCGCGCGCTCGATGAGTTCTTTGACCGTCACCGTGTCGTCCTTGATGAACTTCTGCTCCATGAGGCAGTTCTCCTCATAGAACTTCTTGATCTTGCCGAGGACGATCTTTTCCGCGATCGCTTCGGGCTTGCCCTCGTTCATGACTTCCTTTTTGAGGATGTCTTTTTCCTTTTCGATCGTCTCTTGGGAGACTTCGGAAGCGAAGGTGTAGAGGGGCTTCGTGAAAGCGACGTGGAGGGCGATGTCATGCGCAAGCTCGCGCACCGCCTCGCTGTCCTTGCAGGCGAAGTTGAGCATGACGCCCATCGTTCCGCCCATGTGGATATACGTCTCGATGTGTCCCGCGCAGGAGTACACGGTGAAGCGGCGGACGGAGATCTTCTCGCCGATCACGCCGACTTGTTCCTGGATGAACGTATCGACCGTCTTGCCGCCCATGTCCTCTTTAAGGAGCGCTTCGACGTCCTTGGGCTTTTTCTCCGCCGCGACCTTTGCGACCGCGTTGCAAAGCGAGAGGAAACGTTCGCCCTTTGCGACGAAGTCGGATTCGCAGTTGATCTCGATGAGAACGCCCGTTCCGTTTTCGACGAGGGCGTAGACGACGCCCTCCGCCGCGATCTTGCCCGCGCGCTTGGCGGCTTTGGCGATCCCTCTTTCGCGGAGCAACTCCGCGGCTTTTTCCATGTCGCCGTTTGCGTCGGTGAGTGCCTTTTTGCAATCCATCATGCCCGCGCCCGTCTGTTCGCGGAGCGTCATTACGTCTTTTGCGGTAAATTCTGCCATAACGTTATTCTCCTTCAATGATCGAAAATTATTCCTCAGCCGCGGGTGCGTCCGTATCGGGCGCAGCGGCTTCCGTCGTCTCTTCCGTTTCGGGGGCTTCGCTCTCGCTTGCCGCCTCGAACGTCTCGCCCTGGTTTGCCTCGATGACCGCGTTTGCAATGACCGAAGAGATGAGCTTGATCGCGCGGATCGCGTCGTCGTTTCCCGGGATCACATAGTCGATGAGGTCGGGATCGCAGTTGGTATCGGTGATCGCGACGATCGGGATATGGAGCTTGCGCGCTTCGGCGACCGCGATGTCCTCTTCATGGGGATCGACGACGAACAGAAGCCCCGGAAGGGAGCGCATGTTGCGGATACCGCCCAAGTTCTCGCGGAGCTTTTCCATCTCCTTTTTGAGCCCGAGCACTTCCTTTTTGGGAAGCAGGTCAAACTCGCCGCTCTCTTCCATTCTTTCGAGC